>CAYWTM010000054.1:0-21452 GCA_964460185.1 uncultured Roseicyclus sp. | reverse complement strand
GCGCCCGATGCCATCAACTCGAGACAGGCCTCGAGCAGGCGTTTTTCGGTAAAGGGGTCGCCCACCTGCACGGTGGGGCGCTTTTCCTCGATGGTGTCGTCGAATTCGGCGGATGCCATCGTCGCCCCGCCAACCCCGTCACGCCCGGTCTTGGCGCCGAGGTAGACCACCGGCATTCCCACGCCGGAGGCCGCCGAATAGAAGATCTTGTCGGCATCGGCCAGACCGGCCGCAAAGGCGTTCACAAGACAATTGCCGTTATAGGCGGCGTGAAAGCGGACCTCGCCGCCGATGGTGGGCACGCCAAAGCAATTGCCGTAGCCGCCCACGCCTTCGACGACGCCGTGCACCAGCTGTCGTGTCTTGGGGTGGTCTTTTTCGCCGAAGCTCAGCGCGTTCATCGCCGCGATGGGGCGCGCGCCCATGGTGAAGACATCGCGCAGGATGCCGCCGACGCCGGTGGCAGCCCCCTGGTAGGGTTCGATGTAGGAGGGGTGGTTGTGGCTTTCCATCTTGAAGACCACGGCCTGACCGTCGCCGATATCGACCACGCCCGCGTTCTCGCCGGGGCCGCAGATGACCTGTGGGCCGGTGGTGGGCAGGGTGCGCAGCCACTTCTTGGACGATTTGTAGGAACAATGCTCGTTCCACATGGCGGAAAAGATGCCCAGTTCGGTAAAGCTCGGCGCGCGGCCGATGATCTCGAGGATCCGGTCATACTCGTCCGGCGTCAGGCCGTGGGATGCGATCAATTCGGGCGTAATGGCTGGTTCGGTCATGTCTGTGGCTCTGTCCCCCTTGGGCGCGCGCGCCCGCTTGCCCGCTGTTTACGGCAGGCCGCGCGCAGGGGAAAGGGTGTGCGTCCTGTCAGAGCGGTCGGCGAAAGGTCAAGGATGTGGGGCGGTCGTAGCCGGGATGGGTGAAGACGCCGGATTGATGAAATCCAAGACGTGCGAATGCGGCGTGGTTTTCGACCAGTTCTACCCGCGTGTTCAGCTCCAGCACGTCATGGCCGAGCGCGCGCGCGCGGGTCGCGGCGGTGTTGATTAATTCGCGGGCAAGGCCCTTGCTACGCTGCGGTGCAGCAACGGCAAGCTTGCCGATGTAGTAGCAGTCGGGTCGTGAATGCCCGAACAGGCAGGCGACAGGCTGACCGGCAGCACGGACAAGAAGCAGGTCCATCTCGGCGGATTGGGCGGCAAGATCGTCGGGGGACATGGCGTGCAGCGACGAGGGAGGATCGATCCGCGCCTCCATATAGGCGAAAGCGTCGCGCAGAAGCCCGTGAAGAGCGGTATAATCCCCGAAATCCGGTGGGTTTGTTTCGACTTTTGAAACAGTCATGGTCCGCCGCCCCGCTGCATGTGGCCAAAAAAAAGGCCGAGACGAATCTCGGCCAAAGTCCAACAGGGAGGTAATGGAGCGACGATTGCTCGCCAACGCTCCATTGATGATCAATTAATCAGCAACTTGGAATCGATCAAGAACTAACGTGCCGCGATGCCGCAAACCCGGTATGCCTGTGGCGCATAACACACAACCATTTGCAGGCGGGGCAGGGGGCTGTGCTGAATTATTGTGCGGTTTCCGTTTCCGCCTCGCGCCGGATCTTTCGATACGCGATGACCTCTTCCGACACGAAATCGCGAAAGACCTCGATGCGTTTGGACTGCCGCAGTTCCTCGGGGTAGGCGAGAAACACGGGCACTTCGGCCGATTGCACATCGGGCAAGACGCGGATGAGGTTGGGAAAATCCTGCGTGAGGTAGTCGGGCAGCACGCCGACGCCAAGATCCGCGATAACGGCCTGCAAGACCCCGAAGTAGTTGTTCACCGTCAGCGTGGACCCGATGTCATAGCTCATAAGTTCGCGCACCAGAAGCGCCCCGGCGCTGACCTGCGCGGAGTTGGTGTTCTGGCTGATCAGGCGATGATCGCCCAGATCTTCCAGCGTCTCGGGCGTGCCGTTGGCCTCCAGATATCCCGGTGACGCGTAAAGGCGCATGTTGATGGTCATCAACCGCCGCCGGATCAGATCGGCCTGCGACGGTTCCTTCATCCGGATCGCGACATCTGCTTCGCGCATCGGCAGGTCCAGAAGCCGTTCCTCGAGCATGAGGTCGATTTTCAGGTCGGGGTATTTTTCGTAGAGCTTGGGCAGGCGGGGGGCCAGCCACAGCGACCCGAACCCGATGGTCGTGGTGACGCGCAGCTCTCCGAACACCTCTTCCTCGCTGTCGCGGATGCGCGCGGCGGCGGCATCCAGGCGCTTGGACATGTGTTTCGTGGCGTCGAACAGCAATTCGCCTTGTTCGGTCAGGATCAGGCCGCGCGCGTGGCGGTGAAACAGGGTCGTGTTCAGACCTTCTTCCAGGGCGCGGATCTGACGGCTGACGGCCGATTGCGACAGGTGCAGGGTATCCCCGGCATGTGTCAGGCTGCCCGCATCCGCGACCGCATGAAAGATCCGCAACTTGTCCCAGTCCATAGTCAACCTCCGGCTTAGGGTCGCGTTTACGGATACTCAAAGCGCTTGCAAAGGTTTTTCTGAACCGGGCCGTCCGGTTTTTCGGCAGGCGCTGCAAAAACATGTGCAAGGTCCGCTTTTGGCCCTGTTCCGGCCCCGGACCTTCTGAAGCGGCGCCGCACGCAACGCTTTCGGGATCCGGTGACAAGGCTTGTTTGCGCATCGTTCCGATCGTGGCTGTCGCGTCTGACGGCATCCGGTTGGGTCGCGGGGTGCCATGAATCGCCCCGGGGCGCGGCGACAAAAGGAGGGGGTGGCCAACCATTTTGAAACCTTCGGACGTCGAATTCACACCATCTTTGCGCCTTTATCCCTGGTGCCTGAAAAATACGCGATTTCGAATTGGCGAAATGAATTCGTTAAAAATGATTCGGGAAATTGATTTACCTATGTTTTTATGCATAGGCCCTGGGGGTTGCTTAGGCATGGGGGCATAACTGTAAAACAGTCGGAGGATAGAAAATGCCCGAAGTTCTTTTCCAACCTACTTTCATCGGCAAGGATACAGAGTCTGCAAACAAGTCTACGGACACCTCGAATAACTCGGCGTCATTTACCGTCGCTGACGGCACAACCTCATCTGGCCCATATGACTATTCGGTCACGATTATTGGTAGCGGCGCGAGCGCAGACGCTGCGGACGGCGTCGGGGATGACCCGGATCTGACCACGATTGTGCTGGCACCTGCATCAGATGCGGCCAATGGTGGTGGTGTAGTTATCCATGACGATATCCTTATCTCCAGCGCCGTTGCCGCCGATGCGGCCGGTGACAATAACAATTCGGGCATCTGGGTGTTTACGCGTGACGCACCGCCGCCTGACGCATCTGAAAATGACTACACTGAAAACACTTCAGATGGCGGAGTAACTCCGATCGAAGTGGTCTACTACGGATCGGGTAGTATTTCCAATACTACCGTGTCGGCAGATGGGCTGGTGGTCGTTGATCCATTTGAGGAAGTGGAGTTCAGATTTGACTTCGATAATGATGGGGATGACGATCTTATATTGGTGGTGGACAACAATAATCCAGAAAACAGTATCATCATTGATATTGGAGATTTGCTGCCGGTTGGCGATCCGGGCACCGACACCTCTGCCGGCACGACTTCGTTCAACGAATGGCATGAAGATACTGGCAATGAGACCTCGGATCTCCCGCTGATTTCCGACGCAGGCACGACCGGCGTTGTAGACGACTTCATATTCTGACCAATAATCGGTTCTGGTGACATGGTCCGCCGCCCCGCCACGGGCGGCGGAATTGTTTGTGCGTGCATCCGGGCCGTCATTATGGCCGTTGATTGAGACCCGCCCATGCGGTGGCATCTGGTGCTGCTGTGTCGCCCCGATGCCGTCTTGCGACCCAAGCCGAAGGAGTTGCCCCTGTCTTGCGCTTGCGGGGCCCATGTTGCCGTGTCTCGCGGTCAGGGAGATGAAACAGATAGACAGGTCAGTATTTGTGACCTATAATGCGCATATTGTGAACGACACCGCGTAGCACGGGAGGCCCTTATGGGAGTGCAACAGGTCTCGCTTGAGGATCGTTTCGATCTCGGCAAATCCCCGGTTCTGCTTAATGGCACCCAGGCGCTGGTGCGCCTGATGCTGATGCAAAGGGCGCGTGACAGGGCGGCGGGTCTGAATACCGCCGGCCTGGTCACGGGCTATCGCGGATCGCCCCTGGGCGCCGTCGACATGCAGATGGCGCGCGCCAGGAAACATCTGGACGCCTCCGACATCGTGTTTCAGCCCGGCCTGAACGAAGACCTGGCCGCCACCGCGATCTGGGGCAGTCAGACGGCCGAACTGCGCGGCGAGGGGCGGTTCGATGGCGTGTTCGGCCTGTGGTACGGCAAGGGGCCGGGCGTGGACCGGTCGGGCGACGTGATGCGTCATGTCAACATGGCCGGAACCTCGAAGAACGGCGGCGTGGTGATGGCGATGGGCGATGACCACACCGGCGAATCCTCCACCACCTGCCACCAGTCCGACTGGGCCATGGTCGATGCGCATATGCCGGTGCTCAGCCCTGCGGGGGTGCAGGAAATCCTGGATTACGGCCTTTACGGCTACGCGATGAGCCGGTTTGCCGGCCTGTGGGTGGGCCTCAAGACCATGAAGGACACGGTCGAAGCCACGGCCGTGGTTGATGGCCGGCCCGACCGGATGCAGTTCGTGCTGCCCGAGTTCGAGATGCCCGAGGGGGGGCTGAACATCCGGCTAGGCGATCACTGGATCCCGCAAGAAGAACGGCTCTTGGGTTATAAACGCTTTGCGGCCGAGGCGTTTTCCCACGCCAATGGCATGGACAGACGCATGCATGGCAAACCGGGGGCCAAGATCGGCTTTGTTGCGGCCGGCAAGAACTGGCTCGACCTGCTGTCGGCCCTGTCTGCCCTTGGCATCGACGAGGCCGAGGCCGAGCGCCTTGGCGTGACGACCTACAAGGTGGGCCAGACATGGCCGCTGGACATGAAGGGGTTTCATGACTGGGCCGAAGGGCTCGACCTGATCGTCGTGGTCGAGGAAAAGCGCAAGCTGATCGAGGTGCAGGTCAAGGAGGCCATCTTTGACGACCGCCGAGGCCGGCGCGTCTACGGCTACAGAAAAGGGGGCAACGGGCCGATCCTGTTCCCGACCCATTTCGCGCTGGATCCTTCCGATATCGCGGTGAAGCTGGGTCAGATCCTGATCGAGGAAGGCCGCGGCACCGACCGCATCCAGGCGGGCATCGCCCGCGTCGAAGACGCCCGCCGCGCCAACAACGCCCCCGATCTGGCCGTGCGCACGCCGTGGTTCTGTTCGGGGTGCCCGCACAACACTTCGACCAAGGTGCCCGATGACGCGCGCGCGGGTGCAGGCATCGGCTGTCACTTCATGGCCAAGTGGATGGATCGCAACACCGAAGCCTATACGCACATGGGCGGGGAAGGGGCCAACTGGATCGGCGAGGCGCCGTTTTCCACCCGCGCCCACGTGTTCCAGAACCTGGGAGAGGGGACCTATAACCACTCCGGCATCCTGGCCATTCGCGCCGCCGTCGCGGCGAAGACGAATATCACCTACAAGATCTTGTTCAATGATGCGGTCGCCATGACCGGTGGCCAGCACAACGAGGGGGATCTTGACCCCGCGCGCATCGCCCACGAGATCAAGGCCATGGGCGTCCAGAACATCGCGCTGATCCATGACCCCAAGGAAGCCATTGATTTTTCGGCGTTTCCGCCCGGCCTGGAACGCCATGAACGCGACCAGCTGATGGCGGTTCAGGAAAGGTTCCAGACGCTCGAGGGCGTGTCGGCCATCATCTACGTGCAAACCTGTGCCGCCGAGAAACGCCGCCGCCGCAAGCGCGGCACCTTTCCCGACATCGACAAGCGCGTGTTCATCAACACCGATGTCTGTGAAGGCTGCGGCGATTGCGGGGTGCAATCCAACTGCGTGTCGATCGTGCCCGTGGACACCGAACTGGGCCGCAAGCGGGCCATCGACCAGTCCAGCTGCAACAAGGATTTCTCCTGCGTCAAAGGGTTCTGTCCGTCCTTCGTGACCATCGAAGGCGCCCGCATCCGCAAACAGGCCACGGCCGAGGTTGACGTATCAGACCTGCCCGCACCCGTGCTGCCCGCGATCACGGGCACGCACAACGTGCTTGTCACAGGTGTCGGCGGCACCGGCGTGGTCACGATCGGCGCGGTGATGGCGCAGGCCGCCCAGATCGACGGCATGGGCGTGGGCATGATCGAGATGGCGGGCCTGGCGCAAAAGGGCGGTGCGGTCTGGATCCACATGCGCCTGGCCAACCGGCCCGAAGATATCTCCGCAATCCGCGTGGGCCTGGGCGAGGCTCATGCCGTGATCGGCGGCGATCTGGTGGTCACCGGCGGGGCCAAGACCCTTGGCCTGATGCAGACCGGGCAAACCGGGGCCGCGGTCAACAGCCACGAGATCATCACCGGCGATTTCACCCGCGATACCGAGTTTCGCATTCCCGGCAAGGACCTGGAGGTCGCCCTTCAGGCGCGCCTGCGCGACCGCCTGGCGCTGTTCGATGCAACCGAACTGGCGCGCATCCTTCTGGGCGATTCCATCTATTCCAACATGATGACCTTCGGCGCGGCCTGGCAGATGGGCCTGATCCCGCTCAGCCATGAGGCGATCACCACGGCGATCACGCTCAACGGTGCCGCGGTCGAGCGCAACAAGCAGGCCTTCGAGATGGGCCGGTGGGCCATCGTGAATGCCGAGGCGGCCGATCGCCTGATCTCCGCCGAGGTCGTGGACAAACCCAGATCCCTCGATGAAAAGATCGCCTTCCGCGCCGACCACCTGACCCGCTATCAGAACGCGCGGCTGGCCAGGCGCTACCGCAAACTGGTCGACGCCATAGCGGATCCCGCCCTGAAAGAGGCCGTGGCCAAGGGCTATCACAAGCTGCTGGCCTACAAGGACGAATTCGAGGTCGCCCGCCTGCATCTCGACACCGAAGCCAGGGCGCGCGACACCTTCGATGGCGATCTGAAACTGACCTACCACCTTGCCCCGCCGCTGCTGCCCGGCAAGGATGGATCGGGTCGCCCCAGGAAACGGGAATTCGGCGCATGGATGGGCCGGCTCTATCGCCCGTTGGCACGAATGAAGGTGCTGCGCGGCACACCGTTGAACCCCTTCGGCCATACCGCCGAGCGCAAGATGGAACGCGCCCTGATCCGGCAATTCGAATCCGACATGGCGACCTGGCTGCCAAGGGCGGACACCGCGCCGCGCGACGCGTTGATCGCGCTGGCGGAATTGCCCCTGTCGATCCGTGGCTTCGGACCGGTGAAAGAGACCAACGCCAAAAAAGCCGCCCTGCGGCGCGCCGAAATCCTGTCCCGCCTCGACGCGGGCGATGCCCCCCATGCCAGGGCCGCGGAATAGGGCGCCCGTTCGTCCCTTTCTCTGTTTCCCAAATATCCTGGGGGTCCGGGGGCAAGGCCCCCGGCGGGTCGCAGGCAAAGCCTGCGATCCCATGCCTGTTTCAGCTGTCCGGCGTGATCAGGCCCAGTCCGCGCAGGTAGATCCCGATCCCCGCCTCCAGCAGGTCCTCGGGCGAAAATGGCGTGTTCGCGCCGGGTCGTCCGCGCGCGAACAGCTCCACCACCCCGTGGCTCATCGCCCAGATATGGGCCGAGAACATCGAGGGCGGCGGGCGTTTTTCGGGCGGAATATGCTCCGACAAAGCCAGGGCCGCCTGTTCCAGAACCGCCCGGGATCTGTTGGCGGCCGCCGCCAGCTCCGGGGTCGCATTCATCGAGGTGCCGGATTCGAACATCGCCATGTAGTGACCGGGATACTTGCGCGCGAACGCCAGGTAGGCCCGCCCCGTCGCCTCGAAGGCCGCCAGCGCCGAGGGCCTCCCGTCGTCATAGGCAAGCCCCATCAGGTCGGCAAAGATCTCGTGGCCTTGCCGCGCGCATTCCTCGATCAGCTCTTCGCGGCCCTCGAAATGCCTGTATACGGCCGCCGGCGTCACACCTGCATTCTTGGCCGCCTCCGACAAGGTGAACCCGGTCGGGCCCTTTTCCTCGATCAGGCGCAGCGCCGCATCGACCAGCGCCTGTTTGAGATTGCCATGATGGTAGCCGCGTTTGGGCATCGGGCTCAGCTTTCCCCGCCATGGCCGTGATCGGCCCAGATCTCGGGGCCGCCGCAGATCGCGGGATCGGGGGTCGACACGACATCGGCGTCTTTCCCGTCATAGTCCAGATGCGCCAGGATCGCGCGGATCACCGCCAGCCGGGCGCGGCGCTTGTCATCGGACCGGATCACCGTCCAGGGCGCGTGCGCGGTATGACCCAGCGCCAGGGTCTCGGAAATGGCCTGCGAATAGGCATCCCATTTCTTCAGCCCCTCCACATCGATCCAGCTCAGTTTCCACTGCTTCAAAAGATCGCCCTCGCGGTCCAGAAAGCGGCGCAACTGTTCGGCCCGGCCCACATTCAGCCAGATCTTGGTCAGCTTGACCCCGTCCTCGACCAGCATCCGTTCGAAATCGGGCAGCTGCAGGAAAAAGGCCTGCCGTTGTTCGGGGGTGCAAAAGCCGAACACATGCTCGACCACGCCGCGATTGTACCAGCTGCGGTCGAACAGCTTGATTTCGCCCGCCGCCGGCAGATGGTGGATGTAGCGTTGGAAATACCATTGTCCGGCCTCGCGATCGGTCGGTTTCGACAGCGCCACGACACCGGCCACACGCGGGTTGAGATTCTCGCGCACCCGCTTGATTGAACCGCCCTTGCCGGCGGCGTCGCGGCCTTCGAACACCACGGCGATCCGCTGGCCCGTGTCGCGCACCCAGGCGTGGCATTTCACCAGTTCGATCTGCAGCGCCTCCAGGTCGTCCTCGTAGGCGTCCTTGTCCATGCGGCGGTCATAGGGAAAGCCGGTGTCAAGGATCCGGTCCTTCTTGGCCGCGCGGATCGCCGCGCGCACGGTTTCGGGGGCCTCTTGCTCGAAGAACCGGGTGATCGCGCCGTCAAAGGGTTTGGTCATGATCTGCCTGCCTCACATGTTATAGGCTTTGACATTAGGGATCCGGCGGGATCAGCGCAATCCGGCGCGTATGGCGGCGCGGTCGATGGCATTGGTTACCGTGCGCGGTTCCGCGTGATGCGGGGAATGGCCCACGCCCTCCATCCGCACAAGGTTCGCGCCCTCGATCTGCTGCGCCAGGGGCTCGGAGTGGATCGACAGCCAGACCGTGGTGTCGGCGGTGCCGTGCAGGATCTCGACCGGCAGATCCAGCGTGGCATAGTCTGGCAGCATCCGGGTGATCTCATCGAGAATGCTGGCGCGTTGCAACGCATTTTCCCGCAAGGCGCTCCGCTGGAGGGTCAGACCCGCGCCGATGTATTCGGCGTAGCCCTCCGGGCTGTCTTGCGGGGCGAAAATGCTGTCGATGGTGTCGGTGACCACGTGATCGGGCACCCATGCGGTCAGGGCCGGCACGGCAAGGCGTTGCCCCAGGGGATGCGACAACACCTTGTAGTAGGTGCTGAGCGGGGTGTCCCAGGGGTGGGATGCCGCCGCCAGCAGCACCAGCGCCGCCGGGCCGTCGCGATGGCGTGTGGCCCAGGCCAGTGCCACCGCCCCGCCGTAGGAATGGCCCAGAACGACGGGATTTTCGATGCCCAGCGCCATAGCGGCATCCGCCAGCAGATCCGCCTGTTCGAAGATCGTCGCGCCGTCGCGGTCCAGCCGGTCGGAATAGCCAAGACCGGGACGGTCAAACGCTGTCACCCGGTACCGGTCGCTGAGCCGATCCATCAGGTCAAAGCTGAAATCGCGCAGATTGCCGCTGGCCCCATGGATCAGAACCACATCCGGGCCCTGGCCCTGCTGAAGGTAATGAACCCGAACGCCATTCACCGTCACGAAGGACCCAAGCGGGGGATAGGTGCTGCGCGCCTGCGCCTCGTGCCGGCCGGCCTTCCACAGGGTCACACCCCAGGCCAGGGCCAGCAAGAGCCCCATCGCCAGCAGGAATTTCATGCCCGCAGGTCCGTGCTGGTCTGGCCGATCTGATCCATATCATAGGGCGTGGTCAGGTAGACTTCGGAAATCCAGTTGCCATACAGCAGATGCGCGTGAGATCGCCACCTGTTGAGCGGCGCGCGCGCGGGATCGTCGCCGGGGTAGTAGTTCACCGGCACCTTGATCGCGCTGCCCTGTGCGGCGTCGCGGTCGTATTCCTGTTTCAGCGTGTCGCTGTCATATTCGAAATGGTTGAAGATATAGAGCGCGCGATGGCCCGGATCCTCGACCAGGCAGGGCCCGACCTCGTCCGAGCGGATCAAGGTCGTCAACCCGCCGGCGGCCGCGATTTCGTCGTCGCGCATCTCCGTCCAGCGGCTGACCGGGATCACGAAATCGTCCGAGAACCCGCGCAGATAGGGCGAGGCCGGTTCCTTGACCGTGTGCCTGAAACAGCCAAAGGCCTTGTGATCCAGCATGTGTTTTTGCACGCCGTGGAAATGGTTGATCATCGCCATGCCGCCCCAGCAGACGCCAAAGGTCGAATGCACGTGGGTCTGGGTCCAGTCAAAGACCTGCTCAAGTTCGGGCCAATAGGTCACGTCCTCGAAGGGAAGGTGTTCGATGGGCGCGCCGGTGATGATCAGGCCGTCGAATTTCTCGTCACTCGCGCGCACGTCGGCAAAGGGGCGGTAGAACTCTTCCATATGCTCGGCCGAGGTGGTCTTGGTCTCGTGTTCGGACATGCGGATCAGCGACAGTTCCACCTGCAGCGGCGAGGCCCCGATCAACCGGGCGAACTGGGTTTCCGTCTGGATCTTCTTGGGCATCAGGTTCAGCAACCCGATCCTGAGCGGGCGGATATCCTGGGACGAGGCCGCCTGATCGCCCATGACCATGACGCCTTCGTGCTTGAGCACGTCGAAGGCGGGCAGGGTGGTGGGTAGCTTGATGGGCATATCAGGGCGCTCTTTTACTGTGTGGGAGCCGCGACCTAGGCGGTCGCGACGCGTCTGCCAAGGGCTGCGGCGATCAAGGCTTCGGCATCTTTCGCATCGCGCACGGCCTCGACCTCGGCCGCGGTGACGGTGATGCCCCAATTCTCTGCCATGGCACGGTAAAGCGGCGCACGGTGGGCCATGGCGTGCGCGTAGGCAAAGCGCACAAAGGCATCGGGATCGACCTGGGTCGCGGTCTGGCCGGTCTGCTCAAGATAACCCTGCCACAGCGGCAGCAGGAATTCGGGCTTGTAATACATGGGCTTGGGGTCGCGGTCGAAGCGGCGGATCAGTTCCTCGGTGTGGTTCTCGGGGCCTTCGATCCAGACCATCAGGCAGGTGTCGGACAGCGCCTTGAGCACGTCGTCCTTTGGGTCGGCGGGGTCCACGACCTCGCAGATCGACCCGCCGGTGTCGCAGATGAAATGGGGATACCCGTACAGATCGCGCGCGCGCCCGATAAAGGCGGGCGTGTCGAGCAGGGCGTTGATCTCGGCCCGGCGGTGCAAGGCCTGCCTGCGCATGTATTCGTCAAAGGGCAGGCCGCCCATGGCCGGATCGCCGGGCTTGCCCAGAAAGGTCGAAAGCGGCGCGAGGTTGCCGAAGGAGATATTGGATTTGATGTAGATCGAGTCGGTGCGCAGCAGATGCGACAGGAACGGCACCTGCATCGCCTGCCGTTTCAGGTTGTCCTCGATATGTTCGCCCATATAGGCCGTGCCGATGCGGTAATCGATCGAATAGTGATACCACTCCCCGCCCTGGCGCAGGATGTGGGCCAGACGCGTCTTGCCCAGGCCCGACATGCCAAAGACCGCCAGTCGTTTTGCCGAGGCGGCCGTCCAGTCGGCGGGGGTGTCATAGATCAGGGCCATGGGATGCATCCGCTAGATCAGGGTGTTTGGGTCTTAGCGCAGGCGCGCCGCCCGGAAAACCCGGCTTTTGCCGGTGCGGTGGCCGGTGTTGTATCGCCCCTCAGCGGGGCGTCAGCGTGGTGACCCCGATATTGCCCGCCCGGGCCAGGTCGGGGTCGAGCGTCATGGGGATGTATTCGCCGCGCCGCCACAGCTCTCCCAGGTCGTCATAGTGCCGGCTGAGCGGATTGCCCGATTGCCCCGTGGCAATGACGAAAACCGAACTGTCGGGATCTGCGAAATCATAGACACCGCGATAGCCGGCCGCATGGGTGTTGAGGAACGGGTCGGGCATCGACCCCGGCGTGGCCCCGCGCTGCAAGGTGAAATCCCCGCCCGAGGTTGGTTGGCGGATGTTCACGATCCACGAGAAAAGGCGCGTGTCGCCCAGAACCGGGTGGTCGTGCTGCGCCTCGTGGGCGGCCCCCCAACGCCAGCTTTCGATGTCGTTGCCATAGCGTTCCTCGAGGAACTGGAGCGCGTCATCCAGCGCGATGCGCGCGATGTCGGTGCAGGTTTCGTCAGCGGTCGAGGGCCGCACGTCGCACCAGATCGACGCGCCTTCGACATCGCGGAACACGCGTTCGATGAAGATCGGTTCCACCTGCTCGAATGCGCCCGCCAGCGGGCCGATATCGTCGCGGATCAGGCGTTGCTGCAGCTCGCGCATCCAGGCGGCGAAGATCAGGGGTTCGGGCAGATGTTCGTTCATCTCGCCATTCCATTCCGCCAACAGGGCAAGCGCACGCTGGCGTCGGCGCTCGGGCGTGCCGTCGGGTGCGGTTTCACCGGTGAACCACAGATCGCGGGCCACCAGCGGCAATATGTTTCGCGCAGCCGCCGACACGGTATCGAGCTGCGCCTCGATGAAGCTGTCGCGGGTGTGGACGTCGCGCGCCTCCATCAGGCGCCTGAGCCGCGTGATCCGCTGGGTGTCGCCCCATGAAAAGGACACGTGCAATGGGAAATCGCGGTCGACCATCTTGTTGTTGGTGTTGCCCAGGATGCCGCCCTCGGGGTCGATGAACCTGGGATTGGCGAAATATTGCGTCACACCCTGCCAGCGATTGTCGGCGATCCAGCCCGGTGACGGCATGCGCGCCTGGGTCTGGTGGGCGTTCAGACGCCACGGCATTTGACCGACGACCTGCATCGCGATGCGTCCGTCGGCGCTGGCGAGCATCAGGTTCTGGGCCGGGGCCACGAAATCCTCGCCTGCGGCCAGACCTTCCTCGATCGTGCCGGCCCGCATCAGGCGCATGCCGGTCTGGATCGACGTGTTTTCGTCAATCAGCGCCGTCCACGCCATCGACATCACATGCCCCGGTGGCGTCACCGCGCCAAAGTTGAAATGCACGCCGGGAATGACCGGCCCGTTTTCCGTCCAGCGCCGGGTGATGGTGATCGGATCGCCGCCGGCCACCTCGATCACGCGGCGATCGGTGCGGAACTCGGCCCATCCATCGGGGGTGCGGTATTGCTCGGGGTCTTCGGGGTTCAGTTCCTCGATATAGAGGTCGATGTCGTCGAGATTGGCCGAGGTGATACCCCATGCCAGCCGATCGGACCGCCCGGCAAGGATGGCCGGCATGCCCGGGATCGTGGCCCCGATCACGCCCCCGCTTTCCAGTTCGAGCCGGGCCAGGTACCAGATCGTCGGCGCGGTCAGGCCCAGATGCGGATCATTGGCCATCAAGGCCCCGGACGCCGCCGCGCGCTCGGGCGTGGCGGCCCAGACGTTCGAAGCCCCCCCGCGGCCGCGGCCAAGGACATTGGGATGCAGCGGATGGCGCGGGCTGGTTTCGAGGTCGGCAAACCGGGGCAGGACCGCGTCGAAAAGGGTCTCGTATGCGGGCAGCTCCGCCAGCTCCGCAGTTCCGGGGCCCGGTGCATCGGGCATCAGGTCGCGCAGGCGTTCAGGTTCGGGCAGGGCAAGAGAGGCGCGCGCGCGCAACACCTCTTCCTCGTGGTGTTGGGCCAGTTGCAGCGCCATCATGAAGGTCACCGCCACGCTGTCGGCGGGTCTCCACGGGGAAATCTCGGGCTCGAAGAGGAACAGTTCCGGCGCGCCGCGGCCCAAGGCCTCGGTTCCGACCAGCCGCAACCAGCCATTCACGCCGGCGGAATAAGCCTCCAGGGCGGCAACGGTGTCTGCGTCCAGGGCCTCGACGGACCGGGTGGCGTGGCCGTAGATATCGAGCCGCCGCAACAGGTCGTCGATCTGGATCGTGGAGTCGCCGAACAGTTCCGACAGACGCCCCTGTGCCGTGCGGCGCGTGATCAGCATCTGCCAAAGGCGATCCTGGGCATGGGCGAAGCCAAGGCCGTAGAACACATCCGCATCGGTGTCGCCGAAGATGTGTGGGACCGCGGCCGTGTTTCGCACGATTTCAATCGGGCCGTTTATCCCGGTGACCTGCCAGTCGGCGTCGTAATCAGGGATGGACCGGCCCGCGATCCACCATGCGGCCAGCACGACGATAACGGTCAGCAACACAGCGACCGAGACCAGTCTGACAAGCCAGCGCAGCAGAACGGTCATGTGTTTGCGTCACCCTAAACAGCGTTCGGGCCACACCTAATGGCGTGACGCGAGATGTGCAAAGGCGAATGCGCCAATCAGGGGATAATGCGGGAGTACCGCGTGCCGTCGAGCGTGGCGCCGACGATCAGCCCGGCCTGCCCGTAGATCACCGCGATGACCGGGTCGATCAAGGTGTTGGTGTCGATCCCGAGCGTGCCGCCCCGCGCGCTGACCGCGTAGCGCACATCCGCGCCCACGGCCCAGCCGTTGGAGCCACGGAATTCCGCCAGCGCCTCGTCGGTCATGAAAAACAGGGTATGGGCATATTGCTGCGCGCCGATCTGCAGCCCGAAGGTGCCTGAAATGGCCGAGTAGTAGTCGACGGTCGCGCCGTTGATCCGCAGGGCACCGCGCCCGTAGGAGCCGCCAAAGCCAAAGCCCGCCTCGGTCACCAGCGGCATGACCAGCATGCCCGCCGCGTTGAAGGCCAGTTCCTCGGTTCCCGGCACTTCGCGATACATGAATTCCTGTGCGGCATCCACGCGCGCGTCGATCCTCTGGGAGGCTTGCGAGTTCAGGCCATTGCCGCACGCCGCCACAAGGGGGACGGCGGCACCAGTGGCCAGAAAGTGACGACGGGAAAACATGCTCATATGGGGGCCTCTTGCCGGGTTGCCTCAGGATTGCGCGGGTCTTTGACGCCCGCGATTGACCAAATCCTACCCCGAATGCAGGGGTTTGTCATCCGTGAAAGCACAACAGATGGCAGGCTTCCGCCGATCCGACGCTACCCGTTGAGGATTTCGGCAACCCTTGGGGCGAAATAGGTCAGCACCCCATCGCACCCGGCCCGCCGAAACGCCATCAGGCTTTCCAGCATCACCTTTTCGCCGTCGATCCACCCGTTGGCCGCCGCCGCCTGGATCATCGCGTATTCGCCCGACACCTGGTAGGCGTAAGTGGGCGCGCCGAACCGGTCCTTTACCTGGCGGCACATGTCCAGGTAGGGCAGGCCGGGCTTGACCATGACCATGTCGGCCCCCTCCAGCAGGTCGCGTTCGACACAGGCCAGGGCCGCGTGGCGGTTTGCGGGGTCGATCTGATAGGTCTTCTTGTCGCCTTTCAGCGCGCCTGAGGCGCCGACCGCATCCCGGAACGGGCCGTAGAACGCGCTTGCGAATTTCGCGGCGTAGGACATGATCGTGACGTTCTGGTAGCCCTCGGCCTCCAATGCGCGGCGCATCGCGCCGATCCGGCCGTCCATCATGTCTGACGGCCCCAGGATATCGGCCCCCGCCTCGGCCTGCGCCAGCGCCATCTTCACCAGCGCCTCGACGGTTTCGTCATTCACGATGATGCCGTCGCGCACGATGCCGTCATGGCCATTGGCGTTATAGGGGTCGAGCGCGATATCGGTCATGATCGCGATGTCGATGCCCGCGTCACGGATCGCGCGAATGGCGCGGTTCGACAGGTTGTCGGGGTTCCAGGCCTCTTCGCACAGCTCGGTCTTGAGGCTGGCGTCCGTGTAGGGAAACAGGCAGATCGCGGGAATCCCGAGGCTGGCGGCATGGCGCGCGGCCTCCACGATCTTGTCGACCGATCTGCGCACGACGCCGGGCATGGAGGCGACGGGTTCTTCCACGCCTTGCCCGTCGCGCACGAAGATGGGCCAGATCAGATCATTCACCGAAAGCTCGTTTTCCCGCACCAGGTTGCGCAAGGGCCCGGAGGCGCGCACGCGGCGAAAGCGGGTCAGGGGAAAATGGGCCTGGGGCATGTGTCATGTCTTTCTGTCGTCATTCCGGCGTGACAATCGGTGACACGGGCAAGGCCAAAGGGCAAGGCTCACGGAGCACCGGGATATCCGCATGCCGGAAGGGCTGGCATCCTCTCGGGGCCGCCCCTATTGTGCGCGCCGATCGACTGACTCCCAAGCAACCGGGCGGCCTCCTTTTGGATATCTTTGAACTTGTCACGGAAGTGATCGACTTCAGATCGTTTTCGAACTTGTGGTACTGGATCGTGCTGGCCGTGCTGTGGTCGACGCTGAGCCAGTGGGTCCTTGGCATACCGCATCTGATGGTGCAGCGCGCCAACCGGGGGCATGAGGAAAGCCAGCGGGATATGGACACCCTCGTGCGCATCAACGTGCGCCGCCTATTGGCGATTGTCGATGTGTCTGGCGTCTTCATGGTGGCGTTCACGGCCTTCTTGCTGACCGTGCTGGCGGTGCTGGGGTGGGGGTACCGGATGGAGTTCTGCCAGGCGCTGTTCTTGCTGTTGGCCCCCGCCCTGATGGTGGGGTGGCTTTCGGTCATGACCGCGCGAAAGCTGAAGGCCACCGATTTCGAGGATGTGGGGCTGCGCCTGCGCAACCACCGGCTGATCGTCCAGGGGATCGGGGTTGTGTTCATCTTCCTGACGGCCTTTTGGGGCATGTATACCAACGTCACGGTCAGCCCGCTGCTCTAGGTCGTTCTTGACACCGGGTCTGGTCGGCGTAGGTGAGGCGCCGATGGCCATGTCTTCAGATCATATTCTTGCCTCGGGCACGCCCGAGGGGTTCGATGCCACGCTGGTTCTGCGCGAACTGGCCCGCGCGGACGGGCCTGTCGTGCACGTGGCGCGCGATGACAAGCGCATGGCGGCGATGGCGACCGCGCTTGCCTTTTTCGATCCGACCGTGCCGATCCTGAGGTTTCCTGGCTGGGATTGCCTGCCGTATGACCGCATGTCGCCCAATGCAGAAAACTCGGCCGCGCGCATGGCGACGCTGGCGGCATTGGCGGCGGGGCTTGACGGATCCTTCATCGTGCTGACCACGCTGAATGCCGCCACGCAATACGTGCCGCCGCGCGAGTTGCTGCAAAGCTCGGCCTTTGTTGCGACCGTCGGGGGACGCGTCAACGAGGAAGACTTGCGCGGATTCCTGGTGCGCATGGGGTTCTCGCAAACGCCAACGGTGACGGAACCCGGTGACTACGCCATCCGGGGCGGCATCATCGACGTCTGGCCCCCCGGCGAGGCCATGCCGGTGCGGCTGGATCTGTTCGGCGACACGCTGGACGGTGCACGCCGGTTCGATCCGATCAGCCAACGCACCACCGAAAAACTGGACCGGGTCGAACTCGCGCCTGTGTCCGAGGTCATTCTGGACGAGGCGGCCATCACCCGGTTTCGGCAGAACTACCGCATCGAATTCGGGGCTGCCGGCACCGATGATCCGCTCTACGAGGCGATCAGCGCAGGACGCAAGCACCAGGGTGTCGAACACTGGCTGCCCTTCTTTCACGCGCGGCTCGAGACCCTGTTCGATTACCTGCCCGGGGCCACGGTGACGCTGGACGATCAATCCACGCCACAGCGGCTGGCCCGGTGGGATACGATCGCCGACCAATACGACACCCGCAAGACCGCACTGACCCAGAAAGGGCGGCTGGACACGGTCTACAAACCCGTCCCGCCGCAGCTGCTGTATCTCGATGACGGCGCCTGGGGAAAAGCGATGGGCGGTCACCGCATGGTGCAGTTTTCGGTCCACGCGGCCGCCACGGGGCCCGGCGTCATCGACGCGGGCGGGCGCGTCGGACGAAATTTCGCGCCAGAACGGCAACAGGAAAATCTTAGCCTTTTCGGTTCTTTGGCGGATCATGTTAAAGCGATGCGCAAGGAAAATGCCGTTGTCATCGCGTCTTGGTCCGACGGGGCGCGGGAACGGTTGCAGGGCCTGCTCCACGATCAGGGCGTGACCGACGCCGCCCTGATCACCGATGCGCGCGACATTGCCGGCGCAGGCAGTCTTGGCCTGACCGTCTGGCCGCTGGAAGAAGGCTTCACAGGCAAGGGCCTGTGCGTCATTTCCGAGCAAGATGTCCTGGGCGACCGCCTGATCCGGCCAAAGCGCAAGACCAAGCGCGCGGAGAACTACCTGACCGAGGCGCAATCGCTGAGCCCCGGCGACCTGGTTGTGCATGTCGATCACGGGGTCGGCCGCTACAACGGGCTTGAGACCATCACCGCGATGGGCGCGCCGCATGAATGCCTGGCGCTGGAATATGCGGGCGGCGACCGCCTGTTCGTGCCCGTGGAAAACATCGAACTGCTCAGCCGCTACGGCCATGACGAGGGGCTGCTCGACAAGCTCGGCGGTGGGGCGTGGCAGGCCAAGAAGGCCAAGCTCAAGGAACGCATCCGACAGATCGCCGACAAGCTGATCCGGATCGCCGCCGAACGCGAATTGCGCAAGGCCCCCATGCTGGAGGCGCCCGGCGACATGTGGGAGGCGTTCTGCGCGCGCTTTCCCTACGAGGAAACCGATGACCAGCTGTCGGCCATCGCCGATGTGCTGGAGGATCTGGAGGCCGGCCGTCCGATGGACCGCCTGGTGGTGGGCGATGTGGGCTTTGGCAAGACCGAGGTCGCGATGCGCGCGGCCTTTGTGGCGGCCGCGGCGGGGTTGCAGGTGGCCGTGATTGCCCCCACGACCCTTTTGGCGCGCCAGCACGCCAAGACCTTCACCGACCGGTTCCGGGGCTTTCCCGTCGCCGTGCGCCAGTTGAGCCGGTTCATCAGCCACAAACAGGCCGCCGAGACGCGCAAGGGCATGGCGGACGGGTCCGTCGACATCGTGATCGGAACGCATGCGTTGCTGGCCAAGGGAATCCGGTTCAAGGACCTGGGCCTGCTGATCATCGACGAGGAACAGCGCTTTGGCGTGACCCACAAGGAACGGCTCAAGGAAATGCGATCGGATGTGCATGTGCTGACGCTGTCGGCCACGCCCATCCCGCGCACCTTGCAGATGTCCCTGTCGGGGGTGCGCGACCTGAGCCTGATCGGCACACCGCCGGTCGACCGGCTTGCGATCCGGACCTATGTCAGCGAATTCGACGCGGTCACCATCCGCGAGGCGCTGCTGCGCGAGCATTATCGCGGTGGGCAGTCTTTCTACGTGGTCCCGCGGATCGAGAACCTGGCCGAGATCGAGGAATTCCTGCGCGACCATGTGCCCGAGGTCACCTTTGTCACTGCCCATGGCCAAATGGCGGCAGGCGAGCTGGATGACCGGATGGTGGCCTTCTACGATGGCAAATACGACGTACTCCTGGCCACGACGATCGTGGAATCCGGCATCGACATCCCGACGGCCAACACCATGATCATTCACCGTGCCGACATGTTCGGGCTGGCGCAGCTGTACCAGATCCGGGGCAGGGTGGGCCGGTCCAAGACGCGGGCCTATGCCTATCTGACGACGAAACCCCGGATGAAGTTGACACCGGCGGCCGAAAAACGCCTGCGCGTCCTGGGCAGTCTCGACAGCCTGGGGGCGGGGTTCACCATCGCGTCGCAGGATCTCGATATCCGGGGGGCGGGCAATATCGTGGGCGAGGAACAATCGGGCCACGTGCGCGAAGTGGGGTTC
This sequence comes from uncultured Roseicyclus sp., assembly GCA_964460185.1. GTDB lineage: Bacteria > Pseudomonadota > Alphaproteobacteria > Rhodobacterales > Rhodobacteraceae > JAVJPJ01. The sequence continues at coordinate 1,540 of CAYWTM010000054.1, read as the reverse complement.
GAGCTGTACCAATCCATGCTGGAGGAAGCGATCGCCAAGATCCGTTCGGGCGAGGCCGAGGGGCTGCCGGGCGATGACGGGCAATGGTCGCCGCAGATCAACCTGGGCGTGCCGGTCCTGATCCCCGACGACTACGTGCCGGATCTGGATGTGCGCCTTGGGCTGTATCGCCGGCTGAGCCAGCTGGAAACCAAGGTCGATCTCGAAGGCTTTGCGGCCGAATTGATCGACCGGTTCGGATCTCTGCCGAAAGAGGTGAATACGCTTTTGCTGGTGGTCCGCATCAAGGCCATGTGCAAACGTGCCCAGATCGCGCGGCTCGATGTCGGGCCAAAAGGTGCCACGATCCAGTTTCACAACGACAAGTTTCCCAACCCCGGCGGGCTGGTGGCCTTTGTTCACGACCAGAAGGGGCTGGCCAAGGTCAAGGACAACAAGATCGTCGTGCGCCGCGACTGGGCTCGCGAAGCCGACAAGATCAAGGGCGCCTTCGCGATCGCCCGCGATCTGGCCGTGCACGCCAAGGGCTGAGGCCGCAGGCCAATTCCTTGCAAGGAATTGACCCGTCTTTTGCAAAAGACGGGTCTGCGCCTCAGATCGCTTCGCGCGGCATCGATCGCATGATCCATGCGCCCGCCCCGGAACACAGCGCGCAGCCCAAAAGGAGCGGCAGCGGCGTGCCGTCAAAGACCTGTCCGATCACGGCCCCGATCGCAGCGCCTCCCACGGTCGCCAGCGCCCCCATCACCGATGCGGCCATCCCCGCGATATGGCCAAGCGGTTCCAGCGCCAGCGCGTTGAGATTGCCGATGGTGAAACCCGCCAGCGCGAACAGGCTGATGCACCATGCGAAGAACAGCCAGAATTCCGCCGCGCCGAGGCTGAAGACCCCGATCAGCGCCGCGATCGAAAGCGAGCCCACGACCTGTGTGACCAGAGCACGCCGGACCAGTGGGCGCATGCCAAGCCGCATCACCAGTGTCCCGTTGATCGGTGCGGCGGGCGCGGCCACGGCGGCGATCGCCGCAAACCAGTAGGGAAAGCTGTCATTCAGCCCGTAGGTGGTGTCGAAAATGGGTTGAATGGAGGAAATCGTTCCGAACAGGCAGCCGAAGATCAGCGTCTGAACCAGGATCGAGAACTGCATCTGCTTGAGCGACAATGCCTCGACCAGGGCTGCGCGGATTGTGGCCGCGCTGAAGGGGCGCCGCGCGGGTTTGGGCAGCGTTTCGGGTTGGCGCAGCATCAGCCATCCGACCGAGATGACCGAGAAGATCAGGAAGGCCAGAAAGATCGCGCGCCATCCAAAACCCCAGATGATGGCCGCGCCGATCATCGGGGCGACGGCGGGGAAGATGGTAAAGATCAGCATGGCAAAGGATACGATCTGCGCCATCTGCCGGCCGGAATACAGATCACGGATGATCGCGGTCGCCACCACGCGCGGGCCCGCAGCGCCCAGGCCCTGCAAGACCCGCGCGGCCATCAGCCATTCCAGCGAGGCGGCCGACCATGCCAGCAACGTGCCGATGATGTACAG
>CAYWTM010000053.1:0-21518 GCA_964460185.1 uncultured Roseicyclus sp. | reverse complement strand
GCCATAGCGCGCGACGTCCATGCCGTAGACATCGGCCTCCGGCTCGCCGTGGATCATCCATTCGGCGAGGCTCTTGCCCACGCCGCCGCCTTGCAGGAATCCCGCCATCACGGCGCAGGCGCACCAATAGCCGGGTTTGCCGGGGACGGGGCCGACCAGCGGGTTGCCATCGGGTGAGAAGGTGAAGGCGCCGTTGACCCAGGTCTTGACGCCCACATCTTGCAGGGCGGGGTAGCGTTCGAAGCCCAGGATCAGTTCCTTTTCGATGCGGTCGGTCTGTTCCTGGAACAGCTCCATCCCGTAATCCCAGGGCGCGCCGTCCATGGCCCAGTGTTCGTGGTCGACCTCGTAGATGCCAAGCAAGACGCCCTTCTGGTCCTGGCGCAGATAGGTGAACCCTTCGAGATCGACGGTCATCGGCACCTCGAAATCCAGCTCTTCGAGCTGCGGGATGGTGTCGGAGATCAGATAGTGGTGCTTGAGCGGCGACACCGGCAGCTCGATCCCCGCCATGCGGCCCACCTGCTTGGCCCAGAGGCCGGCCGCGTTGACGACGTGTTCGCAGGTGATGGTGCCCTTGTCGGTGACGACCTTCCAGCCATCGGCGGTCTGGACCAGTTCCTCGACCTTGGTGTGCTCGAAATAGCTGGCACCGCGTTTCTTTGCGGCGGTGGCATAGGCGTGAACTGTGCCGGTGGTGTCGACATAGCCCTCGCGGTCGGCCCACATGCCGCCCAAGAGCCCCTCGGTCGACATGATCGGGCACAACTCATGCGCCTCTTCGGGGGTGACGAGGCGGCAATCCTCGATGCCGATGGACTGGAAGGTGCGATAGGCCGATTGCAGCCATTCCCACCGTTCGGGCGTGCCGGCCATGGTCAGGCCGCCGGTCATGTGCAGGCCGATGTTCTGGCCCGACTCCTTTTCGATTTCAGGCAGAAGATCAATGGTATAGGCCTGAAGCGCTGCAATATTCGGATCCGCGTTCAGCGCGTGAATGCCGCCCGCCGCATGCCATGACGACCCCGCCGTCAGGACCGAGCGTTCCAGCAGGCAGACATCTTTCCAGCCGAATTTGGCAAGGTGATACAGCACGGACGTCCCGACGACGCCGCCACCGATGACAACCACACGATAATGGGAATTCACGCGCCGATCCTCCTTGTTGCGCCGTGACCTGCTGGACAGGTCTGTCCAGAGAATCGCTAGCATCGCTGGACAGACCTGTCCAGAATTCCTTGGACCCACCCCATCACATCAAGGCGGTCTGTAACGGATTCCGGTTGCAGGCAGGCGCGCGCGACCCTAGAAGGGCGCAAATTTTGTACCTGCCATTGGGCCAGCGTCGGATGCGGCAAGCGTGTTCGGTGCGGCCCTTACTTTCGTGAGGACGCGATGCAAATCACCGAGACCTTGGCCGAAGGCCTCAAGCGCGAATACCAGATCACCATCACCGGCGGAGATCTGGAAACCCGTGTGAATGAAAAGTTGCTTGAGGCGCAGCCCGAGATCGAGATGAAGGGTTTCCGCAAGGGCAAGGTGCCGATGGCGCTGTTGAAAAAGCAGTTCGGCGCGCGCCTGATGGGCGAAGCCATGCAAGAAGCCGTTGACGGCGCCATGCAGGGCCACCTGGAAGAAAGCGGCGACCGTCCTGCGATGCAGCCCGAGGTCAAGATGATGAACGAGGACTGGAAAGAGGGCGACGATGTCGTCGTCTCGATGGCCTACGAGCGTCTGCCGGAGATCCCCGAGGTCGACTACAAGGCCCTGAAGCTGGAGCGTCTGACCGTGACGCCCGCCGATGCGGACGTCGATGAGGCGCTGTCGAACCTGGCTCAAAATGCACAGAACTTCGACACCAAGAAAGGCAAGGCTGCCGACGGTGATCAGATCGTGATCGATTTCGTGGGCACCGTCGATGGCGAGGCGTTCGAGGGTGGCTCGGCCGAGGATTATCCGCTGGTCCTGGGTTCCAACAGCTTTATCCCCGGCTTCGAGGAGCAACTGGTCGGCGTCAAGAAGGGCGACGTGAAGGATGTAGAAGTGTCCTTCCCCGAGGAGTACGGTGCCGCGCATCTGGCCGGCAAGGCCGCTGTCTTTGCCTGCACCGTGAAAGAGGTGAAAAAGCCCGTCCCCGCCGAGATCGACGACGACCTGGCCAAGAAATTCGGGGCCGAGGATCTTGCCGCGCTGAAAGGCCAGATCACCGAGCGTCTGAGTGCGGAATATGTCGGCGCTGCGCGTCAGGTGATGAAGCGCGGGCTGCTCGATCAGCTTGACGCGCAGGTTTCCTTCGACCTGCCGGCCTCGCTGGTGGAGGCGGAAGCCAACCAGATCGCGCACCAGCTGTGGCACGAGGAAAACCCCGAGGTCGAGGGTCACGATCACCCCGAGATCAGCCCGACCGACGAACACAACAAGCTTGCCGATCGCCGGGTGAAACTGGGTCTCTTGCTGGCCGAACTGGGTCAGAAGAACGAGGTGACGGTTTCCGATGCCGAGATGACGCAGGCGATCATGAACCAGGCGCGCCAGTATCCGGGCCAGGAACGTGCTTTCTTTGAATTCATCCAGAAAAACCAGGCCGCGCAGCAACAGCTTCGCGCGCCCTTGTTCGAGGACAAGGTCGTCGACTTCATCGTCGAACTGGCCGATGTCACCGAGAAATCGGTGTCCAAGGATGACCTGAAAGCCGCCGTGGACGCGCTGGACGACGAATAATCGGCCGAAACGGCACGAAAATGGGGGCGGTCCTGCGGGGCCGCCCTTTTTCGTTGCAGCGCGATCTGTTGGTTGAGGGCGGGGCGGGCGCCGTGCATTGCCATCGCCCGCAAACACCCGTGCGACACGTCGCAGGCGATGCGCCAGGCGAGCCGTTTCGGAGGCCGCGACCTTTTCACCAGGTCGACGATAGAGTTTTCCTATGCGTGTGTCCGGGATTTGCCTACACTCGAGGCGTGGGCAGGGCAGGGTTTCCGCAGTTCCGGGGCCCGGAAATCGAAGATAGGATTGGGTTTATTCAAATTATGCGTCCAATCGACGGATGAGGGAGAGTAGAAATGACGAAGGAATTCAATACGCGTCTGTTTGCGGCGAGCCTTTTGGGCACGATCGCATTGGGCGGGGGGGCAGCCGTGGCTTGCCCGTCCTACCAACTGGCGCAGGGTGCCGTAAGCTATAGCGGCGACCAGCTGATGGCGCCCCAGAGCTTTGTCACACAAGCAGGCGGCGATCAGTCACTGGATCAGTGTGGCCTGGGCGTTCTGGGCTACGGGCAGTTTCGCTCGGCCCCGGATTTTACCTTCAACTTGATGCAGATGGGCGGCAGGGAGGTCGAGTTCTCGGTCAATTCCGGCTGCGATACCGCGCTGTTGATCAATACCGCCGATGGCGAGTGGCATTTCAACGATGATGGCAACGGCAACCTTGATCCGTTGCTGCGCATGTCCAACCTGTCACAACTGGAAGGCCAGGTTGATGTGTGGGTCGGGACCTTTGCCGGCGGCGGATGCCAGGCCACGCTGAATGTGCAGGCCTTTGGCGGCGCGATGCCCATGCCGGTGCCGGTGCCCGCGCCGGCGCCCGTGCCCATGCCGGTGCCGGTTCCGGTTCCGGCCGCGATCTGCCCGAACCCGTCGATGGTTGGTCCGTCGCTGACGCTTGCGGGATCGCAGCTGTTGTCGCCACAGGCCTTCGTGGCGCAAGTCGGCGGACAGCATTCGGTTGACAACTGCCCGGGCATCGACGGCTGGGGCTACGCGAACGAAGCTCCGTCCTTCACGCTTTACATGTCGCAGATGGACGCGTTCCAGTTCTCGGCCGAAGTCAACTCGGATTGCGATCCGACGCTGATCTTGCGCGATGGATTCGGCCAGTACCATTTCAACGATGACGGCCCCAACGGCCTTCAGCCGCGTATCGAGGTCGGCGGTGCATCGATGAACGGTCGTGTGGATATCTGGGTCGGGTCCTTTGGCGGCTCCGCCTGCCAGGGCACGATCACCTTCGCAACTCAGCAGGCCTTTGTTCCGACGCCTCCGCCGGTGGCGGGTGGCTGCCCGAACCCCGGTCTTCAGGGGGCGCCGATCTACACCACGGGATCCGAGCTTTACAGCCCTGACACCTATTCGGTCATGGCCGGTGGCGCGCAGGATCTGAGCGTGTGCGGCCTGCCTGTTTCGGGGTGGGGCAACTTCAGCGCGCAGCCGTCCTATTCCTTCTTCCTTTCGGGAATGCAGGATTACGGGCGGCTCGAGATCCAGGGCACGTCGTCATGCGATACCGTTTTGCTGGTTCGGACGGCGGACGGGTCGTGGTATTTCGATGACGACAGCAACGGCAACCTGAACCCGATGATCAACCTGACCAATTCCTTTGCCCTGAATGGTCGCGTGGATGTCTGGGTCGGCACCTATGGCGGCGGCACTTGCCCGGCGTCCATCGAGCTGGAAACCTGGTACAACTGATCGGCCTCGCCCGATCCCCGAGAATTCCCCGGGCGCGGCATCCGCGCCCGGGCATGCTCCGAGGTTCTTCTTGCCATCGTGAAGACCGCGATGATCCGCTGGCCCGACCGGGCGCAGCGGCTTTTTTCGTCTGGTTCAGCGCGTAAGCCGGATCAGTTCGCCATCGTCGAAATCCGTGACAAACAGAATCGAGCCGTCGGCATCGACAGCCACGTCGCGCACGCGGCCGACGCCATCGGCCAGGCGTTCTTCGCCGCGGATGGTGTCGCCATCGATATCCAGACGCACCACCGCCTGTGCAATGAGCCCTGCAATCAGAAGATCGCCGTTCCAGTCGGGAAACATCGCGCCCTCGTAAAAGACCATGCCGCCCGGTGCGATGACCGGATCCCAGTAATAACGCGGCGGAATGAAATCGGGGGCATGGGCGGAGCGGCCATCCGCGATAGGCCGACCATTGTAGTTTTCGCCGTAGCTGGCCAGCGGCCATCCGTAGTTGCCGGCATGCGCGATGATGTTGACCTCATCGCCGCCGGCGGGCCCGTGTTCGACGGTCCACAGCTGCCCGGTTTCGGGCTGGATGGCGGCGCCCTGGATATTGCGGTGCCCATGGGAAAACACCTCGGGCAGAAATCCGGGCCGGGTCTCGGCGGGGTTGCCGGGTGCTGGCTGACCATCCGAGCGGATCATCACCACGGCGCCGTAGCCGGTCGATGGATCCTGGGCAAGGTCGGCGCTCATGCCCCTGTCGCCGGTTGTGATCGCCAGCCGGCCATCGGCCAGCGGCACGATGCGGCTGCCGTAGTGCAGGGGCGCCAGCGCGGCGGGGGATTGTTCGAAGATCTCGGTCACGTCTTCTAGACGTGTCATGTCGGCCGACAGCGTGGCGCGGATCGCGGCGGTGGCGGACATGCCCAGGCCTGTTGGCTTGGCAAAGGTCAGATAGATCACGCGGCTTTGCGCGAAATCGGGGGCGATGGCGACATCCAGCAGGCCGCCCTGCCGCATGGCGCGGACATCGGGCACATTGGCGATGGGGGCCGAGATCGTTCCGTCTACGCCGATGTGACGCAAGGCGCCGGGACGTTCCGTGACCAGGTAGCCTGCGCCACCCGGAAGCGGTGCGACAGCCCATGGGTGCTCGAGGCCGCGGGCGATGACCTGCTGGCGGATTGTGCCCCGGGTGATCTGGGCCGGCGCCTCGGTCTGTTCGGGGAAGGCCGGGGTCAGGCCGGGGATATTCGCCGACCCGTCGTTGATCGGCGCTGCGCTTTGGGCAAAGGCGGGCAGGCATACGGCCATTGTGATGGCCAGAGCGGTGGCGGGCAGGGTGAGGCAAGGGCGCGTGGTGGGGCGGGGCACGTGTCTGTCCTTTGAAGATCCGTGGTCGGCGGGTTCGGTGGAAACCTAGTGCGTCCCGTCCCAAAGAAAAACGGCCGCGCCCCAAGGACACGGCCGTTTGATCTGTGGTGATGAAGGCCTTGACCCGGAGGACGATCAGGCGTCGTCGCGGTCTTCGGCGGATGCCTCGGTCGCCGGGGCAGCCGCGTCACCGTCATCATCGTCCATCTGTGCGGCGCCGATGTCGTCGAACAGTTCGGCGATCTCGAATTCGGCGGCAGCTTCTTCTTCTGCGGCCAGTTCCTGGATCGTCTTGCCGGACGCCTGAAGCTCGGCCTCTTCTTGGGACCGTGCGACGTTCAGCGTGATCTCGACATCGACTTCGGGGTGCAGGACGATGCGCACGACGTGCAGTCCCAGTTCCTTGATCGGGTTGGACAGCTCAACTTGCTTGCGGTCGACGCTGAAGCCCGCATCGGTCGCGGCATCGGCTGCGTCACGGGTGGTGACGGAGCCATAGAGCGCACCCGCATCGGAGGCCGAGCGGATGATGATGAAGCGCTGGCCGTCGAGTTTCGCGGCGAGGCTTGCGGCCTCGGTCTTGGTTTCGAGGTTGCGCGCTTCAAGCTGTGCTTTTTGCGCCTCGAAGGCGGCGATGTTCATGTTGTTGGCGCGGAGGGCTTTTTTCTGCGGCAGCAGAAAATTGCGGGCGTAGCCGTCTTTCACGGTCACGACCTCGCCCATCTGGCCCAGTTTGGCCACGCGTTCCAGAAGGATCACTTCCATGGGTCAGTCTCCTTACTTTACGGCGTAGGGCAGCAGGGCAAGGAACCGTGCGCGCTTGATGGCCTTGGCCAGCTTGCGTTGGTTCTTTGCACCGACGGCGGTGATGCGGGCGGGGACGATCTTGCCACGCTCGGAAATGTAGCGCTGCAGAAGACGGGTGTCCTTGTAGTCGATATTCGGAGCGCCTTCGCCCTCGAACGGATCGCTTTTGCGGCGGCGGAAAAACGGTTTGGTTGCCATTTTATCTGTCCTTATCTTTAGCGGCGTTCACGGCGACCTTCACGATCGTCACGCTTTTGCATCTGAACCGAGGGGCCTTCTTCGTGGGCGTCGACCTTGATGGTCATCACGCGCATCACGTCGTCATGCAGACGCATCAGGCGCTCCATCTCCTGCACGGCGGCCGAAGGGGCATCGGTGCGGATATAGGCGTAGTGGCCTTTGCGGTTCTTGTTGATCTTGTAGGCCATGGTCTTGACACCCCAGTATTCGGTGTCGACCACGGTGCCGCCATTGTCGGCAAGGACGGTGCCAAAGTGTTCGATGAGGCCTTCGGCCTGCGTGCCGGAAAGATCCTGACGCGCGATCATCACATGCTCATAGAGAGGCATGAGTGCTCCAGTTCTGTTACGGGCGCCTTTCATAGGCCGGGGACAATTGCCATCTCCGCCTCCCGGGCCACGAGGGAGTGCGCCGATCATCAAAAATGCGGCGGAGACCTGCGGCGTATAGCTGTGGTGCGGCGGGCTGGCAAGCCCTGTTTGGCCTGAAAAAACGGGGCGATTGCCACGGGTTCTGACGATTGCGGCCTCATTTTCACCATTCTTCACGGCTAATCAAACGGAGATGTAATCTGTGCGCCAGCCCCCGTGGCGCGAAGGAAAAGACATATGCTCCGCAACCCCATGACGGCCCTACAGCTCGCTTGCCGCTTTCTGCGGCACGAAAGCGGTGCGGCCACCGTTGACTGGGTCGTATTGTGCGGGGCCGCCACGGCCACCGCGGTCGCGGCCATGAACGTGGGCAATACAACCCTGACCGACTACAGCGGCAACGTGCGAGACGAGGTTCAATCGCCATACTTCGTGACCGACTGGACCGATGACGTGATCATCCCGCCATTCGAAGAGTGGGACGATCCGCGCCCGCCGATCGTGCCGGCCTACGAGGACCCGGATGGCGGTGGCGATCTGGGCGGCACGTTCGATCCGACGGGCAATGCAAGCGCAAACGGCGATGGCGCCGGCGACGATACGGAGACCACGGGCGACGATGACACGACATCGACCACGGACCCCGGAACAGGTGGCGACACGACGACCGGCGGCGACACCACGACCGGTGGCACAACAACGACGACAGGCGGGTCTTCGGGTGGATCGTCGACTTGCCCGAACGGGACCTTGACGGGCACTGCCGTGTCCGCGACGGGCTCGCAGCTTTGGAATATCCTGACCTATAGCAACTACCAGGCCGGCGGCGATGTCGCGCTGACGTCGTGTTCTTCCTTGCCGGGGCGTGGCTATGTCGACACGCAGCCGAACATCTCGCTGACGGTGTCGCAGATGTCGGGCTACAACCGGCTCGAGATTGAAACCTACGGGAGCTGCGATACGGTTCTTCTGGCGCGCGATCCATCGGGCAACTGGTATTTCGACGATGACAGCGGGCGCAACTACAATGCCGAGCTCAACATCCCCAACAACCCGGTCTTGTCGGGTCGGGTCGATATCTGGGTCGGTACGTTCGCGGGCAACAACTGCTCGGTTACACTGGAAATCGAAAACTGGTGATGCTCAGCCCCGCCGCAAGGCGGGCTTCTGTCGGAAAGCGGCGCTCTGCAAAGGGCGCCGCTTTTTCGTTGGCTGCAGGCAATTGCGCAGACGCGGCGGTTGCGATAGCCCGGATGCGCAGGTGTATGATATAATGGTATATGAGGACCTCAGACATGACCCGAGCTTTCCTTTTTCCCGGACAGGGCGCGCAGACCATCGGCATGGGCCGGGACCTGGCCGAGGCCTATCGCGAAGCGCGCGATGTTTTCCATGCCGTTGACGAGGCATTGGGCGAGAAGCTATCGGCGCTGATCTGGGGCGGCGAGCAGGATGAGCTGACGCTGACCCGCAATGCGCAGCCGGCGCTGATGGCGACGTCGATGGCGGCCATGGCGGCGTTGAAGGCCGAGGGCGTGGATGTCACGGCAGCGGCTTACGTTGCGGGGCATTCGCTTGGCGAATATTCGGCCCTGTGCGCCGCTGGCAGCTTGAGCCTTGCGGATACCGCCCGGTTGCTGCGCGCGCGCGGAGAGGCGATGCAACAGGCGGTACCGTCGGGAGAGGGGGCCATGGCGGCCCTGTTGGGGCTGGATCTCGAGGCGGCGACCGCGATTGCGGCCGAGGCGGCCCAGGATCAGGTCTGCGCGGCCGCCAATGACAACGACCCGGCTCAGGTCGTGATTTCGGGCAATCGGGATGCGGTCATGCGCGCGGTTGAGATCGCCAAGCTGCAGGGTGCGAAGCGCGCGGTGATCCTGCCGGTTTCGGCCCCGTTCCATTGTTCGTTGATGCAGCCTGCGGCCGACGCCATGGCCGAGGCCCTCAGCCACGTCAACATGTCGGCGCCGGTGGTGCCGCTGGTCGGCAATGTCACCGCGCTGCCGGAAAGTTCCGCGGCGTTGATCCGTGACCGTCTGATCGACCAGGTCACGGGCCGCGTGCGCTGGCGCGAAAGCATCGCCTGGATGGTGTCCGATGGCGTGAGCGAGACCTGGGAAATCGGCGCGGGCAAGGCCCTGTCGGGCATGGTCAAGCGGATCGAGCGGTCGGTGGTGACCCGCACCGTCGGCACGCCCGACGAGATCAAGGCCGCCGTCGCAAGCGCGAGCGCGGCATGAGGCGCGCGGTTCTGTGGCTTGGTGGGGTGGTTCTGGTATGCGCGGCGACCGCAGGCCTTGTCTGGATGGCAAGCAGCGGCGCCGCATCATTCAGGGTGGATGGAACGCGGTTGATCGTGTCGGGGACGTTGACGCTGTCATCGACCGAGCGCATCGACAGCCTGATCGAACAGAACCCGGGCATCACGACCATCGTGCTGGAAGACATAGATCGCGACAGCGACTCAACGTCGATCGTGCAGAAAGGCGCGCTGATCCGGGTGCTGGGGCTGGATACCGAACTTGCGCCGGGGGTGACGCTTGCGGGGGATGCGGTGTATCTTTTCCTGGCCGGTGTAGAGCGGCGGATGGGCGAAGGCGCGGAGCTGTTGGTGTCGGACTGGCAGACGCCGGTGGGCCCGGCTTCGGCCTTGCCCGCCGATCACCCGGCGCATACAGAGCGGCGGCGATATGTTGACGCGATGCTGGGTGGACCCGGGTTCTACGGGTTCATGATCAATGCGGCACCTGTCGGCGAGGGGCATAGTGTCGGCCCATCCGAGGTCGCGGAATACGGTTTGGTTACGGGCGGTTAAGCTCTGTCCGAGGGGAGAAGGCTATGTTCGATTTGACAGGAAAGACCGCGCTTGTGACGGGTGCATCAGGCGGGATCGGCGCCGAGATCGCGCGGATGCTGCATGGGGCCGGTGCCGTTGTTGGCCTGTCGGGGACGCGGGTCGAGCCGCTGCAGGCGCTGGCCGCCGATCTGGGGGAGCGGGCCCATGTGCTGCCGTGCAACCTGAGCGATGCGCAGGCGGTTGAGGCGCTGCCCAAGGCGGCCATGGCTGCGATGGGATCGGTCGATGTGCTGGTCAACAATGCCGGCATCACGCGCGACAACCTGTTCATGCGGATGTCGGACGAGGAATGGGCCAGCGTGATCGAGGTCAACCTGACATCGACCATGCGGCTGTGCCGCGGCGTGCTGCGCGGCATGATGAAGGCGCGTTGGGGCCGGATCGTGAATGTCTCGTCGGTGGTGGGTGCGACGGGCAATCCGGGCCAGGGCAATTACGCGGCCTCCAAGGCCGGCATGGTCGGCATGTCGAAATCGCTGGCTTATGAAGTGGCAAGCCGGGGGATCACGGTGAACTGCGTGGCGCCGGGATTCATCGAGACGGCGATGACCGACAAGCTGACCGATGATCAGAAGGGCAAGATCCTGACCCAGATCCCGGCGGGTCGGATGGGCACCCCGGCCGAGATCGCGGCCGCCACGCTGTACCTTGCAAGCGCCGAAGCCGGATATGTGACGGGCACGACCTTGCATGTGAACGGTGGCATGGCCATGATCTGATACCTGCCTGGCCCGGCGCATTTTCCGGCTTCTAGGCAGTTGCCTTCGTCCCGGACTATGCTATAGGCGGCGCAGATTTGCCGTGGGGTCCGCCCTTTCGGTGCGGTCCGATCCATGCAGGGCATGGGCGGGCCATGAGCGGCCGAACAGGCAAAACGCAAACGAAGGGGCCGGGCAATACCGGCGCCGCAATGAGACGAGGATCGTAAGATGAGCGACATCGAAGTGCGCGTGAAGAAGATCGTGGTGGAACACCTGAGCGTTGAAGAAGACAAGGTGGTGGAGAATGCCTCTTTCATCGACGATCTGGGCGCGGATTCGCTTGACACCGTTGAGCTTGTGATGGCGTTCGAGGAAGAGTTCGGCATCGAGATCCCCGATGACGCCGCCGAGACCATCCAGACCTTCGGCGATGCGGTCAAATTCATCAAAGAAGCGCAGTAACAGCGATATCTTTGAACCTATCTGCTAACGGCCGTCGCGCAAGCGGGGGCCGTTTTGCTTTGTCCACGGCGGTCTTGCGCCGACTGCGTCGCCGCCCGAGGGATTTTTGCGGGGCAAAAATCGAGATCCCCGCACCCGGCGGTGCCCAACCGGCGGTCGTTTGCGCCTCCGGAGATGTCGGAATGCCTCCGGCGGCCATTTTTTGTGGGATAAAGATAGGATAGACGTAAGGGATGTGTCGGCAACCGCAACAAGGTTGGCCGGGCAGGGATTGCGCACATGCAGCCCTGCGCGGTATCACGGCGCAAGGCGTTGGATACGAAAAAACGTGAGGGCTGATACATGCGTCGAGTGGTTGTGACGGGTCTGGGGCTGGTAACGCCGCTGGCATCGGGCGTGGAAGAAACCTGGAGCCGCCTGTTGGGCGGCCAGTCGGGCGCGGGCCCGATCACGCGGTTCGACGCAAGTGCGATGGGCACACAATATGCCTGCGAGGTGCCGTTGGGCGACGGCACCGACGGCACGTTCAATCCCGATGACTGGATGGAGCCGAAGGAGCGCCGCAAGGTCGACGACTTCATCCTCTATGGCATGGCGGCTGCCGTTCAGGCGGTCGAGGACAGTGGCTGGAAGCCCATGGAAAACGAGGAGCAGTGGCGCACGGGTGTGTTGATCGGGTCGGGGATCGGGGGCTTGTCGTCGATCGCGGACACGTCGCTGGTGCTCAACGAGCGCGGGCCGCGCCGGGTGTCGCCGTTCTTTGTGCCGGGCGCGTTGATCAACCTGATCTCCGGTCAGGTGTCGATCCGCTATGGCTTCAAGGGGCCGAACCACGCGGTTGTGACCGCCTGTTCGACGGGCGCGCATGCGATCGGCGATGCGGCCCGTCTGATCGCGCTGGATGATGCCGATGTGATGGTGGCCGGCGGGGCCGAAAGCCCGATCTGCGCCATCGGGATCGCCGGTTTCAACGCGTGCAAGGCGTTGTCGACCAAACGCGGCCATGAACCCGAAAAGGCCTCGCGCCCTTGGGACAGCGACAGTGACGGGTTTGTCATGGGCGAGGGGGCCGGTTGCGTGGTGCTGGAGGAATACGAGCACGCGAAGGCACGTGGCGCCACGATCTATGCCGAGATCCTGGGCTATGGCCTGTCGGGTGACGCCTATCACATCACCGCGCCGCCACCCGATCACGAGGGGGCCGAACGTGCGATGCGGGCGGCGCTGAAACGGGCGGGGCTGCAGCCATCGGATATCGACTACGTGAATGCGCATGGCACTTCGACCATGGCCGATACGATCGAGTTGGGCGCGGTGGAACGGTTGATGGGCGACCATTCGAAGAGCCTGTTGATGTCGTCGACCAAGTCGATGACCGGGCATCTGCTGGGAGCGGCGGGCGCGATCGAGGCGATCTTCTCGATCCTGGCGATCCGTGACCAGGTGGCGCCGCCGACCATCAACCTGGACAATCCCGCCGCCGAGACCGAGATCAACCTGTGCGCGAACAAGGCCGTGAAGGCCGAAATCAACGTAGTGCAGTCCAATTCCTTCGGGTTCGGCGGCACCAATGCCTGCCTGATCATGGGTAGGGTTTAATCGTCCATGTGGAAGAGCGTTGCCGCCAACGGGATGAGTTTCCTGATCGTCGCGCTGATGGCGCTGGCCGGGGTGATTGCCTGGGGGCAGCGCGAATTCCGCGCGCCGGGGCCGTTGAGCGAGGCGGTATTTTTCGAGGTGCCACGCGGTGCGAGCCTGAGCCGGGTGTCCCGCGAGCTGGAGGAGGCGGGGGCCATCTCGTCGGATCTGCTGTTCCGGTTGGGCGCGGATTATGCGGACATGGCCGACCAGCTGCGGTTCGGGAACTACGAGATTCCGGCCGGGTCGTCGATGGAAGAGGTTCTGCAGATCGTGACGGCGGGCGGGCCGTCGCAGTTCCGTTATACGGCGACCTACGTGTTGCGCCTTGCGGGGACTGGCGAGTTGCGCCTGCGCGAGCGGGTGCCGGGCACGGGCGAGATCGTGGCGCTGGCGGATTTCGCCTACGAGGACGGTGTGCCGGAGGTCTATGCCGACCTGGTCGCAAGCGGGACGCCGATGGTCTACCGGGTGTCGGTCCCCGAGGGGCTGACCAGTTGGCAGATCGTCGAGGGGTTGCGGCAGGCGGATTTCCTGGATGGCGAGATCGCGGAGGTTCCGCCCGAGGGCATGCTGGCGCCCGATACGTTCGACGTGCGGCGCGGCCAGGACCGGCAAGAGATCCTCGATACCATGCGGGCCGCGCAGGCGGTGATCCTGGCTGAAGCCTGGGCCGGTCGCCAGGACGGCTTGCCCTTGGCCAATGCCGAGGAGGCGCTGATCCTGGCGTCGATCATCGAAAAGGAG
Organism: uncultured Roseicyclus sp.; assembly: GCA_964460185.1. Taxonomy (GTDB): domain Bacteria; phylum Pseudomonadota; class Alphaproteobacteria; order Rhodobacterales; family Rhodobacteraceae; genus JAVJPJ01. Next base: position 7,867 of record CAYWTM010000053.1, on the reverse strand, counting down.
ACCTCGGTTCCCGATGAGCGGGAGCGCGTGTCGAGCGTGTTCATCAATCGTCTGAACCGCGGCATGCGCCTGCAGACGGATCCGACGGTGATCTACGGGATCACGGAGGGTCGCGGCATTCTGGGCCGTGGCTTGCGGCAAAGCGAGTTGCGGGGGGAGACACCGTGGAACACCTACGTGATCAGCGGGCTTCCTCCGACGCCGATCGCCAACCCGGGGCGTGCCGCGATCGAGGCGGCGGTGAACCCGGACGGGAGCGACTTCATCTTTTTCGTGGCAGATGGGACGGGGGGGCACGCATTCGCGCAAACCCTTGAGGAACATAACAGAAATGTTGCCCGGTGGCGTCAGATCGAGGCGGAGCGCGCGGCGTCGGATCAATAGATCCCCAAGGTGGGGTTGAGGCCGAAGGGCGAGCGTGTATCGACGCCTGCGGCGCCGATATGGGCGGGGGGCCAGCCCCCCGCACCCCCCGGGATATTTTCGAAACGAAGAAGGGGAGGGTTAATGAGCCCTGAAGATCGAATTCTCCATTAAGTCTTTGTAAGTAAAAAACTTATTGACTCTGAGAACGCTCCATGGGACCTGTGTTGGCACGCTGGAAGACATGGGCAAACGGTCTGGGACATGATCCCGAGGCCGTTTTTTTGTGCCAATTCGAGGCAGAGATACCCGGCCCCTGTACTGCTCGTGACCGAGGGTTTTTCGGATACGGGACCATTTCATGACAGACAGAATTGTCGAGCACGACGCGTTGGCCCAGGCGGAACGGACAGTGGCGCGGGCCTACAAGGCGCTGGAGGCGGCCGTCGAGGTGTTGGAGAGCACGGTCGACGCGGCCCGGGTTGCGGCGCGCCCGGATGAAACAGGTGTGGTGAAGGAGGTGAAGGTTGTGAACCTGGCCTTTCTCCATGCCATGCAGATGCAGGGGAAGGTACATGAGGCCGGAAGCCAGATCCATAGAACAGGGCGGCACGCAGAGCTGGACCTTGGTGCCGCGCGGGCTGAAATCGAGTTCCGCCTGGCTTGCCTCAGAGCCGCCGGAGGTGGTGGAACGGTTCCTGACGAGCCTGAGTGAAGAGGCGCTGGCGGCGCTGCCCTATCTTTTCGAATTCTGGGCCTTGCCGCACCAGGTGGCACCCGAGGGGAATTGGAAGACCTGGGTGATCCTGGGTGGGCGCGGTGCGGGCAAGACGCGCGCCGGGGCGGAATGGGTGCGCTCCATGGTCGAGGGTGCTACGCCCGCGGCGCCCGGACGCGCACGGCGGATGGCGCTGATCGGGGAGACCTATGACCAGGCCTTGGCGGTGATGGTGAAGGGAGACAGCGGGATACTGGCCTGTTCGCCCCCGGATCGCCGCCCGAAATGGATTGCAGGTGAGCGGCGTCTGGAGTGGCCGAATGGTGCGGAGGCGCGGGTTTATTCGGCGCATGATCCGGAGGCATTGCGCGGCCCGCAATTCGATGCGGCCTGGGCGGACGAGCTGGCAAAATGGCCAAAGGCCCAGGCGACATGGGACATGCTGCAGTTCGGGCTGCGCCTTGGGCGGCATCCGCAACAGGTGGTGACGACGACGCCCCGAAACGTGCAGGTGTTGAAGGAATTGATGAGCCGCGACAGCACCGTGCGGACGCAGGCCGGAACGGAGGCAAACCGGGCTTACCTGGCACCGAGTTTCCTGGAGGAAGTGCGGGCGCGGTATGGGCGGACGCGGCTGGGTCGCCAGGAATTGGATGGTGTCTTGCTGGAAGACGCGGAAGACGCGCTGTGGACGCGGGCTGCGTTGGACACAGCGCGGGTTGATGCGGCCCCTCACGGCGCACGCGTGCTGGTTGCGGTGGATCCGCCGGTGACGGGTCACGAGGGATCGGACGCGTGCGGGATCGTAGTGGTGGCAATTGTCGAGCATGGTCCTGTCCATGAATGGCGCGCGGTCGTTCTGGACGATCGATCGGTGCGGGCGGCAAGCCCCAAGCATTGGGCCGAGGCGGCGGCTGCGGCCTATCATCGGCATGGGGCCGAACGCATGGTGGCCGAGGTCAATCAAGGCGGCGATCTTGTCGAGATGATCATGCGGCAGGTCGATCCGATGGTGAATTACCGGGCGGTGCGGGCGTCGCGCGGGAAGGTGGCGCGCGCGGAACCGGTGGCGGCCTTGTATGAGCAGGGTCGGGTGCGCCACCTGGGCGTACTGCCGGAGCTGGAAGACGAAATGTGCAAGATGAGCCTCAGGGGATATGAGGGTCAGGGCAGCCCGGACCGTGTGGACGCCCTGGTCTGGGCCTTGACCGAGGGGCTCCTCGTGCCGGGGCAGCGGGCGCTGAAGCCGGGCATTCGCCGGCTCTGAGATTACCCAACATCTGAATTGGCCCTGATGGGACCTTGTGACGGGCGCGGGAACACCGCCGCACGACCCGTCGTCATGTATCACGTGAGGAGAGAGGCGCATGGTATTGGAATTCTTGCGAAAAGATCGGTCAAAGACGCCGGAGCGCAAGGCATCGGCCAGCGCAAAGGTCGCGGTCTGGGGGTCTTCTGGCCGGGTGGCATGGAGTCCGCGGGACACGGTTTCGCTGACCAGGAACGGATTTCAGGGCAACCCGGTCGGGTTTCGCGCGGTGAAGTTGATCGCCGAGGCCGCCGCAGCCTTGCCGGTGATCTGTCAGGATGGGACGCGTCGCTACGAGACGCATCCGTTGTTGTCGTTGTTGATGCGGCCCAACCAGGCGCAGGCCCGTGCCGACCTGCTGGAGGCTGGTTATGCGCAGCTGATGCTGTCGGGCAATGCCTATTTCGAGGCGGTTCAGGCCGAAACGGGCGGTGTCCGAGAGCTTCATGTTCTGCGCTCCGATCGCATGAGCCTTGTGCCCGGACCTGACGGTTGGCCCATGGCCTATGACTACGTGGTGGGATCCAAGAGGCACCGCTACGCACCGGATTGGATCTGTCATATCAAGACCTTCCACCCGCAAGACGACCATTATGGCTTGGCGCCGTTGCAGGCGGCGGCAACCGCCCTGGATGTCCATAATGCGGCGGCACGCTGGTCAAAGGCCTTGCTGGACAATGCCGCGCGGCCTTCGGGGGCCATCGTGTATCGGGGCCTGGACGGGGGTGGCACCATGAGCCAGGACCAGTTCGATCGTCTGCAGACCGAGATGGAGGCCCATCATCAAGGCGCGCGCAATGCCGGGCGTCCCATGTTGCTGGAGGGCGGGCTGGACTGGAAGCCGATGGGTTTCAGCCCGTCGGACATGGAATTTCACAAGACGAAAGAGGCGGCGGCGCGGGATATCGCGCTGACCTTTGGTGTGCCGCCGATGCTGATGGGCATTCCGGGGGATGCGACCTATGCCAATTACGCCGAAGCGAACCGGGCGTTCTATCGTCTCACGGTCTTGCCGCTGGCGCACAAGGTGCTGTCGCATCTGTCGGGCTGGCTGGGGGAGTTGACCGGGGATCTGGTGGACCTCAAGCCGGACCTGGACCAGGTGCCGGCCCTGGCCAGTGAACGCGAGGCCCATTGGCGCCGCGTGGCGGACGCGGAGTTCCTGTCAGACACCGAAAAACGCCGGATGCTTGGCCTGCCTGATCGCCCGGAGGAGGCATGAATGCGCGCGATGGGGGCGGGTCACGCTACCTGTACGCGCCGTTCGACATGGCCCACGCGCGGATCGAGGCCAATGAACGCGTGCAGCACGAACGCTGGGAGGCGCTGAACTTTCGGCTGCAGGGCATCGAGACCGCCCTGGAACGGTTGGAGCGACGGCTGTGGCTGGCGGTCTTTGGCGTTGTCAGCGTGATCCTGGCGCAAGGTATCCACGAGCTGATCCAGGCAAGCCCTGGCGGATAGGAGTTTGATATGAATGGACTGATCCAAACGGGGCTTGAGACGAAATTCGCCCGGTTCGACGAGGGTCTGACGGTGACGAAAGGTCGGGAGATCGCGGGCTATGCCAGCCTGTTCGGGGCCTGCGATCAGGGCGGTGACGTTGTCCAGCAAGGCGCCTATGCCCGAAGCCTCAAGGCGCTCGATCAGGCCGGGCGCAGGGTCAAGATGCTGTGGCAGCATGACCCGAGCGAACCCATCGGCATCTGGGACGAGGTGCGCGAGGACAACCGTGGCCTCTATGTGAAGGGCCGGTTGCTCAACAGCGTTGCCCGGGCCCGGGAGGCCGCCGCGCTGATCGAGGCGGGGGCAATTGACGGGCTAAGCATCGGGTATCGGACGGTGCGGGCCACGAAGGACGATACGGGGCGCAGGCTCCTGTCGGAGGTGGATCTTTGGGAGGTGTCGCTTGTGACCTTTCCGATGTTGCCACAGGCGCGGGTGGCCGCGGCCGAGGCCGAGGAGGCCAAGACCGCAGACCTGCGTGAACTGGCGGGGGTGCTGAATGCGGCCCGTCGAAAACTGGCGGCGCGCGAGCCCCGCTGACCCCAAGCATCAGACAGAGGTGATGTGCATGACCGAGACCCGATCCGGGGCGGCGGAACAGCCCCGTATGGCCCAGGCGCCGATGGTTGAAGTGAAGGAAGCTCTTGGTGGTTTTCTGTCGGAGTTCAACCAGTTCCAGGATGACATGAATGCAAAGTTTCAAAAGCAGGAAGAGCGGATTGCTATGCTGACCACGAAGACCATGACCCATTCCCGTCCGGCGCTGTCGGCCGATACCGACCACGGCGCGCCCCACAAGAAGGCGCTGGGGACCTATCTGCGCTGCGGCGATGATGATGGCCTGCGGGGCCTTGAGCTGGAGCAAAAGGGCCTGAACACGGCCGTGAATGCGGAGGGCGGGTATCTTGTCGATCCGCAGACGGCGGACGCGATCCAGTCTGTGCTGCGGTCGGGGTCGAGCCTGCGCTCGATCGCGAGCCTGGTCACGGTGGATGCAACCTCGTTCGACGTGCTGATCGACGTGAGCGACTCCGGTGCGGGTTGGGCTGATGAAATCACCGACAGCGCGGAAACGGCCGCCCCGCAGATCGAGCGCATCTCGATCCCGCTGCATGAGCTGTCGGCGATGCCGAAGGCCTCGCAGCGTTTGCTGGACGACAGCGCATTCGATGTCGAGGGATGGCTGGCCGGGCGTATCGCCGACAAGTTCGCCCGCGCCGAGGCGGATGCGTTCATCAATGGCGATGGGGCGGGCAAGCCGACGGGCTTCTTGTCGGGGCTGATCGTGGACAACGCGGTCTGGAGCTGGGGGGCGCTTGGGTACATCGCCACCGGCACCGCCGGCGATTTCGACGCGGTCAGCCCAGCGGATTCCATCGTGGACCTGGTCTATTCGCTGGGGGCGCAATACCGGGCGAACGCGACCTTCGTGATGAACTCGAAAACCGCGGGCGCGGTTCGCAAGATGAAGGATGCCGATGGCAGGTTCCTTTGGTCGGATGGTCTGGCCGCAGGAGAGCCGGCGCGCCTGATGGGGTACCCGGTGCTGATTGCCGAGGACATGCCGGATATCGCGACTGACAGCTATGCGATTGCCTTTGGCGATTTCGCGGCTGGCTACACCATCGCCGAACGCCCGGAGTTGCGCATCTTGCGCGATCCGTTCAGCGCCAAGCCGCATGTCCTGTTCTACGCCACCAAGCGTGTGGGCGGGAACATCTCGGACTACGCGGCGATCAAGGTCATGAGGTTCGGCGCATCCTGACATCGATACCACCAAGATCCCGTCCTGTGGCCCTGGCTGCCGTGGGGCGGGAGGGGCGGTGTCCCGCGCGTGATCCAGCTGCGCGTCTCTCCGCTCGAGCAGTGCGGGCGGTATGCCGTCCCGTCCATTGAAAATGGCAGGTATTACGGAGAAATCGACAATGATGATGGTCGAACTGACCTCGGTGCCGGGTGCGGCATGGCCGGTCACGGAACTGGCGGATCATTTGAGGCTGGCCCGTGGCTTTGCGGATGATGGCAGTCAGGATGCGCAGTTGGAAAGCTGTTTGCGTGCTGCCGTTTCAGCCATCGAGGCGCGGATCGGAAAGGCGCTGTTTCAGCGCCGTTTCGGTCTGACCTTGATGGATTGGCGGGATGCCTCGGGGCATCCCTTGCCGGTGGCGCCGGTTGTGGCGGTGGAGGCCGTGAAACTGATCAGCCGGTCCGGTGATGAAACGCTTGTGTCGCCTGATGCCTATTTCCTGCGGCCCGACGGCCATCGCCCGGTTTTGACGGCAACGGCCAGCAACCTTCCGGCCCCTTCGCAAAGCGGGACGATCGAGATCGAGTTCACGGCCGGCTTCAGCGCGGATTGGGGCGGTATGCCTGCCGATCTAAAGCGCGCGGTGTTGATGCTGGCCGGGCAGTTCTGGGGCCAGGACTGGCAGCCCGATACCGCGATCCCGGCGACGGTTTCAGTTCTGCTGGAGCCATATCGGCAGCTTCGGTTGCGCGGGGCCGGGGCATGAAGCGCGCCCGGATGATGAACAGGCGTCTCATGCTGGAAGCGCCGCAAAGGACGCCTGACGGGGCAGGCGGCTTTGTCGAGACATGGGTGACGCTGGGCTCCCTTTGGGGGGCGGTCGAGCTGCGCGGTGCCGGTCGTGATCTCGATCAGGCATCGCGGTTGCAGCTGAAGGTGCATGTCAGGACGGCGCCTCACGGGGCCCTGTCGCGCCCGGGCCCCGAGATGAGGTTTCTGGACGGGGACCGGGTGTATTGGATCGAGACGGTGCACGAGGCGTTCCCCCATGACGGCACGCTGACCTGTTTCGCATATGAGGAGGTCGGGCGATGAGCTATGGAACCACCGCCGCGTTGCAGGTCGCGGTCTACAACGCGCTGGTCGCCGATAGTGCGGTTGCGGCCCTGTCGGGCGGGGCAATCCATGACGCGCTTCCGCCGGGGCCGGTGCCAGCGCTGTATGTCAGCCTTGGCGCGGAACGGGCGCGCAACCGGTCCGACATGACCGGGGCGGGTGCACTCTATGATTTTCCGATCACGGTCTTCAGTGACGAGGCGGGGTTTCAATCCGCCAAAGCGCTGGCTGTGGCGGTATCGGACGGAATGCTTGGCAGCGATCTGACGCTGAGCCGGGGCCGTGTGGTGAGCCTGAATTTCTTGCGGGCGGTGGCGCGGAGAACGGCCACCGGTCGCCAGATCGAGGTCTGGTTCCGGGCCCATGTGGATGAAGACACCGCATAAACGACGTTTCGTAACTTATTGACAAGAATGGAGACTGTCATGGCAGCCCAAAGTGGAAAAGACCTTTTGGTCAAGGTCGACATGGACGGGAACGGTGTGTTCCAGACAATCGCGGGCCTGCGTGCGTCGCGCCTGTCGTTCAATTCGGAACAGGTGGACGTCACAAGCCTGGAGTCGGCGGGCGGCTGGCGCGAGTTGTTGGGCGGGGCTGGTGTGAAGACCGCCGAGATCTCGGGGTCGGGCATCTTTCGCGACGAGGCGACGGACGAGCGGGCGCGGCAGATCTTTTTCGATGGCGGCATCCCGGATTTTCAGGTCGTGATCCCCGATTTCGGGATCGTGCAGGGCGCGTTCCAGATCACCGCGATCGAATATGCGGGGTCCCATGACGGGGAAGCGACCTACGAGATGTCGATGTCGTCGGCGGGGCAGCTGACGTTTACGGCGATCTGATCCATGGCCAACCCCTATGCGGGCGAGGTCGCCCTGGTCGTGGATGGCCGGCGCTACCGGGCCAAACTGACACTGGGCGCGCTGGCCGAACTGGAGGCGCGGCTGGAGACGGAAAGCCTGGCCGACCTGGTGGCCCGGTTCGAGGGGACGGCGTTGCGCGCGCGCGATGTTCTGTTGCTTGTGGCTGCGGGCCTGCGTGGCGGGGGCTGGGAAGGCGATCTGCACGATCTTGTGCGGGCGGACATCCAGGGCGGCCCGCTTGAGGCAGC
>CAYWTM010000052.1:0-21534 GCA_964460185.1 uncultured Roseicyclus sp. | reverse complement strand
CCATGGGGCTGATGAAAAAGGACATGGGCGGCGCGGCGACGGTTCTGGGGCTGGCCCATATGATCATGGCCCAAAAGCTGCCGCTGCGCCTGCGCGTGCTGATCCCGGCGGTCGAAAACGCCGTGGCGGGCAATGCGTTCCGGCCCGGCGACATCCTGACCGCGCGCAATGGCCTGACGGTCGAGATCAACAACACCGACGCCGAAGGGCGTCTGGTGCTGGCCGATGCGCTGGCCTTCGCGAATGAAAACCCGTCCGACGTGACGATCTGCATGGCGACGCTGACCGGCGCGGCCCGTGTCGCGGTCGGGCCGGATCTGGCGCCCTTCTATACCGATGACGACCGCCTTGCGGCAGGGCTTGCCAGCGCCGCGTCGGCAATCGCCGACCCTGTATGGCGGATGCCGTTCCATGCGCCCTACGAAACCATGATCGAGCCGGGCATCGCCGATCTGGACAACGCACCGTCCGGCGGGTTTGCGGGGTCGATCACCGCGGCGCTGTTCCTGCGCCGGTTCGTGCCGGACCTGCCCCGGTTTGCGCATTTCGATATTTACGGATGGCAACCGTCGCCCGCGCCGGGACGGCCCAAGGGCGGCGTCGGCCAGGGCGCGCGCGCGATCTTCGAGGCATTGCCACAGATGCTGAGGATGACATGATGGATCCCCGACTGACGCCATCGAACGGGCGCGTGGCCCATGTCTCGCTGGAGGGCGAGGTCGAGGCAGAACGCTTTGTGAAAGGCCGCTGGATGATGGTCCAGCAACCCATGGTCAACGTCGCGGACGCCCCGCGTGGCGGCCGGGTCAGCCAGTTGTTGTTCGGCGAACGGTTCCTGGCGCTCGAAACTGCGGATGGATTCACCTTTGGTCAGGCCGAACGTGACGGACAGGTGGGCTATATCCTGTCCGGCGCGTTGACGGGCGCCGAGGATGCGACCCATTGGGTCGTGTCGCCGGCCACGCACCTGTACCCCAAGCCCGATATGAAATCCCCGCCGGATGTTGCGCTGTTCTTTGGCTCGCAGGTCAAGGTCATGGCCGACCGCGACGGGTTTCACCGCATCCACACGGGCCATCACATCCCCGGCCAGCACCTGATGCCGCTCAAGGCGCGGTTCGCCGATCCCGTCGGGGTCGCGGATCTGTTTCTTGGCACGCCGTATCTATGGGGCGGGACCAGCCGTTGGGGCGTCGATTGTTCCGGCCTGGTGCAGACGGCGCTGTTGGCCTGTGGCATCGCCTGCCCCCGCGACAGCGACCAGCAACAGGCCATCCTTGGCGAGGCGATCGACCCCGACGACGGCCCGTTGCAGCGCAACGACCTGATCTTCTGGAAGGGGCATGTCGGCATGATGGCCAATGACCGGATGCTGCTTCACGCCAACGCGCATCACATGGCGGTCGCCTATGAGCCGCTGGACGAAGCCGTGGAGCGGATCGGTGCCAAGGAATTCGGCGCGGTGACGGCGATCAGGCGTCTGGCCGGGCTGGGTTAATCCACCGCCCGGATCAGTTTTCGTTCCAGAACGCGCAGCACCGTCTTGAGATCATGGCCGCGTTTCAGAATGCGGCCATCCATGCCGATGACCGAATATTGCCCCTGCTTGTCCCGCATACGGGGGCGTTTTTCGATGCGATAGATCGGATGCTCTGCGGTCCGCCTGAAAATGGCAAAGATTGCGACGTCCTGCAGATGCGATATCCCGTAGTCGCGCCATTCGCCCGCGGCGACCATGCGGCCATACAGCGTCAGGATCACGCCCAGTTCCGTCCGGTGAAACGCTACGGGCTCGGGCCGGTTCTGGACGCCGGGAATGGGGATCTGTGCCACCATGGACATGATGTTGAAGCCGGTGGGCGCGGAAATCAAGCCGCAAGAAAAAGGGCCCCGACTTGCGGGGCCCGTCGTGATTCAGGTTGGTGTCGCCATCATGCCCTGACCAGCGCCTCGTAGGCGCTCGAGATATCCCGCGCCATGGCGCCGACCTCGAAGTTGTAATCGCCGATCTGACCCACGGGGGTGACCTCGGCGGCGGTGCCCGTCAGCCAGCACTGCTCGAAGCTTTCGAGTTCCTCGGGCATGATATGGCGTTCATGCACCTTGACCTGGTGTTCCTTCAGCATGCCCACGACGGTCTGCCGGGTGATGCCGTTCAGAAAGCAATCGGGCAGCGGCGTGTGAACCTCGCCGTCCTTGACGAAGAAGATGTTCGCGCCCGTCGCCTCGGCCACGTAGCCACGGTAATCCATGAACAGGGAATCCGAGCAACCTTTGGCCTCGGCCGTATGCTTGGACATGGTGCAGATCATGTAAAGACCTGCAGCCTTGGCATGGACAGGGATCGTTTCCGGCGACGGGCGTTTCCACTTCGAGATATCGAGCTTGGCGCCCTTCATCTTGGCATCGCCGTAATAGGCGCCCCATCCCCATGCGGCGACGGCCAGACGCACCGGGTTGCGCGACGAGCTTACGCCCATATCCTCGCCCGACCCGCGCCATGCGACCGCGCGCACATAGGCGTCGGTCAGGTCATTGGCCTTCATCACCTCGTATTTCGCGGCCTCGATTTCATCGACCGTCCAGGGGATGTCGATATCCAGCATCTTGCCCGACGCCAGCAGGCGTTCGGAATGACGGCGGGATTCAAAGATCTTGCCGTTATAGGCGCGTTCACCCTCGAATACGCTGGAAGCATAGTGCATCGCATGGGTCAGAACATGTACATTGGCAGACCGCCAATCCACCAGTTTCCCGTCCATCCAGATCGTTCCGTCACGATCGTCATAGGCTCCAGCCATCGTTTCGATCCTCGTCTCAAGTGCCGGCTCTTCCCTCCGGCGGTTTATGAATGTTGCGCAATTTACGTCCGCATCGGACATAATGTTGCGCAAATCGCCAGCTTGGCTAACAATTGATTCTTGGAAAGTCAACAAGGCTGACATAAACTGCCGTAAAATCCCGAATGGGATCGCGGAGGAAGGACAGCACCATGGCGGAACGCAACCCAGCGGGCATGATGGTCCGCGGTGAAAGCCTTCTGTTTCTCACGGACGATCAGTTGCGTCGCGGGATCGAGGCGATGTTCTTTGCCTATCGTGGCTTTACTGCCGACCCTGATCGCATCTTGCAGGAATACGGGTATGGCCGCGCCCACCATCGGGCCATCCATTTCATCAACCGGTCACCCGGCACGACGGTGAACAACCTGTTGTCGATCCTCGGCGTGACCAAGCAATCCCTGAACCGCGTCTTGCGAACGCTGGTCGAGGATGGGCTGGTGGACAGCCGGGTGGGCCGGCGCGACAAGCGCGAACGGCACCTGCACCTGACCCAGAAAGGCCAGGATCTGGAACGGGAGTTGAGCGAAGCTCAGCGCAATCGCATGCGCGACGCCTTTCGCATGGCTGGCCCCGATGCCGTCTCGGGCTTTCGCGCGGTGCTGGAACAGATGATGGACCCCGAGATGAAGCGGCATTACCTCGATGGTGGGGAGGTGCGGTGATGACCGATATCGGCGCGCATCTGCTGATCGTGGATGATGATGAACGTATCCGGGGGCTTTTGCAGAAATTCCTCATGCGCAACGGGTTCATGTCCTCGATCGCGCGCGACGCGGCCCATGCGCGGCGCCTGCTTGAAGGTCTCGCCTTTGATCTGATCGTGCTGGATGTGATGATGCCGGGCGAAGACGGGCTCAGCCTTTGCCGCGACATCCGCGAGACAAAGGGCACGCCGATCTTGCTGTTGACCGCCAAGGGCGAGGCCGAGGACCGGATCACGGGGCTTGAAGCCGGCGCCGACGATTACCTTGCCAAACCGTTCGAGCCGAAGGAATTGCTGCTCAGGATCAACGCGATCCTGCGCCGGATGCCGAAACCGGCCGAGGACACCGAGGTGCCTCAGGTGCTGCATCTGGGGCCGGTGCGGTATGACCTTGAACGATCCGAGATGTGGCACGGCACCGAACAGGTTCGCCTGACCGCGACCGAGGCGGCGTTGATGCGCATCTTTACCGCCGCCCCGAACAAGCCCATCAGCCGAACCGATCTTGTCAGTCTTCTGAACCGCGACAAGGCGGGCGTCGATCAGGTTCAGGAACGCGCCGTAGACGTGCAGATCACCCGCCTGCGCCGCAAGATGGAAATGAACCCGAAACAGCCGCGATATCTGCAGACCGTGCGGGGCGCAGGCTATATGCTGGCCCCGGATTGAGCCATGACCACCTTGCTTGTTGAAAACCCCGCCGGGCTGGATCACGACACCCCGCCGGGCCACCCCGAACAGGTTGCGCGCCTCAACGCGGTGACCACAGCGCTCGCCGGACCGGAATTCAACGCGCTTGACCGGGTAATCGCCGGTGAGACCGATGACTCGACCCTGCGCCTCGGGCATCCACAATCGCATATCGACGCGATCCGCGCCGCTGCCCCGGAAACCGGAAGCCGCGCGCTGGATCCCGACACGCATATGAGCCCCGGATCACTTGGCGCCGCCTTGAAGGGCGTAGGCGGATGTGTGACCGCGGTTGACGCGGTTCTTGATGGGGCCGCGCGCACGGCTTTCGTGGCCACGCGCCCGCCGGGTCACCACGCCGAACGCGATCGCGCCATGGGATTCTGCCTGTTTTCGAACATCGCCATTGCGGCCCGCTACGCCTTGCAAAACAAGGGCCTGTCCCGCGTCGCCGTGGTCGATTTCGACGTGCATCACGGCAACGGAACGCAAGATGTGCTGTGGGATGAGGCGCGCGCGCTGTTCATATCGTCCCACCAGATGCCGCTGTATCCCGGCACCGGAAGCGCCGGTGAACGCGGCGCCACCGACAACGTTCTCAACATTCCGCTGCCCCCCGGATCGGGCGGCGACCGGATGCGGCAGGTGTACCGCGACGTGGTTTTCCCACGCTTGCGCGCATATCGGCCCGAGCTGATCCTGGTATCCGCCGGGTTCGACGCCCATCATGACGATCCGCTGGCCAACCTGAACTGGACGACCGAAGACTTCGCCTGGATCACACGCGGCCTGTGCGAGGTTGCCGGCGAGGTCTGCGACGGCCGCGTGGTCTCGACTCTCGAAGGGGGCTATGATTTGTCGTCCCTCGAGGCATCGGTCGCCGCCCATTTGAGCGTTTTGAAGGAGCAGTCTGCATGAGTGAGCAAAAACCCATCGACGAGATGAGCTTCGAAGATGCGATCCGCGAGCTTGAACAGGTGGTCACCGCGCTTGATCGGGGCGATGTGGCGTTGGAAGACTCGATCAAGCTTTACGAACGGGGTGCCGCGCTCAAGGCCCGGTGCGAGGCCAAGCTGAAAGAAGCCGAGGAAAAGGTCGCCCAGATCACGCTGGACGCCAATGGAAAGCCCACCGGCAGTACTCCGGTCGAAGGTCTCTAGGTGTTTCGGGCCGCACTGGGAGACGCGCAGGGCGCGATCTCTGAATTTCTGGCAAACGAATTGGCGGCACTTGGCCCCGACCGTGTGGCCGAAGGCATGCGATACGCCACCAACGGCGGCAAGCGTCTGCGGGGGTTCCTCGCACTTGAATGCGCATCCCTGTTCGACATGCCGCCGACGCAGGCGCTGCATGCGGCGGGCGCGATCGAATGCATGCATGCCTACAGCCTTGTGCATGATGACCTGCCCGCAATGGATGATGACGATTTGCGGCGCGGGCAGCCGACCGTCCATCTGAAATGGGATGAGGCCACCGCCATTCTGGTGGGGGACGCGCTGCAAACCTTTGCGTTCGAGCTTTTGTCCAGACCCGCCGCCGGGGATGATTCACAGCGCGTGGCGCTTGTGGCGTCGCTGGCCCGTGCCTCGGGCGCGCAGGGCATGGTTCTGGGACAGGCGCAGGATATCGCGGCGGAAACGGCCGCAACCCCGCTTACACTGGATCAGATCACCGAATTGCAGGCCAACAAGACCGGTCGCCTGATCGAATGGCCTGCCGAGGCGGCCGCGATCCTGGGCCGCGCCGACCCCGCACCGCTGCGTGCCTATGCGCGGGCCATCGGCCTTGCCTTTCAGATTGCCGATGACATCCTTGACGTTGAAGGCGATGCCACGACCGCCGGCAAGGCCCTGCACAAGGATGCGGCTGCCGGCAAGGCGACCTTTGTCTCGCTTCTGGGACTCGCGGGGGCCAAGGCCCGCGCCGCCGATCTGGTGGCACAAGCCGAAGCCGCACTGGCCCCCTACGGCAAAAAGGCGCATAATCTCCGAGATCTGGCACACTACATCATCGACCGTGACAAGTAAGCCCACCAAGGAAAGCAGACCGTGACGACCCGCCCCCAAACACCGTTGCTCGACCGGGTAAACGCCCCAGAGGATCTGAAACGGTTCTCGGATTCCGAATTGCGCCGCCTTGCCGAAGAACTGCGTGCGGAAACCATCTGGTCTGTCAGCCAAACGGGCGGCCATTTCGGCGCGGGTCTGGGCGTGGTGGAAATGACCGTTGCGATTCACGCGGTTTTCGACACGCCGCGCGACAAACTGATCTGGGACGTGTCGCATCAATGCTATCCGCACAAGATCCTGACCGGACGCCGCAACCGCATGGGCACGATCCGGCAAAAGGATGGGCTTTCGGGTTTTACCAAGCGCAGCGAAAGCCCCTATGACCCCTTTGGTGCGGCGCATTCTTCTACAAGTATCTCGGCAGCCCTCGGCTTTGCGGTGGCACGCGATCTTGGTGGGGTGTGTGACACCGGACACGGCGACGCGATTGCGGTGATCGGCGACGGGGCGCTGTCGGGCGGCATGGCCTACGAGGCGATGAACAACGCGGGGCACCTGGGCAAGCGGCTGATCGTGATCCTGAATGACAACGAGATGTCGATCGCACCGCCAACGGGTGCGATGTCATCCTACCTGTCGCGGCTTTATGCCGGGGCCCCCTTTCAGGAACTCAAGGCCGCTGCCAAAAGTGCCGTATCGCTGCTGCCCGAACCCTTCCAGGAAGGCGCGCGCCGGGCCAAGGAGCTTTTGAAATCCGCCACGGTGGGCGGAACCCTGTTCGAGGAACTTGGCTTTTCCTATGTCGGTCCGATCGATGGGCACGATATGGAGCAGCTGCTGGCGGTTCTGCGCACCGTCAAGGCCCGCGCCGACGGCCCGATCCTGATCCATGCGATCACCAAGAAGGGCAAGGGCTATGCCGAACACCGCGCCGATCGCGGGCATGCCACCGCCAAGTTCGACATCAAGACCGGCGAGCAGAAGAAAGCTCCGTCAAACGCGCCCTCCTATACATCGGTCTTTGCGCAAACCCTGATCCGCGAGGCCGAAGACGACCCCAGGATCGTCGCCGTCACCGCCGCGATGCCCGATGGAACCGGCCTGGATAAGTTCGGGGCGCGCTTTCCCAAACGCACCTTCGATGTCGGCATCGCCGAACAGCATGCGGTGACATTCTGCGCGGGCATGGCCGCAGGCGGGATGCGGCCGGTTTGCGCGCTTTATTCCACTTTCCTGCAGCGTGGCTATGACCAGGTGGTCCACGATGTGGCCATTCAGCGCCTGCCCGTTCGGTTCGCCATTGACCGCGCCGGGCTGGTCGGGGCCGACGGGGCGACCCATGCCGGAAGCTATGACGTGGCGTTCCTTGCCAACCTGCCGGGCTTTGTCGTCATGGCCGCGTCGGACGAGGCCGAACTGGTGCACATGGTAAAGACCTCTCTCTCGCTGGATGATCGGCCTTCGGCGTTCCGCTTTCCGCGTGGCGAAGGCGTGGGCGTCGAAATGCCGGAACGCGGTGAGGTTCTCGAGATCGGCAAGGGCCGCATGATCGCCGAGGGCAACCGCGTCGCCATCCTGAATTTCGGGGCGCGGCTGAAAGAGGTGCAGGAGGCGGCCGAGGCGCTGGCGCTGAAAGGCATCACGCCCACCATCGCGGATGCGCGTTTCGCCAAGCCGCTGGACCGCGACATGATCTTGCAGCTGGCCCGCCACCACGAGGCGCTGATCACCCTGGAAGAGGGTGCCGTTGGTGGATTTGGATCACACGTGGCGCAACTGCTGGCCGAAGAAGGCATCTTCGACACCGGGCTGAAATACCGGTCCATGGTGCTGCCCGATATCTTCATCGACCAGGCCAGCCCCGAGGCCATGTATGACGTGGCCAAGATGAACGCCGAGGATATCGTGGCCAAGGTGCTCAACACCCTGGGCGTCGCCCAGTTGGAAAAACGCGCGTAGCACGGGTCAGACCGCGCCCTACTTTCCCAGCCGATCCTCGATCGCCTTGAGCCGTTCCAGAACCTCGTCGCGATACGCGTCCGTGGCGGCGTTGCTTTCCTCGGCATGGGCATCCTGCATCGAATTCACGATCAGGCCCACCAACAGGTTCACCACCGCAAAGGTCGTGACCATGATGAACGGCACGAAGAACAGCCAGGCGTAGGGATAGACCTCAAGCACCGGGCGCACGATGCCCATGGACCAGGATTCCAGCGTCATGATCTGGAACAGGGTGTAGAGCGATGCGCCGATGGACCCGAACCAGTCTGGAAAGCTGGCGGCAAACAGTTTCGTCGCCATCACCGCGCCGATGTAGAAGATGATCCCCATCAGCAAGAACACCGATCCCATTCCGGGCAGGGCGGTCACGAAACCTTCGACCACGCGCCGCAGACGCGGGGCGGCCGACACGACCCGCAACACCCTCAGTATCCTGAGCGCGCGCAACACCGACAGGCCCTGCGCGGCGGGAACCAGGGCGACACCCACGATGACAAAATCGAACAGGTTCCATCCGGACCGGAAGAACCGGAACCCGTGTGCGATCAGTTTCAGGGCAATCTCGACCACAAAGATCGCAAGGCAGATCGTATCCAGTGCCAGGATCAGACCACCCGCCGCATTCATGATCGTGGGCGAGGTTTCCATGCCAAGGATCACGGCATTGAACAAGATCACGGCAATGATCGTGTTGCGCACAACAGGCCTGTCCAGCCATTCGGCCAGACGCGCCCGCATCCCGTCATTCATGCTGATATCGGACATCGTGTTCCCTCATTCGCCCGTCACATGGGGCAAGGTGAGGCTTGCCGCAAGTTCCACATGGGGAGTCCAGCGGAATTGGTCCACCACTTGCACCCAATTGAGGCGATATCCGGCCCGGATGAGCAGTGCCGCATCGCGTGCAAATGTGGTCGGGTTGCAAGACACCATGGCCACGCGCGGCACCTTTGCCTCGGCAATCTCGGCGGTCTGCGCCTCGGCACCGGCACGAGGGGGGTCGATGACAACGGCATCGAATTTACCCAGGGTCTCGGGCAAGAGCGGGCGACGAAACAGATCGCGCACTTCGGTCGTGACCGGTTTCAGGCCCTGCGCGTGGCGCATGGCATGGTCCAGCGCATCGGTCAGGTCCTTGGCCCCTTCGACAGCATGCACCGGCACGCGTTTGGCCAGCGGCAAGGTAAAGGTCCCGCACCCGGCGAACAAATCGGCGATGGACCGCGCGCCCTGCGTCGCCTCGACCACCGCGTCGGTCAGCGCCTGCTGGCCTTCGACCGTGGCCTGCAAAAAGGCCCCCGCGGGCGGCGACACCGCGACGCCGCCAAACCGGACAACCGGGGCGGCATCGAAATAGACCGGTTCACCATCCCAGATCAGCCGCGTGATCCTGTCCCGAAATTGGGGCAGCTGCGCGCGCAGCGGCCCATCCAGCGGCTTGCCCCCTGTCACCGCGCAATCAATGCCTGTTTCCGTAAGGGTCAGGGCAAAGGCCAGCGTTCCGCCGCGCGATCCCGCAAGGCGCGTGATCTGTTCCAGCACCGGGATCAGCTCGAACAGGGGCGGGGCAAGCACATGACACTCGGTCAGGGGAACGATCACGTCGGACCGGCGCGCGTGGAATCCCACCAACGCCCCCTTCTTGGTGCGCCGCCCCGCAAGGGTCGCGCGCCGCCGCGACCGCGCGGGCGAGGTCACGGTATCGCGGATCGGTGCCGTGATGCCGTGCGCGGCCAAGGCGGCCACGACCACCTCGGCCTTCCAGCGCGCCAGAAACGGGTCGGAGGCATGCATCAGGGCGCAGCCCCCGCATTGCTTGAAATGGGAACACGGCGCCGACACGCGATCGGGCGACGGCGTCACGATGCGGGGCGCATCGATGCGGTCACCGTCGCGCAGGCCCTGCACGGTTTCACCGGGCAAACTGAGCGGCACGAACACAGGGCCGGCGGCGATGCCGTCACCGCGATGGCCAAGCCGTTCTATGGTCAGCGGGGCATCGCTCATGCGCTTGGGACCGCCGGGCTGAACGCGTATCCCTCGACGCTGAGGATGGTGCCTTCGCGCAGGCCATGGGGCTTGTCGGACGCGGGTTCCAGCACCATGTCGCCGCGCGCCTCGGCGCGGGCAATGGCGGCATCGGGGTCGATCCCGAACAGGTAGATCTGAACACCCCCGCCGCGCGGCGGATTTTCCGGGATCAGCCGGGGCAGCGGGTGCGCGCCATACGTGCCGTCGGCATGGATCTGCATCGTCATGCCATCGTGACGGGCAATCGCGAAATCATCCGACACACGGTGAACGGACATACCGAACACATCCCCCAGAAACGCCGCAAAGCCACGGACATCCCGGCTCAGCAGGTTCAGGCCCATACCCTTGAGGCTGCGGCCAAGGGCATCTGCGGCAACGGTTTCAAGATCCATGGCAAAGCTCCGGTTCCGATACGGGCGCGAAGCTGCCCCAGCCCGACCGTAAAGACCAGCCTCATTCAGCAGCGTCGGCCACCCCGATGAAGCCACCCGATTGGCGTGACCAGAATCGCGCATAAAGCCCGCTTTCCGCAAGCAGGCTGTCATGGGTGCCATCCTCGACGATGCGGCCGTCGGCCATCACCACGATCCTGTCCATCACCGATAGCGTCGACAACCGGTGGGCAATGGCGATCACGGTCTTGCCCTCCATGATCTCGGCCAGGGTATCCTGGATAGCGGCCTCGACCTCGCTATCGAGCGCGCTGGTCGCCTCGTCCAGCACCAGGACCGGCGCGTCTTTCAGAAACGCACGGGCCAGCGCGATCCGCTGCCGCTGCCCGCCGGACAGTTTCACGCCGCGTTCGCCAAGATACGCCTCATAGCCGGTGCGGCCCCGGTGATCTTCGAGACCAAGGATGAACGCGTGCGCCTCGGCCCGCTCGGCGGCGGCCAGAACCTCGGCCTTGGTCGCCTCGGGTCGCCCGTAAAGGATGTTGTCATAGGCCGACCGGTTGAACATCGCCGTATCTTGCGTGACCATCGCGATCTGCTGGCGCAGGCTGTCCTGTTCCACCTCGCGCACGTCGCGGCCATCGACCGCGACCCGGCCCTTTTCCGTGTCATACAACCTGAGCAACAACGCCACGAGCGTCGATTTACCCGCGCCGGAGGCCCCCACGATCCCGAGTTTTTCACCCGGCGCGATCTCGAGGTCCACATTCTCCAGCCCGCCGACCCGTTGCCCGTAGGCAAAGCTGACGCCTTCGAACGAGATGCGCCCCTCGATCCTGGGCATCGGCGGCGCGCCGTCGGTGTCGGTCAGGCCGTGGGGCGGGGTGAGGGTGCGCATCCCGTCCTCAACTTCGCCGACATTGGCGTAGATCCCCATCAGCGTGAAACTCACCCAGCCCGTCATTTGCGAAATCCGCATCGCGATTGCGCCCGTGGCCGCGATTTCACCCGGTGTGGCGCCACCGGTCTGCCAGATCAGGACAGCCCCGAGAACCAGAAGGACCGGAAGCAAACCGGCCGTCGCCATCAGGGCAAAGCGGAACCCCGTCGACAGATACCCGAAGGACAGCGACGTATCGCGATAGGTCGACATGGCCCCGGTGGCGGCACGGTCTTCGTGATCTGTGTGGCCGAACAGCTTTACGGTCTTGATATTGGTGATGGTATCCACGACCTGCCCGGTCACGTTCGCCCGTGCTGCCGCACGCGCCTTGGCCCGTTTGCGAATACGGGGCAAGAACCATGAAATCATCGCGAAATACATCACCAGCCAGACCGAAAGCGCTGCTGCCATCCGCCAATCTATCAGCGCCAGCATCGCGACCGATCCGACCAACGTCGCCACCGCAAACGCGGCGGCGTTGATGACCTCGGTTACCACGTTGACCAGCGCCGTGGCGGTTTGCAGCTGTTTTTGCGCGATACGCCCCGCGAAATCATTGTCGAAGAACCGGATGTCATGGCCAAGCGACCAGCGATGCAGCCGCGACTGGATCAGCGGCGAAAGGTTCGGCGGCAAAACGATCCCGTTGAACGCGGCCGACGCGCCGAAAAACAACGGCCTGAGCAGGAGGTAGAACCCCACGTAGCCAAGGATCAGCAGCAGGTGATTGGCGAAATAACCGTCTGTCGCATCCGCGGTGGTGGTGTCGATCACCACCCCCAGCAGATAGGCTGCGCCGACCTCCATCACGCCGGCCAGGCCAGACAAGGCACCGGCCAGGATGATCACGCCCCATGACCCGGACAGGCACCATTTGATGAAGGGCCACAAGACACGTGGCGGCGGCCCGTCGGGCGCGGCGAAGGGGTCGATCAGCGTCGACAACCAATGGAGAAGAGACCGTATCGCCGTCATTCCGCAGCCTCTTCGGTTCCGATGAACCCACCCGATTGACGCGCCCAGAACCCGGCATATAGCCCGTTCCGGGCCAAAAGCTCGGTATGAGTGCCCTGTTCCGCGATACGCCCGTCCTCCAGCACCACGATCCGGTCCATCTGCGCGATGGTCGACAGGCGGTGCGCGATGGCGATGACGGTCTTGCCCTGCATCACGCCGTAAAGCGTCTTCTGGATGGTGGCCTCGACCTCGCTGTCAAGCGCGCTTGTCGCCTCGTCCAGCACCAGGATCGGCGCGTCTTTCAGGATCACGCGGGCAAGGGACACGCGCTGCCGCTGCCCGCCGGACAGCTTCACCCCGCGCTCGCCCACGTGAGCGTCATAGCCCGTGCGGCCCTCGGGATCTTCCAGGTCCAGGATGAAGTCATGGGCTTCGGCCCTTTGCGCGGCCGCGATCATGTCGGCCTCGCTGGCATCGGGGCGTCCGTACAGGATGTTGTCGCGCACGGACCGGTGCAGAAGCGAACTGTCCTGCTGCACCATCCCGATCGCACCGCGCAGACTGTCCTGGGTGACCTGGCGCACGTCCTGTCCGTCGATCAGGATCTGGCCGCCTTCAACGTCGTAAAACCGCAAGAGCAGCTTGACCAAGGTGGATTTCCCTGCGCCAGAGCGGCCCACCAGGCCCACCTTTTCGCCGGGCTGAATTGTAAACTCGATCTGGTCCAGACCGCCTGCGCCGCGTCCGTAGTGATGGCTGACCTGGTTGAACCGGACTTCTCCCTTGCTGAGCTGAAGCGGCTTGGCGTCGGGGCCATCGGTCAGGGTGACGGGATCGGTGATCGTTTCCATCCCCTCGGCCACCACGCCAAGCGACCGGAACAGGGTCGATACCGCCCACATGATCCACCCGGTCATGGCGTTCAGCCGCAAGGTCAGGGCGGTTGCGGCGGCCACTGCCCCCACGCTTGTCTGCCCGACCGACCAGAGCCAGATCGCCCAACCGACGACGGCGACGATCAGAAACCCGTTCAACGCCGTGAGCACCACATCCATGATCGTGAAGATCCGCATCTCGCGGGCAAAGGTTTCGCGGGTTTCCTCGATGGCTTCGCGCGCATAGGCGATTTCGTTGTCATGATGGGCGAACAGCTTGACCGAATGAATGTTGGTGTAACTGTCCACCACGCGGCCGGTCGTCATGGACCGGGCGTCGGCGCTGGCCTTGGAGGCGGGTCCGACGCGGCGCATCGTCCAGCGCAACAGCAACCCGTAGAGACCCAGCCAGATCACCAGGGGCGCGGCAAGCCGCAGATCCGCGTCGGCCAGCAGGATCGCGGCACCGATCAGGTAGGCGAGCGCAAAGGTGATCGCATCGAAAACCTGGAAAATCGCGTCGCCCGCGCTGGTCGGTGTCTGCATGATCCTGTTGGCGATGCGACCGGCAAAATCGTTTTCGAACCAGCCCACGGGCTGGCGCAACACCTGCCTGTGCGCGCGCCAGCGGACCAGCGCGCCGAACTGCGGCAGGATCGCGTTGTTCAACAGCGCGACGTTGATCCCCTGGATCAGGGGCCTGAGCGTCAGGATGAACACTGCGGCGGCCAGAAACTCCCACCCATGCGCCGCCAAAATCTCGGTCGGACTGTCGGTCGACAGCAGGTCGACGACCCGCCCCATGTACCAGATCAGCCCGATCTCGATGACTGCAACCGCTATTGCCGAAATAGCGGTTATAAAGAACAGTCCCTTGAAGGGTTGCGAGTAGTCCCACAAAAATGGCCACAACCGGCGCGGCGGTGCGTCGGATTGTGAATACCCTGTAAAGGGATCGACCAGGTTTTCGAAAAAGCGGAACATGTGGGAGGCTCTTCTTGATGCCCGCCTGATATAGGCCGTGAAAGGCCAAATGACCATCAAAGTCGGTGACTAGCTGCCTTGTTGCAGCAAGGCCGCGCGGTCGAGCGTGAAGCCGGAAGCGATCCATCGCCGCTCGATCGCCGCCAGTGCCGCACCCAGTGCCGGACCCGTCAGACCCGGCATGAGATCCGCCGCCCTGACCGGAAATGTCGCGGCAGCGCCGGTCCGGATCACGATTTTCTGCGCCGGATCGGGCACGGTTTCAAAGATCGCTGCGCGCAGCAGCAAGATATCCCAGGCCGTCTCCGCACCATGTCGGTAACCCAGTTCGCCGGGTCCGGTCGACGCCCCCATCTCGTGCCGAAACAGGGCGAGGCGATCCCTGTCGGCCTTGCTCAACCGCAGGCGATCGGCGGTTTCCTCGCCCCCCAGCACCGCCAGCCTGCGGATGGCATCGGCGGGACAGTCCTCAAGATGCACAAGCACCGGCAGCAGTCGCGCATCGGCACCGGGAAGCACCCGACTCAACACACCGGATTGCGCCATGGCCGCCACCGCCTGCCCCGGATCGGGCGCGGACAGCAGCTTTTTCATCTCGGCCCCCAGACGTTCGCGCGACAGGCCCGCGATCCCGTCAAGCTCGGCCGCGCAGGCGGCAAGCCCTTCTGAATCAAGTCCATTTTCAGGGTCTGCATACCATGCGAAAAAGCGGAAGAACCGCAAGATGCGCAGGTAATCCTCGCGTATGCGATCGACAGGTTCACCAATGAACCGAAGATTGCGCCCCTTGAGATCGGCCAGCCCCTCACCGGTCGGGTCCAGCACAGTGCCATCCGCCGACGCATACAGCGCATTCATCGTGAAGTCGCGGCGGGCGGCGTCTTCTTCCAACCGGTCGGTGAACGCCACGGTTGCCCGGCGCCCGTCGGTCGACACATCCCGGCGCAGGGTCGTGACCTCGAACGGATGACCCTCTTGGACCAGCGTGACGGTGCCATGGTCAATACCGGTAGGCACCGCCTTGATCCCGGCCGCCTGGGCCAGATCCATCACGCGTTCGGGCCGTGCGTCGGTGGTGATATCGATATCGTGCACCGGTTCGCCAAGCAGGCCATTGCGCACGCATCCGCCCACGAACCACGCCCCGTGACCTGACCCGGTCAGCAGATCCATGACCATGCGGGTGGCCCGGGCGTCGATCCAGTCGGCAGACAGTTTCATGACGCCACCTGGTCGCAAAGCGCCTTCAGCATGCGGCCCGTGGCGCCCCAGATGTAGTAAGGGCCGAAGGGAACGACGTAGAATTGCCGCCACACCCCGCGCCAGCGGCGTTGTTCGACGCGGTAATTTCCCGCATCCAGCAAGAAGGAAAGCGGCACACGAAACACTTCCGCAACCTCGCCGGGTTCGGGAACAGCCTGGAATTCGGTTTCGATCCGCGCGAAAACCGGTTTTATGGAATAACCGGTTACCGTTTCGTGGGCAGGCAAGGTTCCAAGGATCGTGACGCTGGCGGGATCCAGCCCGATTTCCTCATGCGCCTCGCGCAGGGCGGCGGCTTCGGCGCTGGCATCGGTGGCATCGACCTTGCCGCCCGGCAAGGCGATCTGACCGGGGTGATGCTTCAGGTGAGAGGCGCGTTTGGTCAGGATGACGGCGTCGTCCAGCACCCCGATCAGCACCGCCGCCTGGCGCAGCGCGCGGCCCGGCGGCAGCTTGATCTCGGGGTTCAGGTCGTAATCCGACGACAGGCGCGGCGGCCCCGACCGCAGGGCCGCCGCGATGTGATCGAGGTCAATCGAACGCGCCATCCTGATCCTCCGGGCCGAATTCTGCCTCGGATCCCAATGTGCGCGGGTCGAACTCGTAATGCGCACCGCAGAACTGGCAATCCGCGGTGACCCGGCCGTCATCGGTGGTCATCTCGCCGATGTCCTGCGCCGAATAGATCGACAGGCTTTGCCGGACGCGATCGGCCGAACAGCTGCAACCGAACTGCACCGGAAGCGCGTCATAGACCCGAGGCGCTTCTTCATGGAAAAGGCGCAGCAAGAGGTCCGTGGGCGCAACATGTGGCCCGATCAGTTCCAATTGCTCGACCGTATCCAGAAGAATGTTGGCGCGGGCCCAGTTTTCGCCTTCGTCCTCATCCAGCAGATCGGTGGCGGCCATCAGGCCGCCTTCGCCGGATCCGCCGTCCCCCATCAGGGGCGAGGCTTTGGGCATATGCTGAAGGATCACGCCACCGGCGCGCCAGGTCATTGGCTCGCCCGGTTCCCGGCTTTGGCCATAGCTGAGCTGGAACCGCGTCGGCAGCTGTTCGGATTGGGCAAAATATGCCTCGGCACAGGCCGAAAGGGATCCCCCGGCAAGCGGGGTGATCCCCTGATAGGGGGTCATGTCGGGGCCCTGGTCGATCAGGATTGCAAAATATCCCGCGCCGATCTGCTCGAACGGATCGGCGGCGGCATCGATGCGGTCCGCGTCATAGCTTGCATAGGCCCGGATGCGGGCTGGGGTGCCGTCTTCGGCGGGTGCGTAGAAATCCGTGGCGATCATGCGCAAGGGCCCGTCGCCCCGCACCTGCAGCGACAGCTTCCAGCGCAGCTTCATGGTCTGCCCGATCAACGCGGTCAGCAAAGCGGCCTCTGCCACCATGGCTTCGACCACGGGCGGGTAATTGTGCTGCGCCAGCACGCGGTCAAGCGTCTGGTCCAGCCGCGCCACGCGGCCGCGGATGTCGGAACGGTCAAGCTGGAACGGCAACACCGTGTCGTCCCATGCGATCCTTGTCGTCAGGGTCATCTTCTTTGTGTCCTGCTGTCTTGATGTTGGGGTTCCATATAGGAAGCCGGCCCGCAATCCCAAATTTGGCCGCAATCTCACGTCATGGCAGCCATGCGCCACGCTTGCCGCGGCGCCGCCAATGGTAAAAGATCACCCGAACCAGAGCCGAGCAAGCCCATCCCATGAAGATCCTTTTGGTGCATCAGAACTTTCCCGGCCAGTATCGGGAGCTGTTTGGATGGCTGGTCGCGCAAGATGAGCACGAGATCGTCTTTCTGACCCAACGCAAGAACGTGCCCCCGGTCAAGCGCGCCCGGATCATCCGCTATCAGCCGCATCACACACCGGCATCGAACGCCTACGGCCCATCGAAATACTGGGAAGAATGTTGCGGCACCGGGCTTGGCGTGGCCTTCGCCGCCAAGACGCTGCAAGACGAAGGGTTCACGCCCGATATCATCCTTGGCCATGTGGGGTGGGGGGAGCTGACCTTCATCAAGCAGGTCTGGCCGGACGTCCCGGTCATCGGGTATTTCGAATACTTCTTTCTGGCCAGGGGCGGATCTGTCGGGTTCGACCCCGAATTCCCGGCCGCCGATCACGCTCCGTTCCTGATGCATGCGCGCAACGCGGTGAATTTCGCCAATATCCAGACGGTGGATCTGGGCCATTCGCCGACGATGTGGCAGCGCAACACGTTCCCCGAAAGCTTTCATTCCCGGATGTACGTGCATCATGATGGCATCCGCACAGACGTGTTGAAGCCGGATCCGACGGCACGGGTGGCGCTGTCCCGCCTGGGCCGCGACGTGACCGGCGAGGACGAGATCTTCACCTATATGGCGCGCAACATGGAACCCACGCGCGGGTTTCACAAATTCATGCGCGCGTTGCCCCGTATCCTTGACGCGCGGCCCAATGCGCGCGCGCTGATCATCGGCGGAAGCGAGGTATCCTATGGCAAGGCCAGCGACGCCAAGGGTGGCTACCGCGTCCAGATGGAACGTGAGGTCGGTGACCAGGTGGATTGGTCCCGCGTGCATTTTCTGGGCCGTGTTCCCTATGACGCCTACCAGAAGATCATCCAGGTCAGCCGCTGCCACATATACCTGACCGCGCCCTTCGTTGTGTCCTGGTCCCTGTTGGAAAGCATGGCGATGGGGGCAACAATCGTCGCCTCGGACACCGCGCCGGTGCGCGAGATCATGACCCATGGCGAAACCGGAATCCTGACGGATTTCTTCGATCACGAGGCGCTTGCGGAACGGGTTGTCGAGGTTCTGAGCCGACCGGCCGATTTTGCCCAGCTGGGACCAGCGGCCCGCGCCCACATGGTCGCGCATTACGATTTCCGGACCCGGTGCCTGCCGGAACATGTCGCCCGGATCAACAGCCTTGTCCCTGCCGACAAGGCCATCCCGATGCCCGTCTGACCGGGCGTGACGCTACAGGGTGTTCGTCTGGCCCGCCAAACCAAAGGCCGATCCGATCAGGCCAAGGATCGTCTGGGCCGATGTGATCGGGCTTTCGGTGACAAGCACCAGATCCCCGGGATGAACGCGGAAATTCCGTGCACTGAACAGGCCGTCGGCACTGGTCAAATCCACGACGAACACCGCACGCGCCCGGTCCGGCCCGCGATCACCGCCATGAACCGCCGTGTCGGGGTATTCCCGCAAGATCAGGATGCCGCCTGGATCGCCCCGCGCGCCCTGCACGCCGCCGATGATCGCCATCGCGTCCAGCGCGGTGACGTGATCTTGCGGGAAGTGGTGCTGGCTTTGCTGACCGGCCGCCCCAAGAGACAGGAAATAGCGCCTGTCGGCCTCGACGATCACCTGGTCGCCGCCTTGCAGCAGCGTATCGAGGTTGGGGTTGGAAAACAGCCTTTCGACGGACGTGCCGTAGATATTGCCGCCCCGCATCAGCCGGACCTGCGGATTGACCAGCCCCGCCTGCACTCCGCCACCCTGCGCGATCAGATTGAGGACGGTGTAATTGCGATCCGGTAACGGATAGGCGCCGGGCGCACCGACACCGCCGACCAGGTCGACGGAATTCGTGCGTCCCTCGACGAGGTTCAGCTGCACCTGCGCGGAAGGCACCACGAGGTCGATTTCGTCCTGAAGATGCTCGCGCGCCGATTGCAGGGTCAGACCCGATACGCGGGTATTTCCCACATAGGGCACGAAAATCGTGCCGTCCGGCGCGACGGTCAGGGCCTGTATCTGCACCTGCCGCTGCCCGTCCGGCGACAACAAGGAACTGTCGTTGCTGTCCCAGATCGTGATTTCCAGCTGGTCCCCAACGGCAATAACCTGTGTTCGCGCCCCGCCACTGGTGGGAATCCAATTCATTTCCCGCCGACCGGTGTGGGCCCATTCCGCAACGATGGGAAGGAAACCGCGATCTACGGCGTAAACGGCGAAATCCGCGTTATCTTGATCGGCGGCCGCCACAATCTCGCGTTCGACCGGCGCCATGCGCGGGAGGTGCGAACAGGCGGCCAAGACCATGCCAAGGCCAACCAGGCCGAGCATACCTCGAAGGTGGCGCATTTTTTTCCTCAAAACCAACATCTTCCCATGGTTTTCAGCATGGACCACGATACGGTGCCGGCATCCCCAGTCAACGGCGCATTCGAAATTTTCAACAAGAAGGCAAGGTTTCCAGGACCACCCGTTTCTTTTGCGGGATCAGATTGTTTTGCTTTTCGGACGCGCTGCGGCGGACTAGCGCTTTGACGCCACCGCCAAAGCGTGATTGCGTCCATGGGAATTTGAAAATCGGCGAACCATGGCTAAAACCATCTTATTGACCGGCGGCGCCGGGTATATTGGCTCTCACACTTATTTGTCCCTTGTGGCTGCGGGATACGACGTGGTCATCCTGGACAACTTCGCGAATGCGCGCCGGTCCGTGCCCGAACGCCTGGAACAGATCACCGGGCGCCCCGTCACGGTAATCGATGCCGATGTGCGAAACCGCGACGCCCTGACCGCCGCGTTCGCGAAACATCACATCGACGCCGTCGTGCATTTTGCCGCGCTGAAGGCCGTGGCCGAAAGCGTCGAACGGCCCCTTGATTATTTCGACGTCAATATCGGCGGGCTTACCAACCTCCTGCATGCGATGGAGGCGGCCGGATGCCGGCGGCTGGTGTTTTCCTCATCTGCCACGGTTTACGGTGTGCCCGATGAGACGCCGACACCGGAGACGGCGGAATTCAGGGGCATGAACCCCTATGGCCAGACCAAGATCATGGGCGAACAGATGCTGGACTGGCTGGCCAAGGCCAATCGTGACTGGGCCATCGGCACCTTGCGGTATTTCAACCCGGCGGGCGCCCATGACAGCGCCCTGATCGGCGAGGACCCCCGCGATATTCCGAACAACCTGATGCCCTACATCGCGCGCGTGGCCAACGGCCAGCTGGATCGGATCAATGTGTTCGGGAATGATTACGACACGCCGGACGGCACCGGTGTGCGCGACTACATCCATGTCGAGGACCTGGCACGCGGCCATGTCCTGTCATTGGAAAACCTGTTCAGAACCGGCGAAAGCCACCTGGTGAACCTTGGCACCGGCCGGGGATATTCCGTGCTCGAAGTGATCGCCGCCTATAAACGCGCCTCGAACCGGGATCTTCCCTTCACCATCACCGGTCGGCGACCGGGTGACGTTCCGAT
This sequence comes from uncultured Roseicyclus sp., assembly GCA_964460185.1. GTDB lineage: Bacteria > Pseudomonadota > Alphaproteobacteria > Rhodobacterales > Rhodobacteraceae > JAVJPJ01. The sequence continues at coordinate 624 of CAYWTM010000052.1, read as the reverse complement.
TTACGTGGCCAAGGCCGACAAGGCGGCCGAGGTTCTGGGCTTTCGGACCGAAAAGACGCTGGACGAAATGTGTGCCAGTTCATGGAAATGGGTGTCGGGACCGGCGTCTGATTAATGCGAAAGGAAGATGGGATGACGCGCAAGGCGTTGGTAACCGGATCGGCGGGATTCATCGGGCATCACCTTGTCACACGGCTGCTGGCCGATGGCTGGCAGGTGACGGGCGTGGATGCGATGACCGACTACTACGATGTCGCGCTCAAGGAACGGCGGCAGTCGATGCTGCTGCAGTCCCCCGGGTTCCGCGCGGTCAACGAGCGTATCGAAAAACCAGGCCTTCTGCATGACCTTATGGCTGATCAGCGCCCCGATGCCGTGATCCACCTCGCGGCGCAGGCCGGTGTCCGCTATTCCATCGAAAACCCGGAAAGTTATGTCGAAGCCAACCTGATCGGCACCTTCCGCCTGTTGGAGGCGATGCGTGCGTTCCCGCCCGCGCATTCGCTGCTGGCCTCGACCTCGTCGGTGTTTGGCGCGAATACCGTCATGCCCTATGCCGAGACGGCCAAGGCAGATACCCAGATGTCGTTCTATGCCGCCACCAAGAAGGCGAACGAGGCGATG
>CAYWTM010000051.1:0-21588 GCA_964460185.1 uncultured Roseicyclus sp. | reverse complement strand
AGTATTGCGTGCGCTCGGGCACGATGCGTTCCTCGCCGGTGACCAGCGCCACCACCGAGGGGCCGCGCAGGGCCACGACCCGGTCATAGACCTCCCGCGCAAGCAGACGCAGTGGCAAGCCGATGACGCCCGTGCGATGCGCCAGCATCCGCTCGATCGCGTAGTGGGTTTTTCCGGTATTGGTCGGACCAAGCACCGCGGCGATGCGGCCCCTGGTCGTACTGCCGTCCATCATCTGCGGCCTTTGTTCCCTTGCCGGCCGAAAGACCCGGACGCCCTAAAGCGCCTGGCCTTCCAGTTGCCGCGCGATCCGCGTCATGGCACCGTTTATTTCCTCGCGATGGGGATGTATAGCGTGCGCCGCCTCAAAGGCGCGCATGGCGTTTTCCAGGTCACCGATTTCCTCGAGCATGAAGCCAAGCCCGGTCAGCGCCCCGAAATGGCGCGGTTCCAGCGCCAGGACATGCTGGATATCGGAGATCGACGGGCCATAGCGCTGCGCCTCGAAGAACATTGTCGCCCGCGCGTTCCATCCTTCGGCGAATTCCGGCGCATGATCGGTCAACGCGGTCAGGTGGTTGTAGGCCGCTTCCATGTCGCCCGCGGCCAGGGCCGCACGGCCGCGCTGCAATAGGTAATCCGCCGTGGCCGAGCCCGAGCGCGACCACAGCATGTAGATCTCTTCCTCGACCACCTCCCAATTCCGCAGGTCCGGGTCGGCGAGGCGATCCAGCAGCTCGTCGGCACGGCTGTCCTGCGCCGCGGCAAGTAGGGGAACCCCGCACAGGATTGCCGCAAGGACAAGGTTGTAGAGATATCGAGACCACCGCATGATGTGAAAACTAGCATGTTCGCGCGGGTGATCCATATCAAACTGACGCGAACACGAAAACGCGATGGGAAAGGACCCCTTGAATGAGCGTGATTGACGCAGCAGTGGCCGCGATTTCGCAACGGATTTCCGGCGGCTTTGACGGCAGTGCCAAATTCATGATCGAAGGCGAAGGCGCCCTGATCATCGACGGCGCGGGCGTGCGAAAGGCCGATGACGGCGAAGAGGCCGACGTCACCATGACCGCCGACGCAGATACGTTCCAGGAAATCCTGTCTGGCGATCTGAACCCCACCTCGGCCTTCATGTCGGGCAAGCTCAAACTTGATGGCGACATGGGCACGGCGATGAAACTGGGAACGGTCTTGTCGTAATGCTGAATGGCGCGGCCCCCGTCGGATTGTCCCCTGCCCCGTTCTACCACGAGGTGGCCGAGGGACCGGCAGGGGTCGACGCCTATTGGGTCAGAAGTGCCGATGGCACCCGGCTGCGGATGGCCGTGTGGCCGGCCGGCGAAAAGGGCACGGTCGTGCTGTTTCCGGGCCGCACCGAATATGTCGAGAAATACGGCCGCGTCGCCGCTGACCTGGCGACGGCAGGCTACGGCATGGTCAGTTTCGACTGGCGCGGCCAGGGGCTGGCCGACCGCCCGCAACACCGCCGCGACATGGGCCATGTCGTCAGTTTCTCGGAATACCGCGAAGATGTGGCCGCGTTCCGCGCGGCGATGGACCAGCTGGATCTGCCGGGTCCCACCTTCATGATTGCCCATTCCATGGGTGGGGCGATCGGGCTGCGCGCGCTTTATGACGGGCTGACGGTTCAGGCGGCGGTCTTCACCGGTCCGATGTGGGGCATCCAGATGCAGCCCGTTCTCAAATCGCTCAGCCCGCTGGTTCTGGGCCTCGCCGGCCCCTTGGGCTTCGGCAAGTCCTTTGCCTTCACCACCGGCCCTCACGTGCCGATGGAATTCGACGACAATGCCCTGACCACCGACCGCGATCAGTTCGACTACATGGCGCGTCAGACCGAACGCCATCCCGACCTTGCCCTGGGGGGGCCGTCGAACCTGTGGGTGAAGGCCGCGATCGCGGAAACCGCGGCCCTGATGCAATTGCCGCCCCCCGATGTGCCCACGCTGACCATTGTCGGCACACGCGAAAAGATCGTGGATGTCGACGCCATCGACAACCGCATGAAAACATGGCCTGGCAGCCGTTACCTGAAGATCGAGGGCGGCGAACACGAGGTCATGATGGAAAGCCCCGCACGGCGCAAGCAGACGATGGACGCGATCCTGGACCACCTGGCCGCCAACGCCTGAGCCTGCGCTCAGCCGTCGCTCAACACCCCGTTGTCCAGCCGCAAGACCCGGTCCATCCGGGCGGCCAGATCCATGTTGTGAGTGGCGATCAGCGCGGCCAGCCCGGTATCCCGGACAAGCGTCATCAGCGCCTCGAACACCGTATCCGCCGTACCGGGATCAAGGTTTCCCGTCGGTTCATCGGCCAGAAGCAGCCTGGGCTGATTGGCCAGCGCCCGGCAAAACGCCACCCGCTGTTGTTCGCCGCCCGACAAGGCCGCGGGCCGGTGATCGGCGCGCGGCTTCAGGCCCACGCTGTCCAGCAACATCGCGGCCCGCGCCTCGGCCTCGGGCTGTGTCACGCCATTGGCCAGTTGCGGCAGGATGATGTTTTCGGCGGCCGTGAATTCCGGCAGCAGATGATGGAACTGATAGACGAACCCCACCTGCCCCCGCCGCGCGGCGGTGCGCGCCCGATCGGACGCGGCCGACAGATCCCGCCCCGCGATCTCGACCGTGCCCCCATCCGGCGTATCGAGCAGCCCCGCGATATGCAGCAGCGTGGATTTGCCCGCCCCCGACGGCGCCACCAGCGCCACCACCTCGCCGGCGCCGATCGTGGCCGACGCGCCGTTCAGCACCCGCACCTCGCCCGGCTGGCCAAGGTTATACCCCTTCTCGATCCGGTCGAGCCGCAGCACCGTCTCGTTACTCATAGCGCAGCGCCTCGACCGGGTTCATCCGCGCCGCGCGCCGCGCCGGAAAGATGGTGACCACGAAACTCAGCCCCAGTGACAACACCACCGCAGACATCACGTCGCCCCATTCCAGCCGCGCCGGCAGCGCCGAGATCATCCGCACCGACGGATCCCAGACACCGCCGCCCGCCACGAAATTCACGAAACTGAAAATCGGGTCGATCCAGATCGCAAAGGCACAGCCCAGCACCACGCCCGCCAGCGTACCCGAAACCCCGATCGCAGATCCGCAGATGAAGAACACCCGCAGGATCGACCCCTCGCTCAACCCCATGGTGCGCAAGATCCCGATATCGCGCGACTTGTTCTTGACCAGCATGATCAGTCCCGAGACGATGTTCATCGTGGCGATCAGCACCAGGATCGACAAGATGATGAACATGATGTTGTCCTCCATCTGCAAGGCCCGCAGATAGGCGCCCGAACTGTCCTGCCAGGTGCGCAGGTAGGTGCCGTCGCCGGCTGCGCGCTGCACCGGCAGATACAGCAGGTCAACGGCTTCGGGATCCTCGACCGCCACGTCGACACTGTCGGCCACGCCGTCGCGTTCAAAGAATCGCTGCGCCTCGGCCATGGGCATGTAGATGCGCACGCTGTCGATGTCCCACCGCCCCACCCGGAAGATATAGACCACCTCGTAGGTGCCGATCCGCGCCGTGCGTCCGCCCGCCGTGCGCGCGCCGTTTGGCGACGTGATGCGGATCTCGTCGCCCACCCGCAGCCCCAGGCGACGCGCCAGCCCGTCGCCGATGGCAACCCCCTCGCCGTAGCGGTCAAGGCTGCCATAGGCGACCTCGGGGTCGCGCACCAGCGGCACCGTGCGCAGATCCTCCAGCGACATGCCGATCACCTGCCCCAGCGTATCCTCGCGGCTGCTCGACGCCATGACCTCGGCGCGCACAACGGCGGCGGCATGGGTGACGCCGGGCACCGCGCGCACCCGGTCGGCCACCGCCTCGGGCTCCAGCAAGGTGCGCGTCGTGGCCGCGCGCCCCTGCAGCGCCGCCGCGACATCGGGGTTGGCCGCGATGATAGCGCGTTCCTCGTCGGTGTAATCCAGCCGTTCGTGACCCAGAACGCTGATATGCGGGTTCGCCCCCAGGATCGTTCCGACGAATTCGTACCGGAACCCCGACCGCACGGCCAGGGTCGCGATCAGGGCCATCACCGCCAGCATGATCCCCAGGAAACTGATCCAGGTCATCACGCTGACCCCCCCGTCGGCGCGCCGCGCGCGCAGGTAGCGCCAGGCAATCATGAACTCGAAACGGGAAAAGGGCGGTGTCGACTGGGCCACGCGGAACGCTCTCCTTCTGGTTGGGGGCAAGGTGGGCAGTTTCGCCGTCCTGTCAAGCACCGCGCCCCCCCTGCCAGCCCCCGTGACGCAGGGGCCGATCTTGACCTCGTCCACGATAGACCGGCAAGTGGACATAAGAACGGAGCGCGACATGTTTCAACCTGCCATCACCGGAACCGGGCTGTTCACACCGGCCGAACGCATCACCAATGACGAATTGGTGGTGGCCTTCAACGCCCATGCGGATCGCTGGAACGCCGCCAATGCCGACGCCATCGCGGCCGGCCAGCTCGAGGCCAAGGCCCATTCCTCCTCCGATTTCATTCTCGCCGCCTCCGGCATCGAACAGCGCTACGTGCTGGACAAGACCGGCGTGCTCGACCCCGAGGTGATGCACCCCTGGCTGCCCGAACGCGCGATGGACGAGCCCGCCATCATGGCCGAAATGGGCGCCACCGCCTGCCGCGAAGCCCTCGAGATGGCAGGCGTCGCCGCACCCGACGTGGACCTCGTGATCTGCGCGGCCTCCAACCACGAACGCGCCTATCCCGCCATCGCGATCGAGATCCAGCAGCTTCTGGGCACCGGTGGCTTCGGCTTCGACATGAACGTGGCCTGTTCATCGGCCACCTTCGGCATCCAGGCCGCCGCCGACATGATCCGCGCAGGCTCGATCCGGCGCGCGCTCGTGGTCAACCCCGAGATCTGCTCGGCCCATCTCGAATGGCGCGACCGGGACTGCCACTTCATCTTCGGGGATGTCTGCACCGCCGTGTTGATCGAGCGAGAGGACCTGGCCCGGCAGCCCGCCTTCCGCATCCGATCGACCCGCTGCGCCACGCAGTTTTCCAACAATATCCGCAACAATAACGGGTTTCTGCGCCGCACCCGGCCCGGCCACATGGACGACCGCCGCGACATGGTCTTCATGCAAAACGGCCGCAAGGTCTTCAAGGAAGTGCTGCCGCTGGTCTCGCACCATATCGCCGCGCACATGCATGACGACGGGATCACCGCCACCGATCTCAAGCGCCTTTGGCTGCACCAGGCCAACAAGACCATGAACGACTATATCGGCAAAAAGGTTCTCGCCCGCGACCCCGAACCGGGCGAACAGCCCAACATCTTGCAAGATTACGCCAACACCTCCTCGGCGGGCTCCATCATCGCCTTCGCCAGGCACTCGCGCGACCTGGCACCAGGCGACATGGGGCTGATCTGTTCGTTCGGCGCGGGCTATTCGGTGGGCTCGGTGATCGTGGAACGCACCGCCTGAGCGCGGCGCGCCCCTCCCCGTCCCTTTCTCTGTTTCGAAAATATCCCGGGGGGGGGCGGGGGGCTGGCCCCCCGCACGGTCGCGGCCGCAGGCCGCGACACTTCTCACCCCCGGCTATCGGCCTCGAGCCGCAGCTTCATCTCCACCAGGACCTTCTGCAATTCCAGCGTCTCTTCCAGCAGGCGCCGCGCCTCGTTGATCGAAATCACCCCGTCCTCGATCGACTGGTGATATTCCGCCATCAAGATCGCGAACCGCTGGCTGAGCGCGATGACATGGCTGTTCACGCCTTGCTCACCTTGCCCGCGCACCGAATTGCGCCGGTCCGAGCCATAGCTGATCTGCCCGCCATTCAGCTCCGCCAGCGCCGCCGTCACATGGGGAAAACTGGCCGCCGCCTCAAGGGCGGCCACCGCGTCGACGGGCATGAACCGGTCCGCGTGCTCGCCGGCATCCGAGAAATACCGCCCCAGCGTCGCCTTTGAGCGCCCCGTCAGATCGCAGGCCGAGGCATAGCCCACATCCTTGATCAGCCTCTCGGTGTGCCGCTTGAGATAGCCCTTTGCCGCGTCGGTCATCGCCGTCTCCCTCATCTGAGGCCACAAAAGCGGCTTTGCCCGCATCGGTCAACGTCCCCATCTTGAACATGCCGCGCCCCTGCGGCAAACCAGCGACATGGCAAAGCTCTACTTTCATTACTCCACCATGAACGCGGGCAAATCGACCCTGCTCCTGCAGGCGTCCTACAACTATATCGAACGCGGCATGCAGACCTACCTGATGACCGCGAATTTCGACGACCGCGCGGGCATGGGCAAGATCGGCAGCCGCATCGGGATCGAGGCCGAGGCCGACACCTACACCCAGGCCGATGACCTGTTCGCCAAGATCGCGGCACGGCTGGATCGCGGCCCCTGCGCCTGCGTGCTGATCGACGAGGCGCAATGGATGACGCGCGACCAGGTCTGGCAACTGGCGCGCGCCGTCGATGACCTCGGCGTGCCGGTCATGGCGTATGGGTTGCGCGTCGATTTCCGGGGTGAGTTGTTTCCCGGTTCCGCCGCGCTGCTGGCGCTGGCAGACGAGATGCGCGAGGTGCGCACCATCTGCCATTGCGGCAAGAAGGCCACCATGGTCATCCGCGTCGATGCCTCGGGGCAAGCCCTGACCGAAGGCGCACAGATCGAGGTGGGCGGAAACGACCGCTACATCTCGCTGTGCCGCCGTCATTACCGGGAGGCGACGGGTGACGGCCCCAAGGGGGCTTGAAACCCCGGCACCGCGCCACAGCTCTACTCACCTGTTCCGGCGACAGGCCCCATTTTCCGACGACATTCAAAAGGCAGGACCGCACATGACAGACTGGTGGAAAACCGGGGTCGTCTATCAGATCTATCCCCGCTCCTTCATGGACAGCGACGGGGATGGCATCGGCGATCTCAAGGGCATTGCAGACCGGCTGGATCACCTTGTCGATCTGGGCGTGGACGCAGTCTGGATCTCGCCCTTCTACCCCTCGCCGATGAAGGATTTCGGCTATGACGTCAGCGACTATTGCGGCATCGACCCGATGTTCGGCACGTTCGCCGATTTCGAAACCCTGCGCGATGCGGCCCATGCAAGGGGTCTCAAGATCCTGATGGATTTCGTGCCGGGCCATTGCTCGGACCAGCACCCGTGGTTTCAAGAGGCGCTGTCAGGCCCCGACGCGCCCAAGCGTGACTGGTTCGTGTGGTCCGATCCGGCGGCAGATGGCGGGCCGCCCAACAACTGGATCTCGGAATTCGCAGGCCCCGCCTGGACGCTCGACCAGGCCAGCGGGCAATATTACCTGCACATCTTCCTGCGCGAACAGCCATCCCTGAACTGGTACAACCCCGACTTGCGTGTCGCCGTCTACGACGCGATGCGGTTCTGGTTCGACAACGGCGTCGACGGGTTCCGCGTGGATGCGGTGGAAAACATGGGGCCGGACATGTCCTTCAGGGACAATCCGCCCAACCCCGACTGGGTCGAGAAAATGGGGCCTGCCCGCTCGCTTCTGGGCACCTACACCAAACACCAGCCCGTCCTGCGCGACATCGTCGAAGAGATGCGCCGGGTCGCGGCCGAATACACGCCCGAACGCCTGCTGGTGGGCGAGGTCTATGGCTCCTTCGACGAGTTGATGGGCTATTACGGCAAGGACCTGACCGGCTTTCAACTGCCCTTCAATTTCGCCCTGATCGAAACCGACTGGGATGCCGAAACCATCGGCGGGCTGATCGACGACTACGAGGCGAAGCTGCCCGAAGGGGCCTGGCCCAACTGGGTTCTGGGCAATCATGACCGCGCCCGGATCGCCACCCGCGCAGGGCCCGCACAGGCGCGCGTGGCCGCGATGCTGCTGATGACGCTCAGGGGAACGCCCACGATCTACCAGGGCGACGAATTGGGCATGGAAAGCGCCACGATCCCACCCGAGGCCGTGCAGGACCCGTGGGAGATCAACGTGCCCGGCCAGGGCCTTGGCCGCGATCCGGTTCGCACGCCGATCCCGTGGCGGACCGGCACGGGGGCGGGCTTCACCACGGGCCATCCATGGTTGCCGATCAGTGTTCCCCCCGAAGGCCCGGCGGCGGTCCAGGCCGAAGTACCCGGATCGATCCTGATGCTGCACCGCCAGCTTCTGGCGCTGCGCCGGGCAGAACCGGCCCTCACGCTTGGCGATTACGCCACGGTCTCGGCCCGGGACGGCGTGTTGATCTATGACCGCAGCCATGAGGGTCGGCAACTGCGCGTGGCGCTGAACATGACGGGCAAACCGCGCAAGGTGGATCTGACAGGCACCGTCTTGGTGCGCACGTCCGGCGCTGTGGGCGGTGCCGCGCCCGCCGAGCTGGCCGCGGACGAGGGCGTCATCCTGGCGGTCTGAGGCCGCACGCCTCAGACCGGGTTGGGCAGCGGCCGTCCCTCGGCATGGGCGATGCAATTGTCCAGCGCCATCGCCGCCATCGCCTCGCGCGCCTCAAGGGCTGCCGTGCCCAGATGGGGCAGCAAGGTGACGTTTTCCATCGCCTTCAACGCGGCGGGCACCTTGGGCTCGAACTCGTAGACATCCAGCCCCGCCCCCGCGATCCGCCCGGCCTCCAGGGCGGCGATCAGGGCGGTCTCATCGACCACGTCCCCGCGCGAGATGTTGACGAAAATGGCATGGGCCTGCATGGCGGCAAAGGCTTCCGCGCCCATCAGGTGATGGGTGTCCGCCCCGCCGGGCGTGGCCAGCACGACGATATCGGCGGCAGAAAGCGCGGCCTCCATCTCCATCTGTTCTGCAGGGAAATCCACCGACTTGGCCGAGCGGTTCACATAGACGATCCGGCAGCCGAACCCGAAATGGCAGCGCCGCGCGATGGCCTGCCCGATGCGGCCCATGCCGATCACGGCAACCGTCTTGCCCGACACATGCAGGCCCAGCATCTGGGTGGGGTGCCAGCCCGTCCACCGATCCGCGCGCACCATCCGTTCGCCCTCGCCGGCGCGCCGTGCGGTCATCAAGATCAGGGTCAGCGCGATATCGGCGGTGGCGTCGGTCACGGCGCCGGGCGTGTTGGTCACGGCCAGCCCCGCAGCCGAAGCGGCCGCTACGTCGATATGGTTGTAGCCTGCCCCGAAATTGGCCAGCAACCGGGCGCGCGGCGCGGGCACGGCGGCAAAAGCCTCGGCCCGGAACGCATCGCCAAGGGTCGGCACGATGATGTCATGGTCCGACAGGGCCGCCACGCACTCGTCATGGGTCATCGGCAGGGTCGTGTCGCGGCATGTCACGTCGAACCGTTCGCACGCGGCCGCCATGTTGCGTTCGGGCAGGCGGCGGGAAATCAGCAGTTTCATCAATGCATCCTTTGTCCGTTCTGGACGGTCTGATCCGGCGCCAGCAGCACGATCGCGCCGTCTGCATCGCTGACGCCCAGAACGAGGACCTCTGACATCACCGGCCCGATCTGGCGCGGGGGGAAGTTCACCACCGCCATCACCTGCCGCCCGATCAGGGCCTCGGGCGTATAATGGGCGGTGATCTGGGCCGAGGATTTCTTTTCCCCGATCCCGGGCCCGAAATCGACCCAGAGCTTGATCGCCGGCTTGCGCGCCTCGGGAAAGGGTTCGGCGCGGGTAACGGTGCCGCACCGGATATCGACCTTGAGGAAATCGTCGAAGCTGATCGGCGCGCTCATCCCTTCAACTCCCGGCTGCGATTTGCGGCAGCGGCGACCGTTCCACGCATCAGGGGCATCAGGCCCATGCCCTCGTCCATCAACACCTCAAGCCCGGCCTGCGTGGTGCCATTGGGCGAGGTCACGTTGATGCGCAGCTGTTCGGGCGTCTCGGCGGCCGCCTCGGCCAGGGCGCCCGCCCCCGCCACGGTTGCCTTGGCCAGTTGCATGGCCATGTCATCGGGCAGCCCTTCGGCCCGCGCGGCGGCGGCCAGCGCGTCGATCATGTAGAATACATAGGCCGGGCCCGAACCGGACACGCCGGTGACCGCGTCGATCTGATCCTCGGCCGACAGGCGCACCACCTGCCCGATGGCCCCCAAGAGCCCCTCGGCCATGTCCAGATCGGCGGCCGTCGCAGACCCGTTGCCGATGATCGCCGTGATCCCCTTGCCGATGGCGGCGGGCGTATTGGGCATGGCGCGGATCACGCGGGTGGCCGCGCCCAGCACCGTCTCGAAACGCGCGATGGGCGTGCCTGCGGCGACCGACACGATCAACGTTCGACCGCCCCCCATCGGCGCCAACATCGGCAGCGCCTCGTCCATCATCTGCGGTTTGACCGCAACCAGCGCAACGGCCGGGTCGTCGGGCAGGCCCGAGTTCACGACCACGCCCTGCGCGCGGACCCAGTCGGACGGATAGGGGTCGATCACATGGACGGCCCCCGGCGCAATCCCGCCCTTCAGCCAGCCTTCCAGCATGGCCGACCCCATCTTGCCACAGCCCAGCATCACCAGCCCGCGGCGCGAAATATCATCGAAATTCATGGCTCCCCCGCATCAGTCGCGGGGCAGAGGTTAGTGCGCAATCCGAACAGGGGAAACCGTTATTCGGAGTGCGGTCACCGGACAATCAGGCGCGACCATAGCTTTCGGCGATGGCGATCTGCATGGCCTCTTCGGGGGTCTGGCTGCCCCAGCACGCCAGCTGGAACGCCGGATAGTAGCGCTCGGACGCCAGAACCGCCGTTTCGACCATGCACGCGATCTGATCGGGCGTGGCCAGCTGTTCGCCGGCCAGCACCAGGCCATAGCGATAGACCATCAGCTTTTGCTCGGCCCAGTAGGTGAACGCCCCGGCCCAGCACCGGTCATTGGTCAGGTTCAGGGTTTCGTAAAGCTTTGGCAGTGTTTCGGTCGGTGGCTCCATCTCGAAGGTGCAGATCATGCGCAGGGTTTCGTCATAGGCCGACCAGGCCAGGGTGACGGAATAGGTGCGCCACTGACCTTCGATGGCCATGGCGATCTGGTCATCGGCGATACGGTCGAAATCCCATTCATGATGGGACGCGAGCGTTTCCACGATGTCGATCGGGTGTAGGTCTTCGATGTCCAGATACTGCTCGGAATGCGACATTGCCCAGGCCTCTTGTTTTGGCAGCCTTCCGGGGCCTTGGGTCCAGAGCCAAGACGCCCGCTATCGGCTGGGTGTCTTTCATACAGATCGGGGCGGGCTGCCCCTGACCTACGAAATATGGTGCGGTGCTTTGGGAGGGCTGTAAAGAAATTTTTTTGTGACGGACAGGGCCGTGTCCCCAAGGGAACGGTTTACCCACAACATATTGCGGTTTGGGGATTACTCTGCCGCTAGGCGGGATTGTCGGGGTCGCACAAGGCACTGCCGGCCATCTTTTGCACAAACCCCGCCCCAGATGCCCCGCAGGCCCCACAGCATCATGCGCAAAAGGGGTCAGGAAACCCGACCCCTTCAAGGTATTTCGCAGCTGCGTCGAGGGTTTTGGCGCAGGCCCTAGCCCTTGTCGCCCTCAAGCGCGTCGAGCCGCGCCCTGAGGGCCTCGTTTTCCTCGCGCGCCTTCTGGGCCATGGCGCGCACGGCTTCGAATTCGTCGCGGGTCACGAAATCCCGGTCGGCCAGCCAGCGATCCATCATGGATTTCATGGCCGTCTCGGCCTCTTCCTTCGCGCCCTGGGCCACGCCCATCGCGTTGGTCATCAGCTGGCTGATGTCTTCCATGATCTTGTTTCGGGTCTGCATTGCGCTCTGGCTCCTTCAATCACAAGTTCGATATGGCCCGCGCGGACCTTCCGATCAAGGTTGACTTCGCCGCAGCCCCCCCGCACCCATGCCCCGACCCCGCACCAATGATCGACCAGCCATGCCCTTTGCCATCCCCTTCCCCGATCTCAGCCCGGAGATCTTCACGCTGACACTTGGCAGCTTCGAGTTCTCGCTGCGCTGGTATGCGCTGGCCTATATCGCGGGGCTGGTGGCCGGGTGGTGGATGATCACCCGCGCCGTGGCGCGGCCCGGGCTGTGGCCTGCGAACACCGCCCCCATGCGCCCCGACCAGGTCGAAGGTCTTTTGACAGCCGTCGTGCTTGGCGTGATCCTGGGCGGACGGTTGGGTTTCGTGCTGTTCTACCAGCCGCAATACTACCTGGAGAACCCTGGTGAGATCCTGCGGGTCTGGCAGGGCGGAATGGCCTTTCATGGCGGGCTGATCGGGGTCGCCGTGGCGGGCTATATCTTTTGCAAGATGGGTCGCATCCCGCCGCTGCAGGTCGCCGACGCCATGGCGATGGTGGTGGCCGTGGGCCTGGGCCTGGGCCGGTTGGCCAATTTCATCAATGCCGAATTGTGGGGGCGGCCCACCGATGCACCGTGGGGCGTGATCTTTCCCGGGCCGGCGGCACAGGATTGCGCGGGCCCCGTGGGCCTTGTGCAGACCGAAATCGGGCTGATGTGCGCGCGCCACCCCTCGCAATTGTATCAGGCGGCGCTCGAGGGGCTGGTTCTGGGGCTGATCGTGATCTGGCTGGCCTACCGGCGCGGATGGCTCAAGACGCCGGGCGCGCTGACCGGGATGTTCCTGATGCTATATGGATTTGCGCGCTTCGCGGTCGAATTCGCGCGCCAGCCCGATGCGCAATTCGTGGGTCCCGACAATCCGGTCGGCTTTGCGCTGGCGCTGTCGCCGTCGGTCGGGCTGACCATGGGGCAGCTCCTGTCGCTGCCGATGATCGCGGTTGGCGTGATCCTGATCATCATCGCCCGGCGCAGGACGCGCGCCGGATGACGGTGCTCAAGACCAGCCTGATCCGACGCATCGCGCGCACCGGCCCGGTCACGGTGGCGGACTACATGACCGAATGCCTTCTGCACCCGGAACACGGCTATTACGTCACCCGCGATCCGCTTGGGCGGGCGGGCGATTTCATCACCGCGCCGGAAATCAGCCAGATGTTCGGCGAACTGATCGGCCTGTGGCTGGCGCAGGTCTGGATGGACCAGGGCGCGCCCGACCGGATCGTTCTGGCCGAGCTTGGGCCGGGTCGTGGCACGCTGATGGCCGATGTCCTGCGCGCCACGCGCGGCGTGCCCGGGTTTCATGCCGCAGCCGACCTGCACCTGGTCGAGGCCTCGCCGGTTCTGCGCGCGGCCCAGATGCGCGCCCTGCCCGATGCACGTCCCGCTTTCCATGACAGCATCGCCACGCTTCCCGACGCGCCCCTGTTCGTGATCGCCAACGAGTTCCTTGACGCCCTTCCGATCCGCCAGTTCCAGCGCGGCAAGGGCGATGACTGGCACGAACGCATGATCGGAACCGATGGCAAAGCATTGATCTGGGGCCTTGCGCCGCCGATGACGGTGGCTGCACTCGACCAGCGCCGCGATGCGGTCCGCGAGGGGCAACTGGTCGAAACCTGCGCCCCGGCCGAGGCCATCGCGGGCGAGATCGGCCATCGCATCGCCAGCTTCGGCGGTGCCGCGCTGATCGTCGACTACGGCGACGCGCAAAGCCTGGGCGACACCTTCCAGGCGCTCAGCGCGCATCAGCATGTGGATCCGCTGGCCACGCCGGGACAGGCGGATCTGACGGCGCATGTGGCGTTTGACCCGATCGCACAGGCCGCACAACCCGCGCGCGCCTCGGCCCTGGTGCCGCAAGGCGTGTTCCTGGAACGGCTCGGCATCACGGCGCGGGCGCAGGCGTTGGCCAGCAAACTGGGCGGTCCGGCGCTTGAGACCCACATCGCCGCACACAGACGGTTGACGCACCCCGATCAGATGGGACACCTTTTCAAGGTGCTTGCGCTGACACCGCCCGGCGCACCGCTGCCCCCTGCACTCGACCCGAGGTCCGAATGACCGTCACCCTGAGCCTTGAAATCGTGACCTCTCCGCTTCTGGATGGCGTGACGCATGGGTTCTTTACCCGGCGTGGCGGTGCGTCCTCGGGGATTTTCGAAGGTCTGAACTGCGGCGGCGGGTCTTCGGACCAGGCCGCGATCGTGGCCCTGAACCGTGACCGCGTGGCCGATGCGATGGGCGTGGGCGAGAACCACCTGGTCACCGTCAACCAGGTGCATTCCGCCGACGTCGTGGTGCTGGACGGCCCGCTCGGTGACCGACCGCTCGCCGATGGCCTCGTGACCGCCACCCCCGGTTTGGCGATTGCCGTCCTGACGGCGGATTGCCAGCCAGTCTTGTTCGCCGACCGCGAGGCCGGCGTGATCGGGGCGGCGCATGCGGGATGGCGCGGCGCCATGGACGGCGTGCTGGAGGCGACCGTCGACGCGATGGAGGGTCTGGGCGCGGATCGCGGTCGGATCACGGCCGCCATCGGCCCCGCGATCAGCCAGCGCATCTACGAGGTGGGCGAAGAGTATTTCGAACGCTTCTTCGACGAGGATCCCGCCAATGCGCGTTTCTTCGCCACTGGCGAGGCGCCCGACAAATACCTGTTCGACCTGCCGGGCTATGGCCTGTCACGTCTGCGCGCGGCCGGTATCGGTGAGGCGGAATGGACACGACATTGCACCTACCGCGATCCTGACAGGTTCTATTCCTACCGCAGGTCCGTGCATCGCGGGGAGGCCGACTACGGCCGCCTGATTTCCGCGATTCGCCTCTAGCGCGGCGGATCCGGTTCAGCACGGCCGATTTGGAAACAAACCGTTTCAAATTGGGCGAAACGGGGACAATTCCTGCCCCAAAATCGCCCAGATCTGGGCCGCACACCTTGAAAAGCGCGTATATTCAGTGGAAACCCCGCTTTTCGCGGCCACAATATCGCCTTGAAAATTTACGTTCCGTTAGGCGCTTTGCCGTATCTATGCCGGAAATTGGGATCAGTTTGTTTCCAAGTTCGAAAACGAACACACGAAGCACACACGGCACAAAGGATGAGGCACATGAAAACGCGTCGCTGGATGACCACGATCCTGAACGAAGCCCAGAAAGAGCAGGTCGAAATGCCCTGGACGCGCGAAAACCGCGCCGAAAACCGGTCGGAAAAGCCGACCATGCAGATCGCCGCCGAATAACACGGCGTTCATCGCGAAACAAAGCGAATGCTTGCAAGAGGGCTGCCAGAATGGCGGCCCTTTTCGCGTTTCAGGGCTGCGGCGACAGATCGATCCGGGTTTTGTCCAAGGCCTCGATCAAGGGCTGCAACTCGGCCTCCATGCGTGTCCAGCCTGCCACCGCCTGCCGCCCGATCGGCGCGCGGACCTGCGCAAAGCTGAGCGTCTGAACCCGCCTCTGGCTGCGTTCCGGCGCAAGGCAGGCGTCATCCCACGGCAGGCCGCAAAACGCCACCAATGCCCGGATATGCGGCTCGGGATCGGCGGTCAGCGCTTCGTAATCCACCACATGCACCTGCCCCGGCAAGGCGTCGGCCCAGAATGCGGCCAGGGCGTCATGCAACCGGATGTATCGGCCCATCGCCTGCAGGTCGTTGGTGTAGCGGTGCAGACCTTCGGGGAACATGTTGCGATACATCGACAACCCCACATCGCGCGGATCGCGGCGCATCACGATGATCCGCGCGCCGGGCAGCGCGCGCACCACGTGCCCGGCCCGCGTGAAGGTGGAAATCGCCTTGTCGGTAAAGATCGCGCCCCCCGCCCGACGCCGAGCCGCCACCAGGTACCGCGCCCCCGCGGCCGCAAATAGCGCCGGATCCGCGACACCGCCCCGCAACGCATCCATCGCGGGCGCAAGCGCACGGCCCATGAACGGCATTTCGCCCCCCGCGGCCACCTGCGGATGGGCCGACAGGATGGTTTCAACCAATGTCGTGCCCGATCGGGGCAGGCCGGTCACGAACAGCGCCGGGTCCTGCGGCCCGTCTGCGCGCATGGGGGCCAGCCTGGTCCAATCGGCCACCAGCCGGCGGGCCTCGGCCAGATCGGCCTCGAAGGAATAGGGATAGGCCGAGGCCAGCAAACGGTTGGCGGTTTCCAGGTGGCGCGCCGCGCGGGCGTCGTCCTTTGCGTCCCACGCGGCCTTGGCGGCCGCGAAATGCAACCGGCTGCGGGCGGGCGACGGCGTATCGGGACGCGCAAGCGCGGTCTCCAGCCGTGCCAGGATCGGATCATCCGCCGCGCGTTTGTCGGCGGCGGTATAGGCGCGATAGGCCTCGGCATAACCGGGGTCTAGCGCGATGGCCTCGACCAAGAGCGCATCGGCGGCGCCAAGATCACCGGCCGATTGCAGCTTTTGCGCCCGCAGTGTCAGCAAGCCCGCCCGCCCGGTCTTGGCCCGTGCAAGGCCCGCATCAACCGCCGTTTCAGCGGACGCTACATCGCCCGCTTCCTCGAAGGCGGACGCGAGCCGGGTGTAGAGCGTTACCATCCCCGCTGCCCCATCCGTGGCGCGCGCCGCAGCGTCGAAGGCCGCCTCCGACTGGCCGCCCGATGCAAGTGATAGCGCCAGCTCTGTCCAGATCGCGCGCGCCTTGGGCCGTTTGCGCGTCCAGGCCTGCAACAGATCGGCTGACGCCTCGGGGCGCATCGTGTCGCGCAAGAGCCGCGCAAGCGCCAGCGCCGCTTGCGGATCGTCCTGCACAAGGGGGGTCAGCATCGCCTCGGCCCGGATCACGGCGCCGGTTCGCGCCAACACATCGCCCAGCGCCGCTTGCACGGCGGTGTCTTGCGGATCGCGCAGATGGGCCATCTCGAGGGGCGGCAGCGCGCCCGCCCAATTGCCCAGCGCCGCGCGGGCCCGGCCCAGGGCAAAGGCGGGCCAGAACGCCTCGGGCGCGGATTTGACAAGCCGCAGCGCCGCTGCCTCGGCCTCGGCCGCCTTGCCCTTTTCGATCGCGGCAAGGATCGGACGCGCGTCTTTCTCGGACCCCAGGATGATCCCGGCGCGGGCGGCCTCGCGTTCCAGCCCGGTTCTTGCGCCGCGGGTCAGAACCCCGTGCAGCGCCTGCCAGATCGCGGCCTCGGCCGGTCGCAGGGTCAAGGCCGCGCGCAGGGCGGATTCGGCGGCGTCCGGCCGGCCTTGCGCGGCCTCCAGGCGGCCGATCTGGAACAGGATTTCAGGGCTGTTCGGGCGGGCAGTATCCAGCAGGCGCAACTGGGCCAACGCCTCCGCCTGCCGTCCGGCCTTGGCCAGCGCAAGCGCGCCTTGATACCGCTGCGTCAGGGTTCCCGTTTCAGGCGGCATCACGCGCCCCCCGCTCAGGCCAGGCGGCTCAGCCGGTCTTCCATCACGTCGAACGGCACGCCGGGGGCATCCTTGGCGCCCCGGATCACCAGCGAGGTGCGCACGCTGGCCACGTTCGGGGCCGAGGTCAGCGCCCCGGTCAGAAAGCTCTGGAAGCTGGACAGATCGGGCGCCACGCATTTCAGGATGAAATCGATCTCTCCGTTCAGCATGTGGCATTCACGGACCAACGGCCAGTCCCGGCACAGGTTTTCGAAGGCAACCAGATCGACCTCCGCCTGGCTGTGCAGACCGACCATCGCAAAGACCTGCACCTCGAACCCCAGCATGCGGGGATCGACATCGGCATGGTAGCCGCGAATGTATCCCGCCTCTTCCAGGGTGCGCACACGGCGCAAGCAGGGCGGCGCGGAAATACCGACGCGCTTGGCCAGTTCGACATTGGTCATGCGCCCGTCTTCCTGCAGCTCGGCCAGGATCTTGCGGTCAATCGGATCGAGCTTGCTGTGCGACATCTGGCCTGTACCCCTTTGCGGCATTTTCTATTTTGACCGCATTTCTTAGCCCGTGCGCAATATTATTTCACGCGCGCGCAATATTTGGAACATCTCACGTTTGGGTGCAACCCCTGAGCCGGGGGCTTTCATCGCCGGACCCGTGGGGATATATCCTGTGCAACGCCGCACGCAACGACCGCGCGCGCCACGCTGCCAAACCAATCACGTTGATAGGCCCTGCCCGCATGTCCGATACCGCCCAAACGACCCGCCACACCCGTGTTCTGATCATCGGCTCCGGCCCCGCCGGTTATACCGCCGGCGTCTATGCCAGTCGCGCCATGCTGGAACCCATCCTGGTGCAGGGCATCCAGCCGGGCGGTCAGCTGACCATCACCACCGATGTGGAAAACTGGCCCGGCGACGCAACGGTCATGGGCCCGGACCTGATGGTCCGGATGGAAGCGCATGCCAAGGAAATGGGGACCGAGATCATTTCCGATCACATCATGTCGCTGGACCTGTCGGCGCGCCCCTTCACGGCCAAGGGCGACAGCGGCACGACCTATACGGCGGATGCAGTCATTCTGGCGACGGGCGCGCAGGCCAAGTGGCTTGGCCTTCCGTCCGAGGAACACTTCAAGGGTTTTGGCGTGTCGGCCTGCGCGACATGTGACGGGTTCTTCTATCGCGGCAAGGAAATCGTTGTTGTCGGCGGCGGCAATACCGCCGTGGAAGAGGCGCTTTTCCTGACCAACTTTGCCTCCAAGGTGACGCTGATCCATCGTCGCGACAGCTTGCGGGCCGAAAAGATCCTGCAAAACCGCCTGTTCAACAACCCCAAGGTCGAGGTGATCTGGAACCACAGCGTTCAGGAAGTCATCGGCGCGGACAACCCACGCGGCGTCGAAGGCGTGCGCATCAAGCACACCGAAACCGGCGCCATCACCGAGGTGCCCTGCGCGGGTTTTTTCGTGGCCATCGGACATGCGCCGGCATCCGAGTTGGTCAAGGACCAGCTCGAGCTGCACAATGGCGGCTACGTCAAGGTCGAACCGGGCACCACGCGCACCTCGATACCCGGCGTCTTCGCGGCGGGCGACCTGACCGATCACGTCTATCGTCAGGCCGTGACCAGCGCCGGAATGGGCTGCATGGCGGCTTTGGACGCAGAGAAATTCATCGCCGAGCATGAAGGCGAACAGACATCCGACGCTGCAGCCTATGCAGCCCCGGTTGACGCGGCCGAGTAGATTTGAGGCCCTGCCGGGGCGTACCTGACCGGGTTCGTTTTTATGGGTTGAGCACCGCTGGCATACGGTAACCTGCCGCCGCGCGGTGTGCTGCGAATGGCGGCCTTGATCCCGAAGTGCCATGTGCCGCGTGATGGAAGAACGACAACTGTCGACCTCAGCGCCGCAATCTCTTGGCCAGCATGCCCGTCAACAACACGGCGATCATGAGAAAACCAGCGCCTCCCATCCAGGCGACAGGCAATGTGTAGCCTTCCGCAATGCCACCAAACGCCATCAAACCGACGGCTGCACCAAGCTGTTGCACGAGTGAGCGTAGCGACAGCATGGTAGACCGCTGATGGTTCTCGACACACGAATGAAGAATGCTGCTGGCTGGCGTCTCAGTTGAGCCAAGGACAACGGAAAAAAGAACAAACATCACGACGAAGCCGATCATGGCACCCTGAAACGCCAAGGCGATCTGGAGCGCCGCGAGGCAGGCAAAAGCCACCGAAAGCGTGATGGCATTTTGACGCTTGAACAGTCGATTGATGTGTGGCGACAGCGCCGCGCCGAACGCGATTGAGAAGAAATACGCCGCTGTCAGCACACCAATTGCAGTATTGGCGTAGCTGTCGTTCAGCAGGCCCCTGGCGTAGGTGGGCCAGAACACCTCGACCGGGTTCGTCGCCATCAAGAACAGCGCCAGCGCGAACAACAGTATCGACAAGGTGGGGTGTTTCAAAGCAAGGAGACCGGCCTCCCCGACCACCGATGGAACACGCGTGAAACCGTGACCGAGAGCCTTGAGGTTCAGCGGGCGAGGCTCTTCGGTGATCGCAACGAAGGTAAAGACAAACAACACGATCATCATGATCAGGCTTGCCGCGTAAGAAACATCAAAAATGCTGAAGCCAAAACGGATTGCGACATCGCCAAAGACGTCCGGCAACAGGCCTCCGCAAATCGCGCCAAACGCCAGTCCCATGGCATTGGCCCATTGGGCCTTGGCGAGCGCGGGCTGAATATCGACGTTCGGGGCCAGGACCCTGAAGTTCTCGACGAACCATGCATCGAGCGTTCCGGAGCGCAAAGCCCGTCCGAAACCGATAAACGCGAACGAAAGAGCCAAGACAAGGAAATCGTTGGACGACAGAAAAAGACCCAGCGAGATCACGCTTGCCACGACCGCTGACAGGAAGACGGGCTTGCGCCCGATGGTATCGGCGAGCCCGCCAAATGGCAGTTCCGTCGCCATGGTTGTGACTGAATAGACCCCAAACAGTAGCGAAATCTGGAAAAGGTCCATGCCACGGTCGATCAGAGCCAGTGCCACGACGGCCACCGTCAAGCCCATCGCAAAGCGGTCCAGAAACTGATGTATCTGGAAGATTCGAACGTGCCGTTGAGCGCTGCGGGTCAGTTGACGGAAGGAAAATTCGATGTCGGCAGGCATGGTCACAATCATGGCAATTCGCGCGGCGAACACAATCACGGCTCTGCACACATACTCCGGAGCGCCAAAGCAGTCATTTTCCAGTCATGCGGCCAGGACAGCTTCGTTGCGCAAAGCCGCCTGAAGCGCATGTCGCCCGCAAGGTCCACATCCCGACCGGGGCCCGGGGACCAAGGCTGAAAAATCCCATTGTCTCCAGATCGCGACAATCTGTTCACGGGTGAACAAACCCCTTCCCCAAGCCGCACGCATGTGGCATGTGTTCAATCGTGAACAAACTTTGTAGCGTCTGAAATGCCCGTACCCGCGACCCAATCCCACCTGCCGGAAGACGACTTGCTCTTCCGCCTTCTGCGCCAGCTCGACGCCGCGCCAGAGGCGTCTCAGCGGGCAACGGCGCAGGCGCTTGGCATCAGCCTCGGGCGGCTCAACACCCAATTGCGCGCTGTAACCGACGCGGGTCTTGTGACGGTGTCACACCGTGACGGGCCGGACAAACGCCAGCGCTTTGCCTATGCCCTCACCTCTCGTGGCGCCGCCGAAAAAGCACGCCTGACCGACCGTTTCCTTGCCCGCAAACGGGCAGAATACAACGCCCTCCATGCCGAACTGACCGGTGATGCGAGCGGCCTCATTCCTTTAAAGAACAGGACCCTTGCCATGCAAAGCAACCTTGCGCCCATCCCCGAACTGTATGTCTCGTATGAAAGCGCCCAGAAGCTCAAGACCGACGCGGGCGATCTGCCGTCGTGGGACATGACCCAGCGCCAGGTCTGCGACCTGGAACTCTTGATGAATGGCGGCTTCAACCCGCTCAAGGGCTTCCTGGGGCAGGCGGATTACGAAAGCGTCGTGGAAACCATGCGCCTTGCCTCGGGCGAGTTGTGGCCGATGCCGATCACCCTGGACGTGAGCGAGGATTTCGCCGCCAAGGTCGAACCGGGCCAGGATATCGCCCTGCGTGACGCCGAGGGCGTGATCCTCGCGATCTTGTCGGTGTCCGACAAATACGTGCCCAACAAGGCGCGCGAGGCCGAAATGGTCTATGGCGCCGATGACATCGCGCATCCGGCCGTGAACTACCTGCACAACGTGGCGGGCCCTGTCTATCTGGGCGGCGCGATCACCGGCATCCAGCAGCCGGTGCATTACGATTTCCGCGCCCGCCGCGACACGCCCAACGAATTGCGCGCCTTTTTCCGCAAATTGGGCTGGCGCAAGGTCGTCGCCTTCCAGACCCGCAATCCGCTGCACCGCGCGCA
>CAYWTM010000050.1:0-21913 GCA_964460185.1 uncultured Roseicyclus sp. | reverse complement strand
CTCGTAGGTCCCCTCGCGGCTCTTGATCCGGTCGAAGACACTGTACTGTCCCGTGTAGTTCTCGACCAGCCCCAGATTCAGGAAGCCCAGGCCGTCGTCGACGATGATCCCCACCCGGCCCTCCAGCGGTAGCGGAGTACGGTGACCGCGATACATCTGCTCGCGGCGTTTAATCTCGTCCTCTTCTCGTCGGGCTCGACCGGCCGCGCCAAGGCGGTCCTGCACGACTTCGGTCGCCTGCTGGAGCGCTTCGCCGAGCCCCGGCCGCCGATGCGCATCCTCTCGTTCCTGCTGCTCGACCACATCGGCGGCCTGATGACGGAAGGCGCGCCGACATTCGCCAATGCGCGCTATGTGACCGGACAGGCCGAATTCGACCATTGGGCCGGGGCAGGCAATGACGGGTTCGAGGCGAATGTCCGCCCGCTGGCCGACCAGATGACGTTCCTCGGGGATGGCGATGACGTGGTATCGGGCGTCACCGGAATGGCCGCGTTCGGACATACCCCCGGCCACATGGTCTATCGTCTGGACAGCGAAGGACAGGGACTTGTGATCTTTGCCGATCTGGCCAACCACCCTGTCTGGTCGCTGGCCCGCCCGGATTGGGAAGTGCGGTTCGATGCCGACAAGGCGATGGCTGCCGAAAGCCGCCGCCGCGTTCTGGGCATGATCGCGGCCGATCGGATCCCGGCGATCGGCTATCACATGCCGTTCCCGGCAACCGGCTATGTCGACACGCGCGAAGATGGCTTTCGCTGGGTGCCCGAGGCAGGCCAACTGATGGGCTGATCGCCCCGCAATCACGGATCCGCGCGGCGTCTTTGCGACCTGCGCGGGTCAGACTCGGGCACCTTTGTCGAGCCTTTCGAGAAAGCGATCCGCGCTCGACACTGCCGCCTCGCGCTTGTCCTCGGACATGCGCATCCAAGTTCGATACATCTGCGCCATCCGGGGGTTTTTCCCGAAGCGATCCCGATGCCGGTGCAGGAAAGCCCAATAGAGATAGTTGAACGGACAGGCCTTGTCCCCGGACTTGTCCCCGATCTCGTAGGCACATCCCTTGCAGTAGTCCGACATCTTGTTGATGTAATTCCCGCCCGAGACATAGGGCTTCGACCCAACGATCCCGCCATCGGCAAACTGGCTCATGCCGATCACGTTGGGCGCCTCGACCCATTCGAAGGCATCGGCATACACGGCCAGATACCATTCATGCACCTCGGCCGGATCCACACCGGCCAGCAAGGCGAAGTTGCCGGTGACCATCAGGCGCTGGATGTGGTGGGCATAGGCCTCGTCGCGGGTCTGCTCGATGGCTTTCGACATGCAGCGCATATCGGTTTCGGCATCCCAGAAAAAGGCCGGCAGCCGGCGATCATGGCCCAGCACGTTGCGCGTGGTGTAGTCGGGACCTTCGCGGAAGTAGATCCCGCGCATGTATTCGCGCCAACCGATGATCTGGCGAATGAACCCTTCGACGGCATTCAGGGGGGCGGCGGCGTCGGCATAGGCCTTGGCGGCGGCCTCGCAGATCTCCTGCCAGCTCAACAGCCCGGCGTTCAGATAGATGGATACGACCGAATGATACAAAAAACGGTTGTCGGCCAGCATCGCGTCCTGGAAATCCCCGAAGCGGGGCAGCGCGTGCCGCATGAAATGGTCAAGCGCCCGGCGCGCCTGCCCGGCATCGGTGGCAAACCAGAACGGGCGCAGCGTGCCGAAATTGTTGCCAAAGCGCGTTTCGACGAGATCCAGAACCTCCTCTACCACAGGGTCAGGGTCGAACTGCATGGGGCCTGAAAACGCGATCTGGTCAGGGGCTGGTTTGCGGTTGTCGTGATCATAGTTCCACTTGCCGCCTTCAGGCTTGTCGCCGTCCATCAACAGCCCCGTCCGGCGCCGCATCTCGCGGTAGAAATATTCCATCCTCAGCTCTTTGCGGTCCTTGGCCCATGCCTCGAATTCGGCATGCGAACACAAGAAGCGGTCATCGGGGAACTGGTGAACCGGAACGGGGCACTCCTCCAACGCCGAGATCAGCCGCCATTCACCGGGTTCGGTTGCCAAGACCTCGATCGCATCGAGGTCCGATGCCCGGCGGATCAACTCGCCGGTGATCGAGCCGGCATTGTCGGGATCGTCCAGCCGCGTGTAGCGAACGTTCCATCCGTCATGTTCCAGCCGCGCCGCGAATTTGCGCATGGCGGCGAACACGAAGGCAATCTTCTTGGGGTGGTGCGGCACGTAGCCGGCCTCGTCCGCGACCTCGGCCATCACCACGACATCGCGGGATTTATCGGCCTCGCGCAGGGCGGCGATGTCTTCGGACAATTGATCGCCAAGGATCAGAACAAGACGCCTCACCACGGCACCACGACCCCGGAATAGTCGAAGAACCCGCCCGATTGCGCAGGTGTCAGGCTGTCCATCACGGCAATCAGGTTGCGGGCGGCCTGTTCGGCTCCGACTTTTTCATGGGCAGGGTAATCGGCAGTGAACGGCGTTGCGACGGTGCCGGGATGAAGGGCGACGACGATGGATTGCTTGCGCTTGCGCGCCATTTCGATCGCCGCGGTGTGGGTGATCTGGTTGGCCGCCGCCTTGGAGGCACGATAGGCATACCACCCCCCCATCCGGTTGTCCCCGATGGACCCGACGCGCGCCGTCAGAACGGCCACGACAGACCGGCGGTCGTGCGGCAGCAGGCGGGGGATCTGCGCAAGGATCAAGGCGGGGCCGATCGCATTGACGGCCATGACCTGTGCCATGGTCGGCGCATCGATGGAGGACAGTGATTTTTCAGGGACGCGGTCCTCGGGCGCAAGAATGCCAGTTGCAACAACGATCCGGTCGAACTCCCCTTCGAGCGCGCCCATCACCCGGTCAACCGCCGCCGCGTCGGTCACGTCCAAACCGTCCGCACGCCGTGACAGGCCCACAACCTCCGCGCCCCGCGACCGCAGATCGCAAGCCAGCGCCGCGCCGATACCGCCCGAGGCGCCGATGACCAAAGCCCGTTCCATGACGGGACAGCTAGGCGGGATTTGGGAATGGTCAATCACGCGGCCCCGCCAAATTGGCCGATGCAACGACCGGCACATGCGACACAAGAGCCTGCCACCTTGGCGCGCACCACGTGGCGCCCCGAGACCCAAAGGCGCCCCGTGCCCATGACACCGATGCAAAAAGGGGTTTTCAACCGGCGCGGGATCAGTATTGTCGCGCCCATGAGCACGCAGACCCATATCACGCCCCTTGCCGCGCCCCAGGCGCGCGGCGGTCTGCTTGGCCTGCTTCTCCTTAGCCGCCTCTGAGCGTGCCTTTCGGCGCGACCGCTCAGGGGAGGGACAGCGCCGGAGACACCCAGAATTACCGCTAAGGAACACGATATGACCACCGACAAGAACCGTGTGTTGATCTTTGACACAACCCTGCGCGACGGCGAGCAAAGCCCCGGCGCCACCATGAGCCATGCCGAAAAGCTGGAAATTGCAGGCCTGCTGGACGACATGGGCGTCGATATCATCGAGGCAGGGTTTCCGATCGCCTCGGAAGGCGATTTCGCCGCCGTCTCGGAAATCGCGAAGAATTCGAAAAACGCGGTGATCTGCGGGCTCAGCCGCGCCAATTTCAAGGATATCGACCGCTGTTGGGAGGCCGTGCGCCACGCCGCGCAACCGCGCATCCACACCTTCATCGGCACCTCGCCTCAGCATCGCGCCATTCCGAACCTGACGATGGACGAGATGGCCGACAAGATCCATGACACCGTCAGCCATGCCCGCAACCTGTGCGACAACGTGCAATGGTCGCCGATGGATGCCACCCGGACCGAATGGGATTACCTCAGGCGCGTGGTCGAGATCGCGATCAAGGCAGGGGCCACGACGATCAATATTCCCGATACCGTGGGCTACACCGCGCCGACCGAAAGCGCCGACCTGATCCGCCGCTTGATTGCCGATGTGCCGGGCGCCGACGAGGTGATCTTTGCCACCCATTGCCACAACGATCTGGGCATGGCGACGGCCAACGCGCTGGCCGCGGTGGCAGGCGGCGCGCGCCAGATCGAATGCACGATCAACGGCCTGGGTGAACGCGCCGGCAACACGGCGCTGGAAGAGGTGGTGATGGCGATGAAGGTGCGCCATGACATCATGCCCTACACCACGGGCGTGGACGCCACCAAGATCATGCATATCTCGCGCCGGGTCGCCACGGTGTCGGGCTTTGCCGTGCAGCCCAACAAGGCGATCGTCGGCAAGAACGCCTTTGCCCACGAGTCCGGCATCCACCAGGACGGCATGCTGAAATCGGCCGATACGTTCGAGATCATGCGCCCCGAGGATGTGGGCCTGAGCGAAACCAATATCGTGATGGGCAAACACTCGGGCCGGGCCGCTTTGCGCTCCAAGCTCAAGAACCTGGGCTATGACCTGGGTGACAACCAGCTCAACGACCTTTTCGTTCGCTACAAGGCGCTGGCCGACCGCAAGAAAGAGGTGTTCGATGATGACCTGATCGCGCTGGTTACGGATGCCGGTGCGGGGGATGTGGATGCGCATCTCGAACTGAAATTCCTGCGCGTGATCTGCGGCACCGAGGCACCACAATCGGCGGATATCACCTTGCGGGTGGGCGACAAGGATCACCAGGCGACCGCGCAGGGCGATGGCCCGGTCGACGCCGCCTTCAACGCGGTCAAGGCGATTTTTCCAAACGACGCGCAACTGCAACTCTACCAGGTAAGCGCGGTGACCGAAGGCATGGACGCGCAGGCGACCGTGACCGTGCGGGTCGAGGAAGACGGGCGGATCGCCACCGGGCAATCGGCAGACACCGACACCATCGTTGCCAGCGTGAAGGCCTATGTGAACGCGCTCAACCGGCTGATCGTGCGTCGGGAAAAGCTGGGCACGGACATAAGGGAAGTCAGCTACAAGGACGTGAGTTGACGCGGCCTGCTCTTGTCGCGGCGATGTGGGTGACGGTCGGGCCGGTGAGCGCGCAAGCCACCTGCCCGACACGCGCCGACCCGACCGGTGGCATCGCCTCGGCCCGGATCCATCGATTCCCGGACATCATCACCCCCCGGATGGGCCCTGGGCTGCCGAACGCGGCATGGATCCGGCGGATGCAGGCGGCTTAGTGCCTATCGGTTTCTCGCACGGGCCTTTACGGCGCTTCTGGCACAAGCCTATAAGACGCACCAAGACAGCGCCCGAGTCTCAATTTTCGGGATCATGGTGGGTGTTGTCTTTTGTATGGGTGACAGGACACGTCAAATGGCTCTTTGGGGCAACATCTTCTCGTCGGATATGGCGATCGACCTCGGTACGGCGAACACGCTCGTGTACGTCAAGGGGCGCGGCATCATCCTGAACGAACCGTCCGTGGTGGCCTATCAGGTCAAGGATGGCGTGAAAAAGGCCCTTGCCTTCGGGGAGGATGCAAAGCTGATGCTGGGCCGCACCCCCGGCAGCATTCAGGCCATCCGTCCGATGCGCGACGGTGTGATCGCGGACTTCGACGTTGCGGAAGAGATGATCAAGCACTTCATCCGCAAGGTCCACAAGCGCACGACCTTTACAAAACCCAAGATCATCGTCTGCGTCCCGCACGGTGCGACCCCTGTGGAAAAACGCGCCATCCGGCAATCGGTTCTGGGGGCGGGTGCCCGCAAGGCGGGACTGATCGCCGAACCGATTGCCGCAGCCATCGGCGCAGGCATGCCCATCACGGACCCGACCGGGTCCATGGTTGTGGATATCGGCGGCGGAACGACCGAAGTGGCGGTGCTGTCGCTTGCAGATATCGTATATGCCCGGTCCGTACGTGTGGGTGGGGACAGAATGGACGAGGCCATCATCTCGTACCTGCGCCGCCAGCATAACCTGTTGATCGGCGAAGCGACGGCCGAACGGATCAAGACCTCGATCGGCACGGCGCGAATGCCCGATGACGGGCGCGGCGCGTCCATGCGCATCCGGGGCCGCGATCTGTTGAACGGCGTCCCGAAAGAGACCGAGATCAGCCAGGCGCAGGTCGCCGAGGCACTGGCGGAACCCGTGCAGCAGATCTGCGAGGCGGTGATGGGCGCGCTTGAAGCCACGCCGCCCGACCTTGCCGCCGATATCGTGGATCGCGGCGTGATGCTGACCGGCGGCGGCGCGTTGCTGGGTGAGCTCGACCTGGCGCTGAGGGAACAGACCGGGCTGGCCATTTCGGTGGCAGATGAAAGCCTTAACTGTGTTGCGCTCGGAACCGGCAAGGCGTTGGAGTATGAAAAACTCCTCCGCCATGCGATAGATTACGACAGTTAAGGCCAACCACCCCCCACGCGTGCGATCTGCCAGGGAGAGCCATGGCGAAGGACCCGTATGATGAGGATTATGCCCGTCCCGTCCGGCGCCTGCTGCTGACGGTTCTGGTGTTGTGCCTGATCGCGCTGGTCCTGGTCTGGCGCATCGACAATCCCCGCGTGGAACGCATGCGCGCGGCGGTCATCGACCGGGTCGTGCCGAACATGGAATGGGCGATGGCGCCGATCACCGGACTGGCCCGGATGGTCGATGATTTCCAGAGCTACGCCCGGCTGTTCGAACAGAACCAGGAATTGCGCCGCGAACTGCAACAGATGCGCGCCTGGCGCGAAGCCGCATTGCAGCTGGAACAGGAAAACGCGCGGCTTCTGGATCTGAACCGCGTGCAGCTGGACCCTGAACTGACCTTCGTGACCGGAATCGTGATGGCCGATGCGGGTGGACCTTTTCGGCGGTCGGTCCTGATCAATGTCGGCGCGCGCGACGGTATCCTGGACGGATGGGCCACGATGGACGGCCTGGGCGTGGTGGGCCGCGTATCGGGTGTGGGGGAACGCACGTCGCGTGTCCTTTTGCTGACCGACAGCAACAGCCGCATTCCCGTAACGATCCTGCCCTCGGGACAGCAGGCGCTGTTGATGGGCGACAACACGCAGGCGCCGATCCTGGAATTCATCGAGGATGTGGAAGATGTCAGCGCGGGCGACCGGGTGGTGACGTCGGGCGACGGCGGGCTGTTTCCGCCGGGGTTGTTGGTGGGCCAGATCGTGCAAACCACCGATAGACGCCTGCGCGCCCGTCTGGCGGCCGATCTGGCGCGACTGAATTTCCTGCGCGTGATGCGCAGCCATCCCGGCACGTCCCTTGGCGCACCGGGCGATCTGATCGGTCCCCCCTGGCCCCCCCCCGAAGGCTTCGTCCTGCCCCCCGGCATCCAGCCAACGCCGCGACCCGATGCGGCCGCGCGCCTGCTGCGCGATGGGGTATTCCCATGAACGGGCTGACCTCCGCGCGCCATGTCTGGAGCTACAGGGCACTGTTCCTGGTGCTTTGCTTTTGCATCATCACGCTGATGCTCCTGCCGCTCGGCCTGAACGATGCGGGCCTGCCGGGGCCGGACCTGTTGCTGGCGGTCACATTCGCATGGCTGCTGCGGCAACCTGCCGTCGTGCCGATCGCTTCGATCCTGATCGTGTTCCTGCTGGCGGATTTCCTGTTTCAGCGTCCGCCCGGGCTGTGGACACTGCTTGTGATCGTGACCTCCGAAAGCCTGCGCCGCCGCCGCCTGACGATGACGGAGTTTCCGTTCCTCGTGGAATGGTCCGCCTTTACCGGGGCTGTGATTGGCATGGTCATCCTCAACCACCTGACCCTCTGGATCTTGATGGTCGACCTGCCGCCTTTGGGCCTGACGCTTGCGCACGGTCTTGTGACTGCTGCAATCTATCCTCTGGTGGTGCTGGTGTCGAAATTCCTGTTTGGCTTGCGTAAGATCGGTCCAGCCGAAGCCGAGGCTCTGTAGAATCCATGAAACGCACCCAAAGAGAAACCGAAGACAGCGCCCGGGTTATCGCCCGGAGGTCCGTGCTGCTTGGCGGGGTGTTTCTGGGCACCGGTGCGGTGCTTGCCGGGCGGATGCGATACCTGCAGGTCGAACGCGCCGAGGATTTCCGCCTTCTTGCCGAAGAAAACCGGATCAACATCCGCCTTCTGCCCCCCGCGCGCGGGCTGATCTTTGACCGGTCCGGCGTGCTGCTGGCGGCCAACGAACAGAACTACCGGATCACGCTGGTGCGCGAGGCTGCGGGGGATGTGGACGCGGTGCTGGATGAGCTGTCGCGGATCGTCAATCTCGACATGATCGCGCTCGACCGCGCGCGCGAGGAAATCCGCCGCCGCCCATCTTTCGTGCCCGTCACCATCGCGGACCGCCTGTCCTGGGCCGAGGTCAGCGCGGTCGCCGTCAACGCCCCCGCATTGCCCGGCGTGAACCCCGAGGTCGGCCTGAGCCGCATCTACCCGATGGGCGCGGATTTCGCACATGTGGTGGGCTATGTGGGGCCTGTATCGGACTATTACCTCGAACAGACCGGCGATACCGATCCAGTGTTGCAGATCCCCGATTTCCAGGTCGGCCGCTACAACGTCGAAGCCCGGATGGAGCAGTCGCTACGAGGCCGCGCCGGCACCAAGCGGGTGGAGGTCAATGCCGGCGGCCGCGAAATGCGCGAGCTTGACCGCGATCCCGCAACGC
This sequence comes from uncultured Roseicyclus sp., assembly GCA_964460185.1. GTDB lineage: Bacteria > Pseudomonadota > Alphaproteobacteria > Rhodobacterales > Rhodobacteraceae > JAVJPJ01. The sequence goes on along the minus strand of CAYWTM010000050.1, from coordinate 13,333 downwards.
CGGGGTCGGATGTCCAACTGACCGTGGATGCAGGTCTGCAGAACTACGTGGAAGCCCGGCTATCCGGCCAAAGCGCGGGATCTGTCGTCATGGATTGCCAGACCGGCGAGATCCTGGCCCTTGCGTCTTCACCCACCTTCGACCCGAACCTTTTCGTGCGCGGGATTTCCACGACCGAATGGAACGGGTTGAACACGGACCCTTACCGCCCGCTTGCCAACAAGGCGACGCAGGGTCTTTACCCGCCGGGGTCCACCTACAAGATGATCGTCGCTCTGGCGGCGCTTGAGGCAGGGCTTATCACCCCCGAAGAAACCGTCAACTGCGCGGGCTATACCGAGATCGGCGATCGTCGGTTCCATTGCTGGCGGCGTGGCGGACACGGGCGCGTCAACATGATCGAAAGCATCTCGCAAAGTTGCGATGTCTACTATTATGAACTGGCCCAGCGTGTTGGCATCGAAGCGATATCCGCCTTGGCGCTGCGCCTTGGTTGCGGGGTGCGCCACGACCTGCCGCTTTCGGGTATCGCGCAGGGTCTTGCCCCCACGATGCAGTGGAAGATGCAGAACCGGGGCGCGGCCTGGGTTGTGGGCGACACGCTGAACGCGGCGATCGGGCAGGGTTTCGTGCTGACATCCCCCCTGCATCTTGCGGTGATGACCGCGCGGATTGCCACGGGGCGCGATTTGCAGCCGTCGATCATCCGCTCGATCAATGGCGTCAGCCAGTTGCCCGACCCTGCCCCCGACATGGGGTTCGACCCGGCCAACCTGGATGTGATCCATCGCGGCATGTTCAACGTGAACAACGACCGGCGCGGAACGGCCTATGCCTCTCGCGTGCAGGCGGATGCCTACAAGATCGCGGGCAAAACCGGCACCAGCCAGGTGCGGAACATCTCTGCCGCAGAACGGGCCTCTGGCGTGATCAGCAACGAGGATCTGCCCTGGGAACGACGCGATCACGCGCTCTATGTCGGCTACGCGCCCTTCGACAATCCGCGCTACGCGGTGTCGGTGCTGGTGGAACATGGCGGCGGCGGATCGGCGGCGGCAGCCCCGATCGGGCGCGACGTGCTGTTGCGGGCGCAGGTCGGCGATACGCCCTCGCCCGAGCTTTATCCCGTCGGGCTGCGCCGCGATATCGAACAGATGCATCGTGACCTGCCGATCCTGCCCACCCCGCCGCAGCCCACCGGCCGGACGACGAGCGGCCGCGCATGAGCTTTCTGGAATACAACGTCAAATCCACCCCCACGGGATGGCGCAAGGTTCTCTACCTCAACTGGGCGCTGATCTTGTTGCTGGTCGCGGTGGCCTGCATTGGCTTCTTGATGCTGTATTCCGTGTCTGGCGGAAACATGAACCGTTGGGCCGAACCACAGATGATGCGGTTCGGCCTCGGGGTGGCGGCGATGCTGATCGTTGCCTTCGTACCGATCTGGTTCTGGCGCAACATGTCCTTGCTGGCCTACGCGGTCTCGGTTCTGCTGCTGGTCTACGTCGAATTCTTTGGCGCCACCGGAGGCGGGGCACAACGCTGGATCGACCTCGGCTTCATGCGGCTGCAACCCTCCGAGATGGCCAAGATCACGGTGGTGATGGTTCTGGCCGCCTACTATGACTGGCTTGATACCAGCAAGATATCGCAACCCCTGTACGTTCTGATCCCGCTCGCGCTGGTCGGGCTTCCGGTCGGCCTGACGGTGATGCAGCCGGATCTCGGCACCTCGCTGCTGATCATGATGGGCGCCGGGGCGGTCATTTTTCTGGCCGGCGTTCACTGGCTCTATTTCGCCACGGTCATCACCCTGGGGATTGGCGCGGTGACGGCCGTTTTCATGAGCCGCGGGACCGATTGGGCGCTCCTGGCCGATTACCAGTATCGCCGGATCGACACCTTCCTCGATCCCTCCAACGATCCGCTTGGGGCCGGCTATCACATCACGCAAAGCCAGATCGCCCTGGGCTCTGGCGGCTGGACCGGGCGGGGCTTCATGCAAGGCACACAGATCCGCGGCGATTTCCTGCCCGAGGCGCATACCGATTTCATCTTCCCGACACTGGCCGAGGAATTCGGTTTCGTCGGCGCGGCCTCGCTTCTGGTTCTGTATCTTCTGATCTTGCTGTTTTGCATCGTCACGGCGCTGACCACGCGCGACCGCTACGCGTCACTGCTGGTGATGGGGATCGCCGTTGCCTTCTTCCTCTATTTCGCGATCAACATGGCCATGGTCATGGGGCTGGCGCCTGTGGTCGGCGTGCCTCTGCCGCTCGTCAGTTACGGGGGATCGGCCATGTTGGTCTTGATGGTGGCCTTCGGTCTGGTGCAATCGGCTCATATTCATCGCCCGCGCTAACCCCGACGGAGACCCCATGACAACCATCCTGTTCGCCGCCAAATACGAGAGATGGGACCAGTACGAGGCCCCCTTGCGCCATGCATTGGCCGATGTCGGCCTGGCCGACGCGACCCTGACGCTCGACGCCGCCCCCGAAACGGTCGACTACATCGTCTACGCCCCAAATAGCGGCCTGAGCGATTTCACCCCCTACACCCGCCTCAAGGCGGTGCTGAACCTGTGGGCCGGGGTCGAGGACGTGGTGGGCAACAAGACCCTCAAGGTGCCGCTGGCGCGCATGGTGGATGACGGGCTGACCGAAGGCATGCGCGAGTGGGTGACCGGTCACGTGTTGCGCCACCACCTGGGACTGGATGCCCATATCCACGGACAAGACGGGGTCTGGCGGGTGGGCATCGTGCCGCCGCTCGCCCGTGACAGGACCGTCGCCATCCTCGGCCTCGGCGTTCTGGGCGAGGCGTGCGCCCGGGCCATGTCAGGCCTCGGGTTCCACACCCTCGGCTGGTCCCGCAACCCCAAGGACATCCCCGGCGTCACGACCTTCCACGGCGCGAAGGGGCTCCGTGACACGCTGGAACAGGCCGAGATCGCTGTGCTCCTGCTGCCCAACACGGCCGCCACGGAAAACACGCTGAACACCGACACCCTTGCCCTGATGCCCAGGGGCGCGGTGATCATCAATCCGGGCCGCGGCCCCCTGATCGACGACGACGCTTTGCTGGCGGCTCTCGACACCGGCCAGATCGCGCATGCGACGCTGGATGTGTTCCGGGTCGAACCCCTGCCCGTCGATCACCCCTTCTGGGCCCATCCCAAGGTCACGGTCACCCCCCATATCGCCTCGGAAACCCGCGCCGTCACAGCCGCCCGGAGGGTTGCCGAAAACATCCAGCGGATGGAAGCAGGCCACCCCCTGATCGGCCTGGTGGATCGCGACCTGGGGTACTGACCGCCGCCTGGCATCTTTATCCCGAAAATATGGCCGCCGGAGGCATCCTGCCACCCGCCGCCGTCCCCGGACTTGCCCATGGCGCGGGATGGCCGGCCAGCTGTCCATGGCAATGCGCCGCAAGGAGGGCTCCGGCAGGAGCGCGACGCGCGGCGCCGCCCCCTATCTCAGCCGGGGGGGCGTGTCGGGATCCATGCCCGGGGCCCCCGGCGCAGGCGTCTCTGGGGCCTCGGGCAGGTCATACCGCAAACCGACCCGCGCCAGTCGGGCGGCCGTCGGATCGGAGGCGCGAAAGAACCCGACATCAAGACTGCCCGCCTCGATCCCCGAAAAGGTCAGGGCCGCCCCCACCGCACGGGCCAGCGACGGCTCCGCACCCGGGACGGGGTCGATAAAGGCCATCAGGTGGCCACGCCGCCCGCCCGAATATGTCACGCCGACCAGATAGGCCATGCGGGCCAGCCCTTCGGCCGTGGCCAGCCGCGCGTCCAGCGCGGTCAGGAGCATCTCGGGCAGGCCGGCCGGCACCGTGATCTCTTCGGGCCGCTCCTCCACCTCATCAGGCGCTTCGGCCAGGGTCGCGGCCAGCCAATCCACCGACGCGGCCTCGATCAGGATCGAGGACGGCGCGACACCAAGGTTCACCCCGAGCCCGATCCCCTGCCCCGCCAGCATCTCGGCCAGCGCCCGGCCCGAGAGCGCCGCATAGGGTGCCTGCCCCTCGGCGAACGCGGTCAGCCGTTCCTCGCGGTCGAACACGACCACGAAGCTCTGGCCCTCGACCGGGAAGATCCGCGGGCGGATACGGTCCCCTTCGGCCTCCTCTTCCAGCAGCAAGAACACCTCGGACCCCGCCAGACGGTCGTAGAACCGAAGCCGCGCGGCCGCGTCATCGGGCGCGGCCTCCATCGCACCATGAGCCTCATCAAGGGGTGTCATCACGCCAGTACCTCGCTGACCCGGGCGCGCAGGACCGGCAGCAGCTCGGCCTCGAACCAGGGATGTTTTCCAAGCCACGCGGTATTGCGCCAGGACGGATGCGGCAAGGGAAACAGCGTGGGCGCATGGTCGCGCCAGCCTGCGACGCGCTCGGTCACGCCCATCTTGCCGCCCATGTGCCAGCCTTGCGCATACTGGCCGATCATCAGCGTCAGATCAAAAGGTCCGATCGAGGCCATGACCCGGTCGCGCCATGTCGCGGCGCAGATGCGCGGCGGGGCCAGGTCGCTGCCTTTCGCGTCATATCCAGGAAAGCAAAACGCCATGGGCACGATCGCAACCTTTGCGCGGTCATAGAAGGTGCCCTCATCCAGACCCATCCAGTGACGCAACCGGTCACCAGACGAGTCACTGAACGGTCGCCCCGATCGGTGCACCCGCATCCCCGGGGCCTGGCCTGCGATCAGGATCCGGGCGCCGGGCCCGAACCAGGCAACGGGATTGGGCGCATGCCCCGTCGCGGTCGCTGCAAAGCGATCGGCGCAAATGCGGCAGGCCGCGATATCCCGGATCAGATCCATACACGGGGTCATAACCCATGGGGCTGTCATTTCCAGTCTGGACAGCGTCCATTCATTTCTATAATGATAGAAGTATGGAACAGAAAGCCCCGCCCCTTCCCGAACTGACGCTGGCCGCAACGGCCTTTGCCGCTTTGGGGTCGGAACATCGCCTGGCGATCCTGCGCCGGCTTGTGCGGGCCGGCCCCGACGGGCTGACCATCGGCGATCTGGGTGCCGATGTGGGTGTGACCGGGTCGGTTCTGACCCATCATCTGAAACAACTGGTCTCTGCCGGGCTGGTGCTGCAACGGCGGGACGGACGTCGCATCCTGTGTTCCGTCGATCACCGCGCGGTCGAGGCGCTGTCGCGGTTCTTGATTGCCGAATGCTGCGCGGATGCGCGCAAACCTTTCACCGATACCGGAAAGACTCACACCCATGGCTGATCTCACCCAACACCCGCGCCCTTTTGCCGATGCCTGGGCCCGGCTGGACAAGGTCGCGCTGACCGGCGCGCTGATCCTCGCGACGCTGCTGGTCTTTGACCGCCCTTCGACGATCCCGACCATCACCGAGGCGCTGGATCATTTCTGGGGCACTTTGCCGTTTATCCTTTTTGCCGTGGCGGCCATAGCATGGATGAAGGCCAGCGGATCCGAACGGCTGCTGGATGGGGCGTTTCAGGGACGCGAGACGCGGATGATCGTCTTGGGGGCGCTGGTGGGCGGCCTGTCACCATTCTGTTCATGCCAGGTTATCCCCTTCGTGGCCGCCCTTTTGGCTGCCGGTGCCCCGCTTTCGGCGGTGATGGCGTTCTGGCTGGCTTCGCCGCTCATGGATCCCGCGATGTTCGCGATCACGGCCAGCGGGCTTGGGTTCGACTTTGCGGTGGCCAAGACGGTGGCGGCTGTAGCCCTCGGGCTGGCGGGGGGCCTGACCGTCAAACTGATGGCCAACTCACCGGTGTTTGCCGACCCGTTGAAGGCGACTCCGTCCATCGGCGGGTGCTGCAGCGCGAAAAAGCTGACATTGAAATGGAAGTTCTGGCCCGAAGCCAACCGGCGCGAGATCTTTCGCGATAGCGGGATAAGCAACTTCGTTTTCCTCGGGAAATGGCTGCTGCTGGCCTATCTGCTGCAGGCGCTCTTGATCCGCTACGTCCCGGCCGAACTGGTGGCGCAACTCATCGGCGGCGACGGGCCTGGCCCGATCCTGATCGCGACACTTGTCGGCGCACCTGCCTATCTGAACGGCTATGCTGCTGTCCCGCTCTTGTCGGGGCTGTTGGACCAGGGGATGAACCCGGGCGCGGCCATGGCCTTTGTCATCGCGGGCGGCGTCAGCTGCATCCCGGCGGCCATCGCGGTCTGGGCGCTGGTCAAACCCCGGGTCTTTGCGGCCTATCTGGGGTTTGCCGTCGTCGGCGCGTTTTCCGCCGGTATGATCTGGTCGGCCATTGCCTGATCCATCGCCCGTCGGCAAAAACGGGACATCGGGCCACACTTTGTGCCAATCCACCCCAAAGACAGCTACAAATTGAAGGATTCCTTGGCGCAGACCAAGGGATCAGACATACTGCCGCCCAATTGACGAGTTAAGGTTGTGTAAATGGACGTGACGATAAGATCACGCCGGTTGAAAGGCCACGGCAGACAAGGCGGTTGAGCGGCATGCTCGAATTTGTCGAAGTATCCAAGTCCTTTTGGACAGGCGAAAGGCGCAAGGTCATCCTTGATCGCGCTTCCTTTCGCGTGGACATCGGATATTCGCTGGGCATTCTGGCGCCCAACGGCGCTGGCAAAACCACGCTGATCAAGATGATGGCCGGTCTGGAAAAGCCCGATGAAGGCCACGTCTACCGAAACGCCCGCATCTCATTCCCGCTTGGCTTCATGGGGGGGATCGTCACCAAATTGTCAGCAGGCGAAAATTCTCGATATATCGCGCAACTCTACGGCCTCGATCCGGATTATATCGAAGCCTTCTGTCGCTGGGTTTGCGGAATCGAAGAATATTTCGATATGCCCGTGGGCACATATTCCGCCGGAATGCGGTCGAGGTTCAGTTTCTCGCTCCTGCTGGCGCTGGAATTCGACATCTACCTGATCGACGAGGGCATGCCTCAGACCACGGATGCCGAATTCAACCGGCGCGCGGGCACCATCCTGGCCGATCGACTGAAAAACGCGACGGTGGTGATCGTGTCACACCAGGCCGCGACACTTGAGAAATTCGCCCGCCGGGCCGCCGTGCTGCGCGATGGGCAACTGTATGAGTTCGACACGCTCGAAGAGGCGCAGCAACTGTATGACTACCAAACCTAAGGCGCGTAAATTTCGCATTCGTCGTGGTGACGTGGCCCGACCGACCGACGGGCCAGCACAAGCCGCGCCCGCCGAACAGGACATGCCTGCAACGCCGAACCGCCCGGACGCAGGCCCCGCACCCACGACCGGCACCCGCCCCGAGGAACTGCTGGCCGCCCCCGAGACCCCCGAAGACGGGTTCGGCGACCTCGCCATGCCCGGCTCGGCCGCTGCCGCGCGCAGGGCCGCGCCTGACGGCCCCACTCAGCCGCAGACTGCCCCCGAACAGGCACCGCCGCCGCAACAAAACGTGGACCAGGAGCTTTCCGCAATCCGGGCCGAAGGTCTGACCGGCCGACAATTGCGCATGGCGCGCCGCACGGCGCAAAAACACGGATTGAGCCCAACATCGGATTTCGATGCCATCCGCCTGCTGCGCGCGCGGGGCGTCGACCCGTTTTCGCAATCGAACATGCTGGAACTGGTTGTTGACGGACAACAAGGGGCGCCCGGAAACAACCTGCCGGCAGCCGCCAAGGCGGCGCCCTTGCCCGCAATGCCGGGCACCGCGCCCCGGCCGCACCCCCTGAACGCGGACCAGCGCGCGGTCGAGATCATGAAGGTCCAGCGCGACATCGCAAGGCGCCGGCGCCGGCGGCTTGCGCTATTGGCGACGCGGCTGGCCTTTTTCGTGCTGCTGCCCACGCTTCTGGTGGCGTATTACTATTTCCGCGTGGCCACGCCGCTCTACGCGACCAACACCGAATTTCTCATCCAGAAAGCCGATAACGGCGCCTCGGCAGGCGGCGGCGGCCTGGGGGGTCTTCTGGGCGGCACAAGTTTCGCGACCGTGACAGAAAGCATCTCGGTCCAGAGTTTTCTGGAAAGCCGCGAGGCCATGCTGCGCCTGGACGAAGAGCTGGATTTTCGCGGACATTTCTCGGATCCGTCCCTGGACCCCCTGGCCCGCCTCGCCCCCGACGCCACGGTCGAGCAGATGTTCGATACCTATCGGCAGCATCTGACAATCGGCTACGACCCCACCGAAGGTCTGGTCAAGATGGAGGTGGTCGCAGCCGATCCGCTGGTCAGCCAGGCGTTCTCGCAGGCGCTGATCCGCTACGCGGAAGAACGCGTGGATCAGATGAGCCAACGCCTGCGCGTCGACCAGATGACCGGGGCCAACGAAAGCTTCGAAGAGGCCGTGCAAAGCGTGACCGAGGCCCAGCAACGCGTGCTGGCCCTGCAAGAACGGCGCGGGGTCCTGTCCGCCGAGGCCGAGGTGTCGAACGTCTTCTCGCAAATCGCCTCATTCGAAATGGAAGTGCAGCAAGAACGCCTGCGGCTTGCCGAAATCCAGGCCGCATCGCGCCCCAACGCGACGCGCGTGCAAATCGCCGAAGCCAATATCGCGCGGCTGGAAACCCTGCTGCAGGAATTGCGCGGCAGCCTGACAGAGACCAACAGCGGCGAGGCGTCGCTGGCGCGCATCCAGTCGGAACTGATCGTGGCCCAGGCCGATCTGGAAACCCGACAGATGATGCTGGCCCAGTCGCTGCAATCGGTTGAATCGGCCCGGACCGAAGCGAACAGGCAAACGCTGTATCTGTCGTTGAGCGTGTTTCCGGTGGCGCCGGACGAAGCCGCCTATCCCCGCGCATTCGAAAATACCTTGCTTGCGTTCCTGATCTTTTCGGGCATTTACCTGATGGTATCGATGACCGCCGCGATCCTGAAGGAACAAGTCAGCTCCTGATCGCGAAACCGCGAAAGAGATTTGACCGATGCAAGTAGTCGAAACCGGCCCGGTGTCCTTTGGCAATGATCGCCCGTTGACGGTGATCGCCGGCCCCTGCCAGCTCGAAAGCCTGGACCACGCGCTGATGATCGCCGGCACCATGGCCGAAATCTGCGCGAAAGCCGGCGCCGGTTACGTGTTCAAGGCCAGTTATGACAAGGCCAACCGCACCAGCCTTTCCGGCATGCGCGGCCTCGGGATGGAGGCCGGGCTTGAGGTTCTGGCCCGCGTCAAGGCCGAGATCGGGTGCCCCGTGCTGACCGATGTGCACGCCCCCGATCAATGCGCGCCCGTGGCCGAGGTCTGCGACATTCTGCAAATCCCCGCCTTCCTCAGCAGGCAGACCGATCTTTTGGTCGCGGCAGGTGAAACCGGGGCCATCGTGAACATAAAGAAGGGCCAGTTTCTGGCGCCCTGGGATATGCCCAACGTGGTCTCGAAGGTCGAAAGCACCGGCAATCTGCGGATCTTGCTGACCGAGCGCGGATCGAGCTTTGGCTACAATACGCTGGTGGCTGACATGCGATCCCTGCCCGAGATGATGAAAACCGGCTATCCGGTGATCATGGATGCCACCCATTCGGTGCAGCAACCCGGCGGCCAGGGCGGGTCTTCGGGCGGGCAGCGCGAATTTGCACCGGTGATGGCGCGCGCGGCAGTATCGCTTGGGATCGCGGGGGTCTTTATCGAAACACACGAAGCGCCAGATACCGCGCCGTCCGATGGACCCAACATGATTCCGCTCGATCAGATGCCCGGGCTGGTCGAAACGCTGATGGGATTCGACCGGCTCGCCAAGGCTGACCCGATCAGATTGTGACGGGTCCGGCGCGCCTGCGCGATGCGCACGGCCCGGGCCGGCGAAACCCGGCATCCCCGCAAGCCGGCAGAAATGGTGATTAGGGGGGTTTTTGTAAGAAGTGGGTCTTGATCCCCGCGCCGACCCGGCGTAACTAGCGCGGCACGTTGGGGTGTAGCCAAGCGGTAAGGCATCGGTTTTTGGTACCGTGTATCGTAGGTTCGAATCCTACCACCCCAGCCAGTCCTCTCCTTTTCATCAGCATCATCGACCGGGTATCGCTGAGGGCATTCAGAATGCCCCATGTTCAGGGGCTATTCAGTTCGCATTCCTCCAGTCATGCCATTATGGCCGGGAAATCTTCAATCTACGCAGTTTCGAAAGGCCATCTGCACAGCGGCCTGCATCGAGGCCTCGTTGCCAATGAACTCCTCACTGTAACATGCCATGAACGGAGCATCCTCGTAGAGGAATGACGGAGATCCCTCTACCACAGGATTTCGACCAAGCGGAAAGACGACTCCAAATCCTCCTGGTCGATCGAGAACTTGAACGCGAGAGGCGCCTACTCGATTCCCGAGGATACTATGGGCACCTTGACCTTGTGAGTATGAGCCGGCTGGCAAACATTGATCGACAAGCCAATTTCTGTAGCTCGCGTTCTGCTCTTCGGCAGGGGGCTCGGCAATGAAAAGCTCAAAAAAGGCCCCAGCGGACTGGGTGCAGAACGCCTGCATCCTGTACAGTCCGTCAGCCCGCGCCGATTGGGCCAACACCCCGTCCCCAAGAAGCGTGACCTCCCAAGTTGCCCACTCATTCGGAGCATGGGATAGTCCGGTTTCCTGCGCTTCCTCTCCCCATCCAATCCAATGCATTTCGTCTGGGCCACTTAGGCCTGCCGCGACAAGCACGCGACCATCAACACCCATACGCAGCATGTAGTCGAGCAGCAGAGAGACAATTTCCTGTTCAACCCCCTGTTGGACAAGCACTGGCGCGTCGTTCTGGTTTCCGCTTTCTGTGGAGACTGAATAGAACTGGTGCACGCCAACGAAGGAGTCTTGCTCTATCCGGCGTTCGATGCCGCCCATGAAGGCGTAGGCGCAGGCGGACGCGCATTCACCAGGGGTGCGGCGCGTGAACTCCCAATACGGCATATCGGGCCAATCGGGGTGCGGTTCGTGAGAGCCGACTTCTGTGGCAAAACCGCGTCGACGGAGCTCTTCGCCGAGCTGAATACCTTCAGCGAGGCTGCCACCGGGCGAGTTGAACCGTATTCGTCTAGGAAGCCAATCCGGCCCTTCGTCCAGGAAAGTAAGAAAGTCCTCAACGGTCGATTCCGTGATTGGCCCGTCTGCCTGTATCCAGGTGGCGTCGGACGTTCGGTGGTCGGTGCCACCCAGGACGAACTCCATGGTGGCAGTAGCCTTCAATGGAAGAACGCAAGCAACAAGTGTAGCCAATACTAGCCTCATAGAGGTACTCCGCCAAACCAAGTCCGCTCAGTATGCCATTCCATCCCCCATCCATCGCCCGATACTGTTCCTCCGGGAGGAGGTGTCGAGGGGAGTGGGAAGAGGCACTATCTCAAAATGTTTTTTACCATTTCAACGGCAACATACATATCCAACATATCCTGATAACCTACCTTTCCTGTCTGCCTTCCTCCATGACTTGTACCTATCCCCTGGGTGTCTGTCCGAAAGCCCTCCCGATCCCCTGTCGACAGTGCAGTCATGGGGTCTCTGCATGGGCCGTCTGATGGGATCTCGGCGGATGCTATCCCCTTCGGTTTGTACGGACTGACACAGAGGGATCCTCCGGGCAGCCATTGGTGGCCTCCCGGAGAGAGTGCATCGGCCCGGTATCGCTGAGGGCCTGCAGGTCCCCCACGCTCAAGGGGGTGCCGCCATCACCAACGTTCCGCAAGTCACTAGACCTCAGGGACGCACCCAGCGATCCCTGAGCGCAATCAGCCGGGGCAGAAAAAGCGGCGTCAGGTACATCGGCACCTGGAAACAGCCGATCAGCAACAAAAGATCATCGGTCACCCCGGCCGGCAGGACGCCAAGGAACAGCGCCACGTTGCGGTTGCCCGCGACGACGGCCAACGCCGGCCGGTCAGGGCCATCGCGCACGATCAGCACGGCCAGCGCCTGCAGCCCGAAGCCGATGGCACAGACGAAAGCCATCGCCCGGCAGAAGGCCCACGGATCGTCGCGCAGGGTCTGGCCTACAGCGCTCATGATGCCGATCACCACCGCCGCGAGCAGAACCGCCGCGATGGCGTCGATGGCGGTCATCACCTGCGCCGTGCCCCGCACGATCCCGCGCGACCTCAGCCACAGTGCGAGGCCGCCCGCCGCGACGATGACCGCGAGAAGACGCAGGACTGCGGCGATCACCTCGGACGCGCCCCCAAAGGCCGGGGCAAGCGCGAAGACGGGGACAACGGTGAAGGGCAGAAGGACCGTGCCGATGACCGTTTGACGCAGCGCGGGGGCCGGGTCTCCGCCTGCCATCACCGCGAAATGCGCGGCACCCGTCAAAGGCGCGGCGCAAAGGAAAAGGACAGCCCCCAGCGCGAAACTGCCGTCGAGCAGCCCCAGCGCCACCAGCGGCAGCGCCACGGCCAAAGGCAGGGCGAGTTGCAGAACCAGCGCGCGAAGACCCGCGTGCACCAGCCCGCTGCGCCCGATGCGCAGCCCCTCCGGACCGATCCGCAGCACGGCAAGAAACAGCAAGATCACCACGACCGGGCCGATGGTCGGCCGCATCGCATCAGCCAGAGCGGGCGAGAGAAGACCAACGGCAAGCCCACCGGGCAGCATGTAGCGACCGCTGCGCGCCAGTGCGGCGATCACAGTGCCGCCGCACCCCGCGCGGCCTGATCATAGGTACCCGACAAGGCCCGAAGAAGCGACGCGACCCGGCTCATGTCCTCGGGGTCATGGCCCAGTTGGCGCGCCGCCCGCACCAGAAGCGCCTCGCGCACCTCCTTGTAGCGGGCACACAGGGTCGCCCCCGCCCCGGTGATCTCGACGGTCTTTTCCTTGCCCTTGCGCCCGGCCTTGAGCAGATGCGCCTGCGTCAGCTTCTTGATCGCGTAATTGGCAAGATGCGTGTCCTCGATGTTGAGGATCAGGCAGACCTCGGCCAGCGTCTTGGGCCGGCCACGGTGATGGACCAGGTGCAGGATCTGCACCTCGAGCGACGACATGACCGGCCCGCCCGCCGCCGTCATGCAGCGCACCATCCAACGCTGGTAGGCGTTGTTCATCATGGTGAGGGCGAATTCCAACTCGGACAACGCAGGCAATGCGCTGTCGGCCAGATGCGCCGAGGATACGACAGGCCCGATCTCGGGCAGGTAGGGACGGTTCTGGGTCATCGCGCAGACATCGTCGATGGCAGCCACAGCGCGATCTGCGGAAAGAGCGTCAGGATCACGGTGGCCGCGACGAGCAGGAAGAAGAAGGGCGCGGCGTAGCGCGCCACGGTAAAGATTCCCTTGCCGGTGATGGATTGCAGCACGAACAGGTTGAAGCCCACGGGCGGTGTGATCTGGCTCATCTCCACCACCAGCACGAGGAACACGCCGAACCAGATCGGGT
>CAYWTM010000049.1:0-22021 GCA_964460185.1 uncultured Roseicyclus sp. | reverse complement strand
ACGCCCCTCGACCAGCACCAGGATCGCCTCGCGGTCGCCAGTGGCCTCGGCCACGGTGTCACCGGGGGCCAGACGCCACAGGTCGAACCCCACATAGGACCACCCCGCCGCGGCCGGGGTGATGGCATGAACCTTGCCCGACCGGCCCGCGGGATGGCGCAACAGATCGGCCATCACACGGTTCCGCCCAGCGAGCCTTCGAGCGCGACCATTTCCTGCCCACCGGCCATCATGTCCTGCAACTCTTCCGGCGTGATCTGGCCACGCTGCGCCGTGCCAAGGGTCTTGCCACGGTTGAGAACCGTGAAGCGGTCGCCCACCGCCATCGCATGGCGCACGTTATGGGTGATGAAGACCACGCCGATCCCCTTGTCGCGGACCTTGTCGATGGTCGACAGGACATTGGCGGTCTGCCGCACCCCGAGCGCGGAGGTCGGTTCATCGAGGATCAGCACCTTGGCGCCGAAATGCACGGCCCGCGCAATGGCGACCGTCTGGCGTTCGCCGCCCGACAAGGTGCCCACCGCCTGATCCGGAGACCGCAGGTTGATGCCCATCTTGCGCATTTCTTCCATGGTGGTGGAATTGGCCTTCTGGAAATCGATGAACCGGATCGGACCCACGGATTTCGTCGGCTCGCGCCCCATCCAGAAGTTCCGCGTCACGCTCATCAGGGGGATCATCGCCAGGTCCTGGTAGACCGTGGCGATGCCCGCCTCCATCGCGTCGCGGGGGCTGTCGAAGGACATCGGTCTGCCTTCGAACAGGATCTCGCCGCGTGTGGGCTTGTGCACCCCCGACATGGTCTTGATGAAGGTCGACTTGCCCGCACCGTTGTCGCCGAGCAGACAATGGCATTCACCGGGCCGGACATCGAAGCTGACACCGTTCAGGGCGATGACCGGGCCGAAGTGTTTTTCGATGCCCTTCATCTCGACAATGGGATTGTGATCAAAGCTGCTCATCTCAACGCTCCCCGGTGATGATGCGACGGATATAGGTGTTCAAGATCACCGCGAAGAGCAAGATGACACCCAAGAACACCCGGAACAGGCTGGATTCGACCCCGGCAAAGAACAGCCCCTGCTGCACCACGCCAAAGATCAGCGCACCAAGCGCCGCGCCCACGACAGACCCGTAGCCGCCCGTCAGGAGCGCGCCACCGATCACCACGGCGATGATCGCCTCGAATTCCTTCAAAAGGCCCCGGTCGGCGCCGGCCGAGCCGAACTCCATCACCTGGCAGGTCGCGAAGACGCAGGCGCAAAAGGCGGTGAACATGAACATCAGGATCTTCACCCGGTTCACGGGCACACCCACGTAGCGCGCCGCCTGAGCGTCGCCGCCTGCCGCAAAGATCCAGTTGCCGAATTTCGTCCGGGTCAGAATGAAATGCGCGATGAATACCAGAACCAGTGCCCAGACGATCAGCATCGGAATGCCGTCCACAACAGGCTCGCCCACGCGGTTGCCGCGCGAAAACACGTCGATGACACCCAGGTCGGCCAGCCACACAAACAGCGGCCCGCCAATCTTGCCGCCGAACACCGGCGCCAGCCAATCGCCGACAGCCGCGTCATCGATGCCCCCGATGATGGTGCGGCGTTCGATGACTTGGGGGAAATAGATGGTGAAGCCGCGCAAGATGAACAAGAAGGCCAGCGTCACGATAAAGCTTGGCAGCCCGGTGCGCACCACGATCCAGCCATTGATGGCCCCGATGGCGACGCAGATGGCAAAGGTCACCACGATCGCGATCCAGACCGGCCAGCCCCAGGTGACCGAAAAAATCGCGATGGCCATGCCGGCAAAGCCGATCATCGATCCGACGGACAGATCGAACTCACCCGCGATCATCAACATGCATGCGCCCACCGCGATGATCATGAATTGGGCGGATACCGTGGACCAGTTCAAGATGCCTTGCGCGTTGAACATGCCGCTGTCGCCCGCGAAAACAAGAAAGAAGGCGAATACCGCGATGGTTCCGACGATTGCGCCCAGTTCGGGCCGGATCAGCGCCTTTCTGAGGCCTGACGTTTCCTTGATGCGTTCGTCTGCTGCCGGAGCATTCGCTGCCCCCTGCCCGGTATCGGACATGGCGTACCCCTCTCCTGGATGTGATCGTCTTGTTCGGAAAAAGGGCGGGCACCTTGCGTGATGCCCGCCCCTTCAAAGATGGCTCAGCGATATTCGCCGGCGAACATTTCCACCATTTCCAGCGCGTCGGCTGTCACGAAGCCGGGGCCGGAGTTGATGTTGTTGCCCGGCAGAACACCGAAACGGTGGTAGTTGGTCATGACCACGATCGGCAGGTAGGCCTGCAGGAACGGCTGCTGGTCGATGCCCCACTGGATGGTGCCCGCCTGGATCGCCTGCACGATATCGTCACCCAGGTCGAAGGTGCCGAAATAGATGTCACCGGCCAGACCCATCTGCTCGAGCGCCAGAATGGTCGGATCAGCCGAGGTCGGCCCAAGCGTCAGAACCGCGTCGGTGTCGGGGTTGGCGTTCAGGTAGGCCATGACCCGGTTCTGGATTTCCGACGGATCCTGCCCGCTGTCGATCATCTGGTTGCCCAGTTCCACGCCCAGACCGTCTGCAAAACCCTGGCAGCGCTCGGTGGACGAGGGGCTGGAGATGTAGTGGTTCACGCACAGGAAGCTGCCCACACCGTCACCGGCAGCACGCAGGCCCGCGGCAAAGCCCGCATCATATTCGGGCTGACCCACATACATCAGCGCGCCGACTTCGCGTGCTTGTGCGGGCGTGCCCGAGTTCATGATGATCACGTCGATACCGGCATCCACCGCGGCCCGGATCGGGCCGGACAGAACGTCCGGATCTGCCAGGGTGGTGATGATGCCATCGGGGCCGGATGCGGCCGCCTGTTCGATGATGCGCGCCATGTCGGCAAGGTCACCGGTGGGCGGGTTACGGTATTCGACGGTGACGTCCATCTGATCGCCGGCCAGCGCCAGCGCGTTCTTGATGGTGTTCCACCAGCTGTCGCTGTCAGGAGCGTGGCTGACAAGCACATAGCGCTCGCCATCGGCTTGCGCCGCCGTGCCACCCATCAGTGCAGCAGCCGCGACGACTGTGACGGTCATAGTCTTGAAAAATGAGTTCATTGTGTCCTCCCAAACACTGGCCAGGCGGTTCCGGGGTCTGCCCCATTCGCCTCGGGATCACGGTAGCCCCGAATCAACAGTTTTGCAACCGGTTGCAATTCTTGCCGTCACAGGTCAGGCTGACCCTTGCTTTGAATGCGTATATAAGGACCGGCACAACAGGCTGGTGGCGACCGAAAATGGCAGTGACCCTCAAGGATGTGGCAAATCGGGCCGGCGTCTCACGCTCGGCGGTGTCGCGGACATTTACCGAGGGCGCCTCGGTATCGGGCAAGACGCGGGCCAAGGTCGAAAGGGCCGCGAGCGAATTGGGGTACAGCCCCAACGCACTGGCCTCCAGCCTCACCACCGGCCGCACCAAGTTGATCGGGCTGGTGTCCAACAACTTTCACAATCCCCTGTTTCTGGAAGTGTTCGACCTGTTCACCCGTGGCTTGCAAGACCGCGGGTTGCGGCCGCTCCTGGTCAACCTCAGTGACGAAACCGATCCGGCGAATTCGGTGCAGATGCTGCGCCAGTATTCGGTGGACGGAGTGATCGTGGCGTCCTCCACCCTGCCGCCCAGTTTCGCCGAAGCCTTCAAGGAAGCGGGCATGCCGGTGGTGCATTCCTTCGGGCGCTATTCCACGTCGCCCGATGTGCATGTGGTGGGCATCGACAACGTGGCCTGCGGGCGCATGGCGGCCCACGCGCTGATCCAGCGCGGCTATCGGCGCGTGGGCTTTCTGGGCGGCCCCGAAAGCGCCACATCGACCCAGGACCGCGCGCTTGGGTTTTTCGGCGCATTGAGCGACCACCCCGAGATCGCGGTGTCGATCAACTATGCCTCCGCCTATTCCTTTGATGCCGGGCGCGTTGCGATGACCAAGTTGCTGATGTCCACCCCGGATGAAGCATATTTCTGCGGCGACGACGTGCTGTCGATCGGCGCGCTGAGCGCGATCGAGGAAGCCGGCCTGTCGGTGCCGGAAGATGTCGGGCTGATCGGTCTGAACGACATGGACATGGCCCGCTGGCAGAACATCAATCTGACCACGATCCGACAGCCGGTAGCCGAGATCATCGCCGCGTCCATCGACCTTGCCGTGGCCACGATCGCGTCCCCCAAACGGCACCCGGAAACACGGCTTTTCCCTTGCCGGGTGGTGGAACGCGGCACATTGCGCCGCATTCCGGACGGTTGCGGCTAAGGCGCGGGCGAACCGCGCCCTACCGGAACATGGGCGGCCGGGCGTCGACCCACTGGCCATCGGCCTGTCCGCTTTCGGCGACCGCGAACACCGCCGCCATCGACCGCAAGCCGTCTTCTGCACGCGGATAGAGATCGGCGGCCGGGTCAGGTGTGCGGCCGCCTTTTTCAGCATGAATAACCTCTGCCAAATCCTTGTATATATTCGCAAAAGCCAATGGCATACCCTCGGCGTGGCCGATGGTCACGCGGGTTGTGCGATCGGCCTCGGGGCTTAGCCCGGCCTCGCCGCGTTCGATCACCTGCAAACGCTGCCCCAGGGGCATCCAGTAGAGCTGGTTGGGCTGCTCCTGCGCCCATCGCAACCCACCCTTTTCGCCAAACACCTGCAAGGTCAGCCCGTGCTGGCGCCCGATGGCGATCGAACTGGTCCAGAGCCGCCCCGCGGCCCCGCCGTCAAAGCGCAGGTTGACCTGTGCATCATCCTCCAGCACGCGGGACGGAATGCACGACACGATGTCTGAAGAAAGACGTGTAACTTGCTGGTTCAAAACAAAAGATGCCATGTGCAAGGCATGGATGCCGCAATCGGCAAATTGTGCGGAAACCCCTGCCTGCGCCGGATCGTACCGCCAACGCACGCGCGGGTTGTCGGCATCTGCGGCGTCGGCGTGATGACCATGGGCGAATTCGGCCACCACCATCCGGATCGCGCCCAGATCGCCCCGCGCAACCATCGCACGCATGTGCCGCACCAGCGAATAACCGGTATAGCCGTAATTCACCGCACAGATTTTTCCCGTTTTCCTGGAAAGGGTTACAATCTCCTGGCCCTCTTCGACCGTCATCGTCATGGGCTTTTCGCACAAGACATGGAACCCGGCCTCGAGAAAGGCCTTGGTGATCTCGAAATGGGTGGCGTTGGGGGTGGCCACGGTGACCAGGTCCACCCTGTCATCGCGGCCACGTTCGCCTGCCAGCATCTCGCGCCAGTCACCATAGGCCCGGTCTGCGGCGAGACCCAGCCGCTGACCATAGTCGCGCCCGGCATCGGGACGGTGATCCAGCGCGCCGGCCACGAAATCAAACGCCCCGTCCAGACCCGCGCCCAGACGGTGTGCCGGCCCGATCTGGCTGCCTTCGCCGCCGCCGATCATGCCCCATTTCAGCTTTGCCATGTGACGGATTCCTCAGTTAAAGCCAATGGATTCAAGGTATTCTCGGTTTGCCCGCGCATCATCAATGGGTGATACGTCAAGCGTCGGATCGCAATCCTGTTCGACGGTACACCAGCCTTGAAAACCGGCATCCAGCAAGATCTGCCGCACGGCGGGAAAATCCACGTCGCCCTGGCCAAGGTTGCAAAAGATACCCTGACCGCAGGCGTCATAGAATCCGGTGCCGCTGGCGATCGCGTCAGCTTTTACAACGGGGTCTATATCCTTGAAATGCATGTATGAAATACGGTCCACATGGCGCTTCATGAAAGCCACGGGATCAAAGCCGGCATAAGAATGATGGCCGGTATCGAAGCAGATTTTCAGGATATCGTCAGGCACCTGGTCCAGAAGGCGTTCGAGTTCCGGTTCGAAATCCATGAACCCGGCCGCATGCGCATGAATGCCCACCGTCAGGCCGTAGTCTTCGGCCCCCATGCGCGCCACGTGGGCGATCCGGTCGCGAAACGCCGCCCATTCCCCGGCATCCATCTGTTCGGCCGCATCCGCGCGGCCCGCCGTGGGCGCGCGCCGGGGCGAGATGGAATCGATCAGCACCAGATGCTGCGCCCCATGCGCCACCAGCGCCTTGCAGGTGCGCACGGCCCCGTCCAGCACATCATCCCATTGCGCGGGGTCGTGGAAGGCGCGGAACACCACGCCGCCGATCAGTTCCAGCTCATGTTCCGCCAGCGCCTCGGACAGGATCGCGGGATCCTCGGGCATGAACCCCACCGGGCCCAGTTCGATACCGGTATACCCCGCCTCCGCACAGTCCTTGAGAACACTGCGCCAGGCCGGATTGCGCGGATCGTTTGCAAATTCGACGCCCCAGGAACAGGGGGCATTGCCGATGCGGATCGTCATGGTCGAGGTCCCTTTCAATCTTGCGGGATGGTCATCCAACGGCCGTCTTTGGCCGAGGTGAAAGCAGTGTCAATGATGCGCGAAACCGCCAACCCGTCGCGGAAGGTCGGCCAGACAGGCTGGCCCGACGCGATGGCATGCAGGAAATCACGGGCTTCGATGATGATCTGGTCCTGGTAGCCGGTTCCGTGGCCCGGCCCCTGGCAAAAGGCAAGGTAGTCGGGGTGCATCGGCCCGGTCAGGATCCGGGTAAACCCGCGCGTGGCCTCCGGCCCTTCCGCGCGGTACAGCCAGACCGCGTTCTGGTCTTCCTGATCAAACCGGATCGCGCCTTTTGTGCCATGTATTTCATAGGCATAGCCCATCTTTCGGCCCGTCGCCACGCGGCTGAAATACAGATGCCCCATCGCCCCCGAGGCAAACCGCACCATCATCTGGCCCTGATCGTCATTGTCGACCGCGACCGGCCCGTCCGGGCCGGGGCGGGTTGCATGGACCGTTTCGATCCGGGCCGAAATTTCCGTGATGTCGCCCATCAGGGCCAGCGCGCAGTTGATCATGTGCGGTGACAGATCGCCCATGGTGCCGTTGCCCTGCCCGGTCGTGCGCCAATTGGCGGGAATGTCGGGATCGGCCAGAAAATCCTCGGTATGTTCGCCCCGGAACCAGGTCACCTCTCCGATGGCGCCCTCGGCCAGCAATTGACGCACGAACTGGGTGGCAGGTGTGCGCACGTAGTTGAAGCCGATCATGTTGGGCAGGCCCGACGCCTCGGCCGCCGCCACCATGGCGCGCGCGTCCTGCAAAGAGGCGCCAAGCGGCTTTTCACAAAACACGGGCTTGCCGGCGGCAAAGGCCGCCTCGGCGATGGCGCGGTGCGTGACCTGCGGCGAGGCAATCACCACCGCTTCGACCGCCGGATCGGCCACAAGATCCTGCCAGTCGCGGGCTGCGCGGGCGAACCCGAATGCCGCGCGGTAGGTTTCCGCGGATGCCGGGCTGGACGCCGCGATCACCGCAAGGCGTGGCCGCAATGCGGGGGAAAACACCGCGCCGACCGCCGCCATGGCCACCGCGTGGGCCTTGCCCATGTAGCCACCACCGACCAGGCCGATTCCTATCTCGTCCAATTTGTGCCCTCCCTTGCACGAGTCCGGTTGCAACCGGTTGCAAAATTCGTATCCTGACCCGGCGCGCTTCGCAACTGCCAATCGGCGGCACGCATGACCACGACGCGCACGGGGGAGGAGACATGACTGCATCCGGCACCACCATCCGGCTGACCACGGCACAGGCCATCGTCCGCTATCTGATGGCCCAGTTCATCGATATCGACGGCGTCCAGACGCGGATCTGCGGCGGCGGTTTCGGCATATTCGGGCATGGCAATGTTCCGTGCCTGGGCGAAGCCTTGTACCCGGTCCGCGATGAGATGCCCCTGTATCGCGGGCAAAACGAACAAAGCATGGGCTTCGCCGCCGCCGCCTATGCGAAATACCACCTGCGCAGGCGGTTCATGTTCTGCACGGCCAGTGCCGGACCCGGCACGGCCAACCTGCTGACGGCGTCGGCACTGGCCCATGCCAACCGGTTGCCGATGCTGATGCTGTGCGGCGACACATTCCTGACCCGCCTGCCCGACCCGGTCCTGCAGCAGCTGGAGCATTTCGGGAACCCGACAATGGGGGTGAACGATGCCTTCAAACCCGTCACCCGCTACTGGGACCGGATCACGCACCCCGCGCAGGTCATCCAGTCGCTGCCGGCGGCGCTTGCCACCATGCTGGACCCCGCCGATTGCGGCCCGGCCTTCCTGGCGCTGCCGCAAGATGTGCAAGGCTGGACCTATGACTACCCGGCCGAATTTTTCGCCCGCCGGGTCCACCGCATCAGGCGGCAGGCCCCCGACCCGGACGAGGTGGCCGAAGCGGCGGCGCTGTTGAAATCGGCCAAACGCCCGATGATCATCGCAGGCGGCGGCATCCAGTATTCCGGCGCGGTTGCCGAACTGGCGGCCTTCGCCACGGCACACGGCGTCCCCGTGGTCGAAACCATCGCCGGACGCGCCAACATGCTGGCGACCGACGCGTTGAATATCGGGCCTATCGGTGTGACCGGATCAAACAGCGCGAACGCCATCGCGGAACAGGCCGATGTGGTGCTTGCCGTGGGCACCCGCCTGCAGGATTTCACCACCGGATCGTGGACGGCGTTCGCGAAAGACGCCCAACTGATCGGGCTGAACGTGGGGCGTCACGACGCGATGAAGCATATGTCGCTGCCCGTCGTGGGGGATGCCAGACTTGGGCTCACGGCCCTGGGCGCCGCCATGGCCGGCTACCGCGCGCCCGAAAGCTGGACGGCGCAGGCGCAGGCCGAGCGCAAGGCGTGGGACGCGTATGTCGCGGATAACGTGGCCCACGGCAACCGGCCGAATTCCTATGCGCAGGCCATCGGCGTGGTGAACGATCTGTGCGATCCGCGCGACCGGGTGGTGACGGCGGCGGGCGGTCTTCCGGCCGAGGTCACGGCCAACTGGCGCACGCTGGATATCGGCACGGTGGATGTGGAGTTCGGCTTTTCGTGCATGGGCTACGAGATTGCCGGCGGATGGGGCGCCCGTATCGCACAGTCACAGGTCGAACCCGACCGCGACACCATCGTCTTCGTGGGCGACGGCAGCTACCTCTTGATGAACTCCGACATCTACTCCTCTGTTCTGACGCAGAAAAAACTGATCGTGCTGGTGCTCGACAATGGGGGCTTTGCCGTCATCAACAAGCTGCAGAACAATACCGGGCAGGACAGCTTCAACAACCTGATCGCCGATTGCCCGACGGTGCCGGACCCTTTCGCCGTCGATTTCGAGGAACATGCCAGATCCATGGGCGCCGACGCCGTGACCGTCGCCAACCCGGCCGAGTTGGGCGAGGCGTTCACCCGCGCCAAGGCCGCCACAAAGACCTGCGTGATCGTGATGAAGGTGGATCCCTACGAAGGCTGGACCGCCGAGGGCCATACCTGGTGGGAAGTGGGCACCCCCGAGGTGTCCGACAATCCGAACGTGCGCGAAAAGCATGCCGAGATCGAGGCCGTGCGCGCCAAGCAAAGGCAGGGCGTCTGATGGCCGATCTGGGGCGCCTGAAGGGCGGAAAATTCGTGATCATCGGGCGCGCGGGGATGGATTTCTACCCCGACCCGCCCGGCACCAAGACCGAACATGCGACGCAGTTCTTCGCCTGCCTGGGCGGATCGTCTGCCAATATCGGGGTGGCGATCACCAGGCTCGGCGGCAGCGCCGATCTTGTCACCTGCGTGTCCGACGACGCCATCGGGCGCTTCGCGCTCAATGAGCTGGACAAATACGGGATCGGGCGGGCGCATGTGCGATCGGTGGGCGGCGAGGCGCGCAATTCGCTGGCGGTGGTGGAAACCACCATCGAGGATCACCAATCGGTCATCTACCGCAATGGCGCCGCCGATTTCGAGATGACGTCGGCGGATGTGGAGGGCGTGGATTACGCCGCGTATTCGGCGCTCATCACCACGGGCACCGTTTTCGCCGCCGAACCCTCGCGCGGTGCTGCCTTTCGCGGGTTCGAGATCGCAAGGGCGGCGGGCCTGCCGCTGATCTTCGACATCGACTATCGCCCCTATTCCTGGCCCTCCGCGCAGGTCGCGGCAGATGTCTATTCCCGCGCGGGTGCCATGTGCGACGTCATTGTCGGCAATGACGTGGAATTCGGTTTCATGGCGGGTGACTATGACAAGGGGCTCGACAAGGCGCGGGACCTGGTCGCGCGCGGCGCACGGATCGCGGTCTACAAGATGGGCGAAAAGGGCGCGATCACCATCACCCCCGAGGGTGAGATCACGACCGGTATCTACCGCACCGAAGCGCTGAAACCGACCGGTGCGGGCGACAGCTTCATGGGCGGATTCGTCAGCGGCCTGGCCGCAGGGCAAAGCGTACGTGACGCGGTCCTGCAAGGGTCGGCCTCGGCGGCGATGGTGGTGGCGCGGGTCGGCTGTGCGCCGGCCATGCCCACACGAGACGAACTGGACCAGTTCTTGCGAGATCACCCCGGCGCAAGCGCGGCCTGAAAGGATATTCGATGCATATTGCGCCTTATGACAACCGCAACCAGGCCATTGTCGATGTCGACAATGCCCTGGTGCCACTGACCTATTTCAACATCGTCAAGCTCAGGGCCGGCGAAACCTTCGACTACAGGCTGGCGCGGTATGAAACCTGCGTTGTCCCTGCGACCGGCACCGTCACCGTCGAGACGGGCGGACAAACCTTTGCCGATATCGGCAATCGCGGGGCGGATGTCTGGGATGGCGACCCCGAAGGCGTCTACGTGCCCACCGATACCGGCGCGCGGATCACCGCGCTGACCGACACCGAAACCTTCGTCGCGGGCGCGCAATTCGGCGAGACGCTCAAGCCCTTTGCCGTACGGTCGGCCGACCTCGACCTCGTGCAATACGGCAGCGACGACACCAAGACCCACCGCAAGATCAAGCATATCCTCGGCGCGGGCCATCATGACCGGGTCGGCCGGCTTCTTGTATCAGAACTTTTCACCGTGGGGGCCGGTGGCTGGTCCGGCTTTCCCAGCCACAAGCACGACACCGACCGTCTGCCGGACGAAACGCGGCACGACGAATGCTACAATTTCCGGTTCAAACCCGACTACGGTTCGGGCCTGCAGATGCTGCAGCGGGTGGATAATGAACCGGGCGATGCCTATCACATCGTGAACGGGTCCACGGTGTTGATCGACAAGGGCTATCACCCGTGCTGCGTGTTGCCGGGCTACGAGATGTATTATTTCACCATCCTCGGCGGCCTCAGCCAGCGCAGTCTGAAACAGTATTTCCAACCCACCCATGCCGAGCAGCTGCACACGATCCCCGGCATCATGGACATGGTGGCGAAATTCAAATGACGCTTGCAACGCTTTCCGACGTCCTGCGCCCCGCGCTCAAGGGCGGCTATGCCGTGCCCGGTCTGGTCTGCCTGGGGTGGGAGGACATGCGCGCCTACGCCATGGCAGCCCAGGCCGAACGCGCCCCGGTGATCTTGCAGGCCGGGCCGTCGTGCCGCGCGCACACGCCCCTGCCCGTTCTGGGCGCGATGTTCCGCAACCTGGCTGACAGTGTCGACGTGCCCGTGGTGGCGCATCTGGATCACGGCTACACCTTCGAGGAATGCAGGGAGGCGCTGGACAGCGGCTTTACCTCGCTGATGTATGACGGCTCGCGCAAGCCCCTGCAGCAAAACATCGACGAAACCGCGGCCGTGGCCGCCCTGGCCCATGCGGCCGGGATCTCGTGCGAGGGGGAGATCGGGTTCGTGGGCTATTCGGGCGGCGAAAATTCCGCCGGCACCGACCCGCAGGAGGCCGCGATATTCGCCCGTGACAGCGGGGTGGATGCGATGGCTATTTCGGTGGGAAACGTTCACCTGCAGCAAGACCACGAAGGCGGCCTGGACGAACCGCGCATTCGCGCGATCGAGGCCCTGACCGAGGTGCCGCTGGTGATCCATGGCGGATCGGGGGTGCCGATGGCACAGCGCCTGCATCTGGCAACGACATCAAGGATCTGCAAATTCAATATCGGAACGGAACTCAGGATGGCCTTCGGGGCGGCGTTGCGATCGGCTGTCAATGCCGACCAAGCACGGTTCGACCGGGTCGCGATCCTGAAAGAAACACATGCCCCCATGGTCGAGGCCGCGCGGGCGGTCATCCGTGGGTTTGGCGCCTCGGGAAGGGTGTGACGCTATGCTGAGAATTGGACTTCTGGGATGTGGCCGGATCGGCCAGGTTCATGCCGGCAGCATCAAGGGGCTGGACGATGCCACGGTCGTGGCCGTGGCCGATGCCTTGCCCGCCGCGGCCCAGGCGCTGGCCCGGACAACCGGCGCCGAGATACGGTCCGCCGACGCGATCCTGGCCTCCGGCGACATCGACGCCGTGGTCATCGGCACGCCCACAGACACCCATTTCGACCTGATCCAGGGTGCGGCCCGCGCAGGAAAGGCGATCTTTTGCGAGAAACCCATCGACATGTCCGTCGACAACATCCGCGACTGCATGGACGTGGTCGTGGCAGAGGGCGTGACCTTTCTGACCGGGTTCAACCGCCGTTTCGACCCGAACTTCGCCGCTTTGCGCGCCCGGATCGCGGCGGGCGATATCGGTGCCGTGGAACTGGTCACCATCACCTCGCGCGACCCCGCACCGCCGCCGGTGTCGTATATCGTGCGATCGGGCGGTCTGTTCCGGGACATGATGATCCATGATTTCGACATGGCGCGGTTCTTGATGGGCGAGGAATTCGTGCGCCTGCATGCGATGGGGGCCGCGCTCGTCGATCCCGCCATAGGCGAGGCCGGTGACGTGGATACGGCCGCCGTGATCCTGACCACCGCGAGCGGACGCATCTGCCAGATCTCGAATTCGCGCCGGGCGGCCTATGGCTATGACCAGCGCATCGAGGTGCATGGGCAAAAGGGTATGTTGCGGGCGGAAAACCAGCTGGAAACCACCGTGGAACTGGCCACCCAGACGGGATTCGCACGCGCGCCCGCGCAGCATTTCTTTCTTGAACGCTACCAGGCCGCCTACCTGTCGGAAATGCGCGCCTTCGTGGACGCGGCCACGGGCAAAGGCACCGCGGATCCGGGTATTCACGACGGATTGCAGGCGCAGATCCTGGCCGATGCCGCAACCCTGTCGCGCGAAACCGGGCAGCCGGTGGATTTGACCGGCTAACCGTCGTTTTCGGGGTCTTTCCACGTCAGGATCAGGTTCCACGCCAGGAACCCGCCAATGCCCGCGAACAGGTAGGCCCAGACCGTGTTGTCAAAGCTCCACTCGACACCGGCCCACGCAAAGGTAACGGCGACCATCAGGTAGCGCCGCCATGCCGGGCGGAAAAACGGGTGATACGGATCCAGTAGGCGCATGGGGTCTCCGGGGGGTGGTTTGCACCCCCGGTCTTGGCAGAGACCCGCGCGCCGGGCAAGCCTGTCAGGGCAACTGGCGCATCCCCTGTTCGGCCAGAAGGCGCGCAAAGGTATCGCGATCACAGCCATCCAGCACGCACCGTTTCAGCAGGGCCTGCTGCGTTTCCGGGGCCAGCCCGCCCACCGGCGGGTCCCGGTCGAGATTGGTGGGAAAGGAATACCCCTCGGCGCTGGACCCGATCACGGCGTCAAGCTGCGCTTCGGTCAGTTGCCCCCCCGTCCAGGCCTTGCACAACGGCACGAAAAGCGCGCGGCACATCGCGGGCCGGTCGACGGTTTCCATCGCACGCCCAAAGGCCGACGACACCTGCAACAGGTTCACCATGCGGTGGATATCGGTGCTCCGGTTTTCGCCGGCGGCGTGAAACAGCGCCGGATTGAAGAATATCGCATCCCCCTTGGACAGGGGCAGTTGCACGCAATGCGCCTCGAAATGGGCGCGGAAATCCTCGCGCCGCCAGGCGGCATAGCCGGGGCGATACAGCTGGGAAAACGGCAAGAGTTTCGTCGGACCCGCCTCGATGTCCATGTCGCAATGGGCAATCCCGCCCTGCAACGTCATCAGCGGCGACAGATCATGCACATGGGCGGGATAGGTCGCGCTGACCTCGGCCGTCTGGAACCCGAGGTGATAATCGCGGTGCGCCTGCTGCGCCTTGCCGCCGGGATGCACCAGATTGACCTGCGCGGTCATCTGGTAGTTGGGGCCAAGCCACGCCTCGCAGGCCGCATCGATGGCCGGTGTCGCGAAATAGCGGATGAAGGTTCCGGGCGCCTCAAGCGCAAGCTTTTGCAGCGAGTTCCAGATGCGGTCATTGCTGCCGGCCGCCGCGAAATGGTCGGCGCCGCCGCCGTTTTCCGCCTTTTCGCGGGCGATGATCGCCTCGTAGGCGGTTGTTGCCGCATCGATGGCATCCAGATCCGCACAGGCGCCTTTCAGCACCAACACCCCTGCCCCGTCTTTCAGGATCCGCGCCCATTCCGCCATCAGAGTGGCGCGTGTCTCGGGCGTTTCGAGCGACGCGGACCATTTGACCATGTCATAGATGGGAATGTTTTTGGGGGCGTCCTCGGCATGAGGGATATCCGACATGTCGACACGGCGCCCGGTGAGCGCCGCGAAATCATCAAGGTTGCACGCGGCGGTGGCGTAAAATCCGGGGCGCGGTGCGGCTGTCATCTTGTTCATCGTGATCCCTCCTCGTGATGTTGCGCCCGATGATAGCCACAACACGGGCTTGCGTGGATCCGAAAACACATCAAGAATACATCAATGACCCACCGCTTCCCGATCAAGGAAATCGCCCGTCAGGCAGGGCTTGGAACGGCTACGGTGGACCGTGTCCTGAACGGCCGTGCCCATGTCAGCCCGCAGACCCGAAACCGGGTTGGTGCCGCGTTGCGCGAACTTGCGGCGCAGGAACAGCAACTGGCGGCGCGGGGGCGGCGATTGTTCGTGGATGTCGTGGTCGAAGCCCCGCGACGGTTCAGCGCGGAAATCCGCCGCGCCGCTGACACCATCCTTCCGTCGCTGGCAGGCGCCGTCATTCGCCCTCGGTTTTTCATGCAGGAGGTCATGACCGAGACGGACGTGGTCGCCTGCCTTGCCCGCATCCAGAAGCGTGGCAGCCAGGCCGTCTGCCTCAAGGCCCGCGACACGGCACCGGTTCGCGACATGGTCAACCGGCTGGGCGCGGCCGGTATTCCCGTTTTCACGCTGGTGACCGACATCACCGGCACCGACCGGCAGGCCTATATCGGCCTGGACAACACGAATGCGGGTCGCACGGCCGCCTATCTTCTGGCGCGCGGCCTTCCCGGTTCGCAGGGCACTGTCCTGAC
Source organism: uncultured Roseicyclus sp. (assembly GCA_964460185.1). GTDB lineage: Bacteria > Pseudomonadota > Alphaproteobacteria > Rhodobacterales > Rhodobacteraceae > JAVJPJ01. The sequence goes on along the minus strand of CAYWTM010000049.1, from coordinate 6,733 downwards.
CAGCCGCAGCCAGGAGTCCTTTTTGGGGGAAACCGAACGTTACAAGGCTTTTCGCGCCCTGTTCGGCCAGCTGAAACCGGGGCATGACATCGTGGATGTCAGCGGCGCGGGTGGGCTGTCCGGCGATACGGAACGGCAGCTTGCCGGATTGTTGCAAGGGATCGACCGGGTGTCGGCGGTCTATTCGATGGGCGGCGGGAACGCGGCCATCCGCAAAGCACTGGCCGATCATGGACAGGCCCCAACGGTCTATATCGCCCATGATCTCGATGCCGAAAACCGCCGCCTTCTGGACGACGGCGCCATCGATTTCATCCTGCACCACGATCTGGAAGCCGATATGAGGGCCCTGTTCGGGGCCGTGGCCTCCTACCATCGGCTGACGCCGGCGACCGCGACCCGGCTGCTGAGCGATGTTCAGGTCATCACGCCGCACAACCTGCCTGCCCGAAGCGACAGGGCGAGCTAGGCGCGCAGGGCCGAAGCCCGGCGATCATTCCGCCGCGCGCGCAGGCACCGGAGAGCGGGCCAGATCGCGCCACGCGTCATATTGCGACAGAAACACCCTGCCATTGAGCGCGTCGATCAGGTGCGAGCTGCGCAATCGGTCCATCACCGGCCCCTTCACCTCGGACAGGTGCAGGCCGATCCCCAGGTCACGCAGCTTTTCATTGATCGCTTCAAGGCTTTCGAGCGCCGAAAAATCCACGTCGTTCACCGCAGAGAACATCAAGACGACATTCTTGATCGGGCTGTTGGCCGCGATTCGGCTCTGGATCATGTTCTCCAGGAAACGCGCATTCACGAAATAGAGGCTTTCATCCACGCGCAGGGTCAAAAGGGTGGGATCGGTCTCGACCGCGTGGCGGTTCACGTTGCGGAAATGCTGTGTGCCGGGGACCAGCCCCACCTCGGCCACGTGGGGCTGCGACGTGCTGTAAAGGTGCAACGCGATGGACAACAGCACACCTGCGGCCACCCCGATCTCGACCCCAAGGCCAAGCGTAAGCACGATGGTCGTGAACACGGCCGCGAAATCGGCGCGGGAATAGGCCCATGTCTTTTTCAGGATCGACAGATCCACAAGGCTCAGCACCGCCACGATGATCGTGGCCGCCAGCGTCGCCTTGGGCAGGAAATAGATCAGCGGCGTCAGCGCCAGTGCCGCGATGGCCAGACCCACGGCGGTATAGGCGCCCGCAGCCGGGGTTTCGGCCCCCGCATCGAAATTGACGACAGAGCGCGAAAAGCCGCCCGTCACCGGGAACCCGCCGGTAAAGGCCGCCCCCAGATTTGCGGCACCCAGCCCGATCAGTTCCTGGTTCGGATCGATTTGCTGGCGCTTCTTGGCCGCCAGCGTTTGCGCCACGGACACGGATTCGACGAAGCCGATGATGGAAATCAGGATGGCGGGCACCAGAAGTTGTCGCAGCAAGTCGGGATCAAGGCCCGGCATGGTCAGCGGCGGCAGGCTTTGCGGCACCTCGCCCACGATCGACACACCCTGCGCCGACAGCTCAAGGCCCCAGACCGCCGCCGTGGTGGCGGCCACGGCAAAGACCGGGCCGGCCTTGGCGATGACATCGATGGCGCGCGGGCCCAGCCCCAGACGGCGCAGGAACGGTTTCAGCCCCAAGCGTACCCAGAACAGAAAGCCCGTCGCGGCAACGCCGATGACCACGGTGCGCCAGTTCATCTGCCCCAGCTGGCCGGCCAGAGAGCTTACCATTTCAGGCAAGGTATGGCCGCCCGCATCAACCCCAAGGATATGCTTGACCTGGCTGGTGGCGATCAAGATGCCCGACGCCGTGATGAACCCGGCAATCACCGGATGGCTGAGGAAATTGGCCAGTCCACCCAGCCTGAGCAGCCCCAGCAGCACAAGGAACGCCCCGGACATGAACGCCAGCGTCAGCGCCGCGACCGCGTAGCCCATGCTGCCCTGGTCGGCCACCTGCCCCACCGCAGACGCGGTCAAGAGCGACACCACCGCCACCGGCCCCACGGCCAGCGCCCGCGACGTGCCGAAGATCGCATAAAGAATGATCGGCGCGATGGAGGCATATAGCCCCGCCTCGGGCGGCAACCCCGCCAGCAGCGCATAGGCCAGCGATTGCGGGATCAGCATGATGGTCACGATCACCGCGGCGATCAGGTCATTGGACAGGGCCTGGCGGTTATAATGGCGGCCCCAGTCAAGGATCGGGAAATAGGTGCTGATGTTCATCTTTGCTCCGAAGGGGCGGGCATTGGCCCGCCCGTGCTGTCTCTTGGGGGTCAGGGGGCGCCTGACATCAATCGGCGGACACCGTGACCTTTTCGGGATGCGCCATCCATTCCTTGCCACGCAGCATCGCCTGCCAGTAGATGGGCGGCAGGATCTTTTCCTTCAGCAGCCACGCCATGCGCGTGGGCTTGGTGCCATCCAGCAGCCATTTCGGGAATGACGGCAGCAAGGTACCGCCATAGCCGAACTCGGCCAGCACGATCTTGCCGCGCTCGACCGTCAGCGGACACGACCCGTAGCCATCATATTGCGATACCGGCGCGCGGCCCTCGATGTCTGCGACCACGTTGTCGGCCACCGTCGGCGCCTGCTTGCGCGCGGCGGCGGCGGTCTTCGCGTTGGGTGCGTTCATCACGTCCCCCAGCGACCAGATATTGTCATAGCTCTTGTGGCGCAGGGTGGCCTGATCCACGTCGATCCACCCGGCCGCGTCGGCCAGGGGCGAGACACGGATGAAATCGGGCGCTGTCTGGGGCGGGCAGACATGGATCATGTCGAACTCGACATCGACGCGTCGCACCTCCTGATCGGGGGCCGCAACATCGAAGGTCGCGGTCTTCGACGGCCCGTCGATGGCCACCAGGTTGTTAAAGAAATTCAGCGTGGCGTCGTATTTCTTCACGTATTCCATCAGCGCCGGCACATAGTCCTTCACGCCGAACAGAACCCCGCCCGCGTTCATGAACTGGATGTCGATGTTCTTGAGCACGCCCTTGCGATGCCAAGCGTCACCGGACAGATACATCGCCTTTTGCGGGGCGCCGGCGCATTTGATCGGCATCGGCGGCTGCGTGAAAATCGCACGCCCGGTCTTCATGCTGTCGACCAGCTGCCATGTGTAGGGCGCCAGGTCGTAGCGGTAGTTGGAGGTGACGCCATTGCGGCCCAGTGTTTCCTCAAGCCCCTCGACCTTGGCCCAGTCCAGTTTCAAGCCGGGACACACGATCAAGCGGTCATAGGTCACAACCCGGCATCCATCGAGGATGATGGCGTTCTTGTCAGGTTCGAAAGCCGCAACCGCCGACTTGATCCAGTGGACCCCTGCGGGGATCAGGCTGCCCATGGTGCGAGCAGTGGATTGCGCGGTGAAGATCCCGCCGCCCACCATGGTCCAGCCGGGTTGGTAATAATGGATATCGGCCGGGTCGATCAGCGCGACCTCGAGGCCGGGCATGCGCAGCTTGAGGCTTGCCGCGACCGAGATCCCGGCCGCCCCCGCCCCCACGATCACCACCTTGTAATGGGCATCGCCGGTGTCGGTCGGGGTCTTGCCGCCATTGGCGATGCGGCGCGCAACACCGGCCATGTCATAGCCTGCCGCCTTTGTGCGCGCCAGGATTTCGGGCAAGGGATGGGTGCGGGCCTGTGCCAGCGACCACAAGGTAGCCGACCGGGTTCCGGTCCGGCAATAGGCCATGACCGGCCCCGGAAGATCGCGCAAGACCTCTTCAAAGGCGGCGGCGGTCTCGTCCGACACGGACCCCGGGTTCACGGGCAGGTAGCGAAATTCCAGGCCCGCCGCCTCGGCCGCGACCCTGATTTCCTCGTGGGTCGGCTGATCGGACCCTTCGCCATCGGGCCGGTTGCACACGATGGCGCGAAACCCAAGGGTGTGCAGCGAGGCGACATCTTGCGCCAGGAGTTGCGGCCCGACCGAAAGCGAGTCGTCGATTTTTCTGATATCCATCTTGGTTCCTCCGGAATGGGGCGCAGGGGGTGCGGGCGACAGCAATCGGGCCGCCCGCATCAGCGGAATTCAAAGCTCACAGCGTGTTGACGGGAACCTTCAGAAAGGTCTTGCCGTCGGTGTCCGCTGGCGGCAGTTTGCCTGCCCGCATGTTGACCTGCAGGGACGGGATGATCAGCCTGGGCATGTCCAGCTGCGCATCGCGTTCGGTGCGGAACTTGATGAACTCGTCCCGCGTCTTGCCGCCGCCCACGTGGATATTGTGGGCCTTTTCCTCGGCCACGGTGGTTTCCCACTGGATGTCGCGGCCATTGGGGCCGTAATCGTGGCACATGAACAGGCGGGTTTCGTCCGGCAGGCTCAACACCTTCTGGATCGAGTCGTACAACTCGCCCGCGTCGCCGCCGGGAAAGTCCGCGCGCGCCGATCCGCCATCTGGCATGAACAACGTATCGCCCACGAAGGCCGCATCGCCCACCACATGCACCATGCACGCCGGCGTGTGGCCGGGGGTATGCATGGTAAAGCACGACATGCCACCGATCGTGTAGGTGTCGCCCTCGTCGAACAGCTTGTCGAATTGCGATCCGTCACGCTGAAATTCGGTGCCTTCGTTGAAGACCTTGCCAAAGGTGTCTTGCACGACCGTGATGTTGCGCCCGATGCCCAGTTTGCCACCCAGCTTTTGCTGGATGTAGGGGGCGCCGGACAGGTGGTCGGCATGGACATGGGTTTCGATCAGCCATTCGACCTTCAGCCCCTGGTCCTGCACATAGGCGATGATCTGATCTGCATGGTCATAGCTGATGCGACCGGCGGCATAGTCGATATCCATGACGCTATCGACGATCGCGCAGGCGTTCGAACCGGGGTCCTTCACCACGTAGCTGATGGTGTTGGTCGCGGCGTCGAAAAAGCCTTTGACCTCGGGTTTGACGGAGGTGTCCGTGGGATAAGTGCTCATCTGCTTCTCCTTCAGGTTTTAACAGGCGCGCGCGCCGTATTCAGAATGCGTGGGATCCGCCGCGCCAGCCACATGCCGGCGACCAGGGCCACAACAAACAAGATGACATCGGTGTTCAGCGTGCCGAGCGCCGGCAGCGCCCCACCCGGACAGAACCCGGCGATGCCCCAGCCGATCCCAAAGACCGCCGACCCACCCAGAAGACGGGCGTCGATTGTCTTGGAGGCCGGCAATTGAAACGTCTTGTCAAAGACCGGTTTGGGCCGGGCAAGAACGACCCGGTAGCCCAGAAAGGCCACCACGACCGCACCGCCCATGACGAAGGCCAGCGACGGATCCCACGTCCCTGCGACATCAAAGAAATTCAGAACCTTGGCCGGGTTCGCCATGCCCGAAATCGAGATGCCGACGCCAAAGACCAGTCCGACGAGGTAAAGGGCTATCCAACGCATGCTTCAGCCCCCCAGCACATGACGGATGACAAAGACCGTGGCGAATGTCGCGGCCATGAAGACCAGTGTCGCGGCAATCGACCGACGCGACAGCCGCGCCATGCCGCACACCCCGTGCCCCGACGTACAGCCCGATCCGAAGGTGACGCCCGCACCGACGATCAAGCCGCCGATCATCAGCGCAAGCGTCGATGTCGGAACCTCGATCGCGGGAAAGGACCCCGTGACAAGACGCACGACCGCAGGGCCGCTGAGCATCCCCGCCAAAAGCGCCACGCGCCATCCGGTATCGCCGGTGAACCGGTCGAATATGGCGCCGGCAAGAATGCCCGTCGCCCCCATGACCCGACCGTTCAACGCCATCAGCAGAACCGCCGCCATACCGATCAGAACGCCGCCCGAAAGCGACGCCCAAGGTGTAAATTCTGTTACCATGATTACGACGCCCGGCAGGTCTTGATGCCGACAATGCTGTAAAGCGGGCAGTTGCCCACGATCGCCGTCAGGGTAAAGACGGCTGCAACGCCAAGCGCCAGCCAATGCAGGACGCCCACGCTGGCGACCTCGGTTCCGAATGCGATCGCGACCAGCGCCACGGCTGCCAAAAGGCGCACGCCCCGGTCGATCTTGCCCATGTTCTTGGTCATTTCATCCTCCTTTGGGAATCATCATGCGAACGGTATTGCACGTGCAGGTCCGACCCTTCGGTGACATCGTCACCAAACCGGAAAGATGCGCCCAAAGGGCCGGGATCAGCGTTCGCCCGCCGACCTGACAAGGCGTTCGAGCGCCGGTCGACCCACCAGCCGCACCTCGCCCCTGGATTGTTCGACCCATCCCCGGCGCTGGAATTCCGCCAGGGTGCGCGAAACGACCTCGCGCGCCGTGCCAAGCTCGGTTCCAAGCACCTGGTGGGTCGCATGCACGGCGTCATCGTGATCCGCCAGTTCCAGCAAACGGGACGCCAGCCGCACATCCATGCGCTGGAACACGATATCGTCGATCAGGGTGAACAGGTCGGTGATCCGGCGGGAATAAGCCTTGAAGATGAATTCGCGGAACACCGGCGAGCGCCCGGCCAGATCGTCGAACGTGGCGCGCGGAATGGCGACGGCGGTGACCTCTGTTTCGGCGATGCCATCGGCGGAATACTCTTCGAAGGCCAGCATGCACGCCGTGGTCAGAACGCAGCTTTCGCCAGCGTGGACGCGGTACAGGAACACCTCGCGCCCGGTATCGGATTTTTGCTGAACGCGCACCGTTCCTTGGAGCAACAGCAGCAGGTTGTCGGCCGATTGGCCCGGCGCGAACACTTGGGTTCCGGCAGGCACCGAGACCACGCG
>CAYWTM010000048.1:0-22346 GCA_964460185.1 uncultured Roseicyclus sp. | reverse complement strand
CGTGAAGATCAACGGCAAGCAGCACTACCTTTGGCGGGCGGTTGATCACGAGGGTTGGGCCGCGCCCTTGACGCGACGTAGCGGATGTTGATCTTGACGCTGTCTGCAAGGGTGCGCTTCAGACGAATGCGAAGTCTGCAGAAGTTCGCATCCTTTCACGCCTCCGTCTTCAACCACTTCAACCAGGAACGCAGTCTCTCCAGCCGACACCTCTTCAAGGCCAACCGCGCCGCCGCTCTGGCCGAATGGCGTGGTCTCTGCGCGGCATAAGGGACAGCATCACTGTCCTTGGTGCGACTGGCTCGAACCCGTCTGGCAGCCCCCCCGGCCTCCTTGTTGTCAGGTATAGACCTGCAATTCTGGGTCGTTCCGATCGGTGACAGATTGCGGTTGTTCTTTGCTCAACCGTAGTGGCGAAGCACAAGGCCGGTCGCCGAGAAGCTCTCATTTCCAATGAGGTTTCCTTCTCGCCGGTCAGTGATCACGAAGCCTTCCGAGGCGTAAAGCGCCTGAGCGGGAATGTTGCCTTCAAGCAGATCAATCTGCATGTTCCCGGTGCTTCGGTTCATGGCATGGCGCAGAAGCGCGCGTCCAACGCCACAACGTGACAGCGCAGGATCGACATAGAGCCACGTCAGTTCTGTTTCGTCGAAGGCCGCAAAACCTGCCACGGTACCGTCTCGCTCGGCCACCACCAGTTCAGCGTCGAACAACCCTTCATCTTCGAAGGTTTCTTCAAGGGAACGGAAGGCCGCGACGCCAACCGTATAGGCGAGCTCGTCTTTGCGCGCCGCATCGTGAATGACGCACAGACGGGGCCAATCACTTGGGTCATACGGACGGATCTGTAGTCTGTTTCCGGATGTCATGGCTCTGGCCCTCACAATGGACGCCTTGTCATTGGCAGTCTTCACCTTGGCTACAGCGTTTTTGTAACTGGTGGGCGTCATGCCCCTTTCCCGCTTGAAAGCGGTGTAGAACAAGGAGCACGAGTTGAAGCCGACCTCATGGGTGCTGTCAAACAAAACACATTGCGGTGCTCAAGCAGCATTTCTCGGGCACTGAGGGGCTTGAGTTGCGTTGGGTCGCGGTATTCGCCGGTGCCATGGGAACCTATCCGTCTTTCTTGATGGTCTTGTCGAAATAGGGAACCGGCGCGATGGTTGCGCGGATTTCGCATGGCTCATGGGCCTCGACGGTGCGACGCAGGGTGTCGGGTTCACCCCAAAGCACCTTTACCTCTTTGCCCAGGTCGCAATGCTCCAGATCCATCAAGGCGGTCGACAAGATCGCGCCCGCGTTGGACGAGTAGGACATCCAGTTCGATACCCCGGCAGGCTTGCCGCCGACCAAGACCTGATCTGCCTGGAACGAAGAATACATCGGGACCGGCAGCGAAATGAACTTGCTGCGCGGCCCATCCGTGCGCAGCGCGTTTTGCATGACGCGGAACACATCGTCATTGTTCCAGATCAGCGTCATCTTGCGCCGCTTCTGGGTCTTTTTGCGTTCGACCAAGGCATCGCGCCCGATGAAGTCATGCTCGAAACTGACCAATGCGCCATAGCCGACCTCGTAGGGCTCGACGTAGTAGTCTTCGATATTGCTCGAGACAAAGCTGCCACCCAAGGAGCCGGCCGCCTCGAAGCTTTGGGCGGGGATCCAGCCGCGGTATCCGGCCATGTCGGCGCTTTCGTAGATCGCCGGCAGGGGGCGGGGCATCCAGCCCGATTCTTGCGCAGCGGTGCCATATGTTACCGAGCCCGCCTTGCGCAGATCGTATTTTTCACCGATCCGCTCGACGGCCGCGCGCACGGCTTGTTGGTCTCGCCACGGGCCATACAGCTCAAAGCCGGGCGTGCCGGCCATGCCGTGGCGCACGGCGCGCACGGTGCATCCCGCGATGGTGAAGCTGCCCATGTGGAAGAACTTGATATCGGGAAGCGTGCCTTCGGTCACTTCTTGCATCAAAGCCATCGCATTGGGGCCTTGCAATTGAAAGCGATAGACATTGCGGCTTTCACGCGGGCGGATGAAATTCTCGTCACGGGTGACGGTGATGTCCATCTTGCTGTGCAGGGCGTTATATTGCACCCAGTTGGCCGCCGTGGGCGGGCCGACAACGCGCATGAAATCCTCTTCCTCGCGAAACAGCACGGCGTCCGAGATCATTCGCCCATCCGGGCCGCACATCACGATCTGCTTTGCGCGCATGACCGAGAAATTGTCGGCGCGGTTGGTCATCAGTCCTGCCATGAAGGCCAAGGCATCGCTGCCGCGCACATGCACCTCGGTCATGTGGTAGCTTTGTTCCAAAAGCGCGACGCTTTCTTTCCACGCGCGCTGCTCGTCGCGCCAATTGGTGAACTCTGCCGGAATGCCGGGAAAAATCGTCGTGCCCAGCTGCGATGCGCGCAAAAGCGCAATCGGCCCCCCCGCTGCATCCAGCGCATCTTGCAAACTTTTGGCGGCAATTGCCTGCGATGTATTCATCGTCCTCTCCCGGTATTTCACCGATCGGCATGATCGGATCAATTTTTCGCAATGCGAAAATATTTGCTTAATACGAAAATAGCGCGCAGCTTCACCCTGCGTCAAGCCTGATTGCGCTGCATGAAAACGATAGCGGGCGTCGCGACACTGGGGGCGTTGGTCAGTCGCCGAGAACCGCGCGCAATGTCGGGAAGCGGTTGATCTGCTGAGCGATGGACTTCGCGACCACGCGCAATTCCGACAGTCGTCCGGTGACCAGATCTTGGGGCGACAGCATGCCCGAATAGCCCGAGCTATTGAGCGCGGCGACGGTTTTGCCCGCCTCGTTGATGATCGGCACGGCGATGGCGGTGATCCCGTAGTCCAGCTGATCCACGGTGGTTGCAAAACCTTGGTCGCGCACACGCATGATCTCGGTGTGCAATTCCGTCTTGTCGGTGATGGTGCGCGCCGTCAGCGGCACCGGATCGAGTGCGGCAAGCCATGATGCAAGTTCAGCATCGGACATGCCCGCCAATAGCACGCGTCCGATTGATGTTGCAAAAGCCGGATAGCTTGCACCGACCACAGCCGAGGCCCGGCGCGCACGCTGTTGGGAGTGGTGGGCGACATATATGACATTTTGGTCATTCAACGTGCCGACCGAAGAGGCATCGCCGAATTTTTCGACCAAGGCGCGCAGATCGGGCAAGATGATCTCGTCGATGCGCGTGGCGAAGTAAAAGCACGATCCAAGCGCCATGACCTTGGGCTTGAGATAAAAGCGGGTGCCGCGTTGCCCGACATAGCCCAGTTCGATCAAGGTGATCAGGCCCCGGCGCGCAGCGGCCGGTGAGATCGCCACGCGGCGGGCCACCTCTGACAGGGTCATTTCGCTATGCATGGCATCGAATGCCTCGAGGATCGCGATCCCCTTTGCGAGTGCCTCTACAAAGCCCGTGGGCCGTTGCGTTTGGTCGTCCACCTCTGATCAGTCCCCCGGTGCCAGAACGAAATCGAATTCGATCACGGCGTCGGGCGTCTTGTCCAGCGCATAGCCAAGCGTGTCGAGATCCTTGGCGGGTTTGATCTCGGCGATGAGGCTGCCACGCACGCCAAATACGGCGTCATTGTCGATATAGTCGGTGTTTTTGAAAAACACCTCGGTCGTGATACCCGACATGCCCGGCGCGGTGACGATGAAATGCATATGCGGCGCGCGCCATGCGTGGCGGTTGCCCGCGCGCAAAAGCTGACCCACGGGCCCGTCATAGGGAACGGTATAGGGCTTGGGCAGAACAGTCGTGTAATAGTAGCGCGCATTCTCATCGCAGGTGAACTTGCCGCGCAGGTCGTACTTGTCTTGGCCTTGCTCCTGGATCGGATAGGTGCCCGCGCCATCGGCTTGCCATGTATCGATCTGTGCGCCTGGCAGGGGGTTTTTCAGCGTGTCCGTGACCCGTCCGTGCATCAGAACGACAACGCCGCTGCGATCATCCGACAGATCCCCGCCCAATGCCTTGCGCGGTGCATCATCTAGGTAGAACGGCCCAAGGTTGGAGCCTTCGGTCGCGCCGCCCTTGGTGTTGATCATATCGACCAGCGCCGACCATCCCAGCACATCGGAGAGCAAGATGAACTCGTGCCGCTCAGGGGTTGAGATCTGACCGCAATCATAAAGGAAATTCAGCGTCCCCATCCATTCTTCATGGGTCACATTATGTTCGCGCGTGAAATCGTGCAGATGCGTGATCAACCCCTGCAAAAGCGACTCCAACCGGCTTCCGGGCTCGGTCTTGAAGCTTTCCTTAACGGCCTGGGTGATTGTGTATTGGTTGAGATCTTTCATGTGCTGGTCCCTCGCATCCGTTCTTGCCGGGCCGATCAAATTGGCTTGACGAAGCCTAATCCGCAGGCTTACCCTTCGACAAGAGAAAATATTTTCGGTGTGCGAAAAAACTATGCGGATCGGCAAGCAATCTAATCCATATACCGCAATCGCGACTTCGGATGCGCAATCCATCACGGTGCGCGGGCGCGATCTTTGCCATGATCTGATCGGCAAGATCGGGTTCAGCGATTATTTCTGGCTCTTGGTCATCGGCGAGCCCCCCTCAGAGGCGCAGCGCCGTATGCTTGATGCATGCCTCGTCTCGATCGCTGAGCATGGTCTTGTACCCAGTGTTCAAGCCGCGCGCATGACGCTTGCTGCCGGGCCTGATGCTTGGCAAGGCGCGATGGCGGCCGGGCTTTTGGGCATGGGGACGGTGGTCGCAGGCTCGACCGAGACGGCGGGCCGTTTCCTGCACCAGGTGTTGCAAGACGCCACCGATGGCGATGTGGCGGCTTCGGCGCAAGATCACCTGACGCGGCTGAAACTCGATAAGCAAAAAGTGCCGGGCCTTGGGCATCCGCAACATGCGGGCGGTGATCCGCGCGCCGATCGCCTGCTTGCGATATGTGATGAGCTTGGGCTGTCGGGCCGCCATGTCGGTGTCTTGCGCACCATCGCGGACCAGGCGCCGGGCATCATGGGCCGTCCTTTGCCGATCAATGTCTCGGGTGCCATTCCCGCTGTGATCTTGGATGCCGGTTGGCCGCTTGAGGCGCTGAAGGCTGTGCCATTGCTGGCGCGCGCGGCGGGGCTATCGGCGCATCTGTACGAAGAGTCGCTGCGCTCGATCGGTTTCATCATGTCCCATCAAGCTGATCTGGCCATCGGCTACGACGGCGAAACGTCAGGGCGCGAAGCCCGCGCTGATGAAGATCCATGAAAATTCTCAGCGATATCCGCGTCATCGAGCTTGGCACCTATATCACCGGTCCTGCCGCAGCGATGCATCTGGCCGATCTGGGTGCCGATGTGATCAAGGTCGAGCTGCCGGGCACAGGCGATCCGTTCCGCGCCTTCAAGGGCGGGCTCTATTCGCCCCATTACCAGACCTACAATCGCAACAAACGTTCGATTGCCCTTGATACCAAGCAAGAGGCCGACCGCGAGACGCTGTTCGAACTGATCGAAACAGCTGATGTTTTCATCCAGAATTTTCGGCCCGGCGTCGCCGAGAAACTGGGGGTCGGAGAGGCGGCGTTGCGGGCGATCAATCCGGGGCTGATCTATTGCGCGATATCGGGTTTTGGAACCTCTGGGCCTGCGATGCATCGGCCGACCTTTGACACGGTTGCGCAGGCGGCAGCGGGATATTTGCGGCTTTTGACCCCGCCCGAGAGCCCTCGGGTGATTGGGCCGGCCATCGCTGATGCCGTTACCGGCCAATATGCCGCTATGGCGGTCTTGGCGGCGTTGACGGCGCGTGCCAAATCGGGTGAGGGGCGCCGCGTCGATATTTCGATGCTTGAGGCGATGTGCCATTTCAACCTCGACAGCTTCACGCATTTCTACAGCGCCGGTGAAATCATGGGGCCGCTATCGCGCCCCTCGGTGTCACAAAGCTATGTGTTCGCTTGCGCCGACAAGACTTGGATCGCGATTCATTTGTCATCGCCCATCAAGTTTTGGGATGGCTTGGTGGATGCCACTGGCTTGACGTATCTGCGCGATGATCCGCGTTTTGCCGGGCGCGCGGCGCGGATCGATCACCAAGATGAGTTGATCTCGATTCTCACGCCGGTGTTCGCCACGCGCAGCCGCGCGGATTGGTGCGCCGCCTTCGAGGCGGCCGGTCTGCCGTATTCGCCAGCCTATGACAGCGACGAGGCGCTCGAAGATCCCCAGGCTCGTCATCTTGGGATCAAGGTCGAGGTTCCCGGCGTGATGGGTGAAACCTTCACCACCGTGCGCGCGCCCTACAGTTTTGACGGCGAGCCTGAGACAGGTGTGACCGCCCCCCCCATCCTCGATGCGCATGGCGACGAGATCCGGCGTGAACTGGCCGCGCGAAAGCATCGCCTTGCAGCCGTGCCAAGGAGCGACGCGCATGAATGACGACACCTTGAAGGTGACATTGCTGGGCACCGGTATTCCCAACCCCAGCATCCATGCCTTTGGCACGGCGACGTTGATCGAGGCGGGCGATCAAAAGGTCATGATCGATTGCGGTCGTGGCGCGGTCATCCGCATGTCGCAGCTTGGGGTGCCCGTGGGATATGTCGATACCGTGATCTTGTCGCATTACCATTCCGATCATTACTCCGGGATTTTTGACCTGTTGATGTCAGGGACTATCCCACAGGGCTGGGCCGGGCGCGGCGGGCCGCTGACGGTGTACGGGCCCGAAGGGCTGATGGACCTGGCCGAGGGCGCCTGGCTTGCCACCCGTCCTGACCGCACGATCCGTGTCAATGACAATGAGATCGACCCCGAGCATATGCGCATTGTCCCGCATATCTACACCGAGGGTGTCGTCTATGATCGTGGCGGGCTGATGATCCGGGCGATCTTGGTGGATCATGGCGACAATATCCCTTCTGCCTATGGCTTTCGGGTGGAATATGGTGGGCATGTTTTCGTCCACTCCCATGATACCCGTTACAATGAAAACCTGATTGCGCAGGCGCAGGGGGCGGATGTGTTCATCCATGAGATCGCCGCCGCCCGCCCCTCGACCTTGGCCAATTACCCCAAGGTCAAAGTCGCGATTGATCACCATGCCTCGCCGAGCGATGTGGGCCGCGTCTTTGCCAAGACCCGCCCTCGGCTGGCGATGCTCACACATCTGGCGCTGTTGCCGCCTGATCCGCTGCCGATGGACGACCTATTGGCGGAACTGGCTGCGGAATACGACGGCATCGTTTTGATCGCCGAGGATCTGATGACCATCCGGATCGGCGCAAATATCTCGATCGAGCCGTATCGACATCCGGCGCGATGACACGACAGCCCCGCCCGCGGGAGGAGGCGCGCGGGGTGCTGCTACTTTCACCGGGCCGAAACACAGGCCCAAATGATGACCATGGGAGGAAATCATGAAGAAACTTGGACTAGCGACTACAATGGGCCTCGCGCTTGCGGCGAATACAGCCGTCGCAGATGTGAATTTGACCGCAATGACCTCGACGCCGGGTGTCGCGGTGCATTTGACGATCGCGCATTTGGCCGAGGTCGCCTCTGAGCGCGGTATCGCCGATATCCAGATTACCCTGGGCCAAACCGGCGTGAATGCCACGCTGGCGGTTGCCGAAGGTCGCACTGATATCGGCATCTGCCCCTTCATCCTTCCGTTCTTGATGGAACGTGGCGTCGGCCCGTTTGCGGATTTGGGCGCAGAGCGCGGCGCAGAGTTGGCTGGCGGCCTGCGCGTGCTCTATCCTTATTCTTTCGGTGCCTACACGCTTTATGGATACGACTCTGTCGGTGTTGCGGGGTGGGAAGACCTCGAAGGGCGCCGTATCCTCGACGGGCCGCCGCGTGGCGCAGCCACCAATGAGGCCCGTTCGCTTATCCAAGTGATGACCGGGCTGGAAGCCGGGACAGGCTTTACCGCGATCGAAAGCGATTGGTCGCAGATGACGACAACCATCACCGAAGGCTCGGTCGATGTGGCCTTGCTGCCCGAATACATCCCCTCCGATCGTCCGCTTCAGGCGCTCTCGGCGGGACGGATGAATTTCTACTCCATCCCGATCGCACAATTCGAAAGCGAAGAGGTCCAGCGTGTTCTGACATCTCCGGGATCGGCCCCCTTTGTTCTTTCGGCTGAACAAATGGCTGCTTTGGGGGAAAACGCCAATGTCGTCTCCGAAGACGGCGCGTTCCGCACCCGGGGTTCCGTTGGCGGCAATTGCGTGAACGAAACCATGGACGAAGAGTTGGCCTACGCGCTGACACGCGCCCATATCGAGACGCTCGATCAGCTGTATGACAAGGCGCTTTACGCGCGCAATGTCGGCTTGGAAGATCTCGATCCTGTCGCTTCTGGCATGTGCGGGCTGAACCCCGTGCGTTACCACCCCGGTGCTGTGCGCGCTTGGGAAGAAGCGGGTTACGACGTGCCGGATTGCGCGCAGTGAGCCAATAATTCCAACGAGAATGGGGTCCACCTATACCGGGTGGGCCCACCCTTTTTGGGCGTGAGCAGACGATGGATAGTGATCCCCCCTTCATCTCGCCCGTCACGCGTCGGGTCGTGGTCGTCATGGCGCTGATCTTCGTGATCACGGGCATGATCAATTCCACGCCGTCGATCCCCGGATGGGACCAGTTCTGGATCAATCTGACGGGATGGGATTGGCTGGTCGTGCGCCGCTTTCCCTATGAATATTATTACCCCATCGCCTTTGCATGGATGATGATCATCGTCGCGCTGTGGCATTCTGTGCAGCGCGCGTGGCAAGATCGCGGGCCTGCGCGTCGGCGGCTGGGCTTGGCGCTCGACATCACCTTGGTCGTTGCGGCGCTGTCGATTGCGGCGACTTATCTGATCGAGAACGAGGCCGTTTGCCTGATTGATGTTATCACGGGTGAACGGGCGGCCTTTATCGAACGCGCGCTTTTGGCTGAACGCGAGGTCGCGCTGGCATTGGGTCTCCCGGCGCCAAGCAGCATCGATGACCCGCGTTGTTTCGCGACCACCGGCCCGTGGATCACCCTGATTGTCGGCGTCGCTGTTGTCGTGTTCCTGGTCTATAATGCACAAGTCTGGGGATTGTCCCTCGTCCTGGTTTCGATCGCGCTGGCAAGCTACGCGATCCTGACTGTGGTGCTGTGGTATGTCTTCGGCTCGGATGGGATGAACCGCTATCTCATCACCGCCCTGGGTGGCGAGCCGCGCAGCCTCGCTGATGGGCGCTACCGCGTGCAGGACCTTTTGGTGAACCAGGGGTCAGGGCTTTTGGGGCAATTTCTGCACATCATGCTGAACACGGTGTTTCCCTACATCGTGCTTGGCTCGCTTTTGTCGGTCTCGGCGGGTGGTCGGACATTGATCAAGCTGGCCGTTGTATCGACGCGCAAGCTGCGCGGCGGCGCGGCCCATGCGGCGATCGTCGCCTCGGCCATGTTCGGGACCACGACCGGCACGCCGGTCGTCAATGTGCTCGGGACCGGGACCATCACGATCCCGATGATGATCAGCCGTGGCTTTTCGCGCAGTTATGCCGGTGGCGTCGAGGCTGCCGCCTCGTCTGGTGGGCAGATCATGCCGCCCATCATGGGGATCGCCGCATTCGTGTTGGCCGCAATGACCGGCGTGCCCTACCGCGAGGTCGCTATTGCCGCCACGCTTCCGGCGGCGGCGTATTTCATCTGCATGTTCTTGTCGGTCATGTTTCAATCGCGCAAGCAAGGTATTGCCGCGGTGGGCGAGGTGCCGCCCGAGTTGCGCCTGACCCGCCAAGACGGGTTGTTGCTCAGCCAGGTCTTTGTCCCGTTGTCGTTGATCATCATCTTGTTGCTGGTGCCCAAGGACGCCATCGGTTGCGATCCTGTGAGCAGGCTCTTGGGCGCGGTCACTGTCGTGACGCCAAGCGGACTGTGCCGCGCGCAGGATCTGCCGTGGATCATGCAACTGATCCAGAACTCACTAGGCGATGCAGGCAGTGTCGGTTGGTGGGCTGCGGTCGTGTTGATGGCGATGCTGTTCATCGATCCGGCATTCCGCAGCGCACCGGGTAAAGTGCTGGAGGCATTGGCCCATGCAGGGATCACCTCGGCCGGGCTTTACCTGATGTTCCTCGCCGTCTCGGTGATCGACATCAGCCTGAGCCTCACGGCATTGCCGAGCTTTATCGCGCTCGACATTCTGGGCTGGCTACGCGGTCTGGATTTGGGCAATGGCGCGCCTTTGGTGTTTCAGTTCGTGGCCCTCGGGGTGACCATGGTGTTGGCGATTTTGCTGGGTATGGGCATGCCGGCCGTGCCGGCCTATGTGAACGCGGCGCTTTTGATGGGGCCGCTTTTGGTCGGGTTGGGCATGGCGCATTTCACTGCGCATATGTTCATCTTCTACTTCGCCTGCGTCAGCGCGATCACGCCGCCGGTGGCCGTGGCGTCCTATGCAGCCTCGACAATCGCGAAATCCGATCCGTTGGGGACATCCTTTTCGGCCGTGCGCACCGGAATCGTGATGTTCGTCATTCCCTTTGTCTTTGCCTTCAACCCCGAGATCTTGCTGATTTCCGCCGCCGTGTTGAACCCTGACGCGGCCAATGGCGGCGCGCAATATCTGCCCGGATATGATGGCACGGTGCATCTGCCAGGGTTGATCTGGCTTTTGGCGCGGCTTGGGTTGTCGCTTTACTTGTTGTCCAGCGCCTTGGCAAAGTTCGACCTTGCCCGGCTTTCGCTGGCCGAAGTGATTTTGCGGCTTGCCATGGCTATGTTGGTCCTGTCCGGTGAGGTTGTCGTGCAAATGGCCGCGATCGGTTTGGGTATTTTCATGCTGGCGCGACATTATCTGGTCAAACGGCACCTGGACATTGGCCCTACGATCTAAGGTTGGGCGCAGCAGTCTAGGCGCTGCGAGAATGGCGTGCAGAACGTCAATTGGGGCCGGGCGCCAAGGGCGGCGGGACGGTTGCGCAGCATCGACAGATCCCCGAACGCAGTTCCTTTCCGCTCCTGCAAGGCCAACCGCACCGCTGCGCTCGCCCAGTGGCGCGGTCTTTGCGCGGGCTGGCGGCCAGCGTGATGGTCCGGGCCGAGACTGGTGCGAATTCGTCTGACAGCACCCAGGCAGTAGCTGAAATTCCCTGGAAATCTGTCCAGGAACCGGGGCGTGGACAGGTGGCCTTGTTTGTCTTGATTCAGCATTTTACGCTGAGTCATCAGGGTAGGGGCGATTTCTGTCCGGATTCTACCAGTTTGAGTTCAGATATCGTTTACATGCTGCAACAAGAGTTTCGAGGTATGGGATTGAAGAGGGGCCCACTTGATGGGGGCTGGGCATCAGAGATTCTTGGTGCAGTCAGAGCATATCGCGAAAGCAATGGCGGCTATTTCAGATAATGAATTCAATGATTGCAATGATCGCTGAAGCTCACGGTCTGTCATCGAGGCAGGCAGACAGTCTTCGGCGCGTGGCGGCGGGTGCCATTCGCGGCAACCGTGACCGTCCGCTCTTTTTGCTTGCCAGGTCGGCACTGCAGTCGGAGTGCGATGATCTCCTGGCGCTGGTCTTGCCGGGCAGTGCCTCTCTGTCGCGGTGGCATGCAGCCCTTCTTGACCTGATCGTGACGGCCGCACTGGAGGACAGTGCGCAGACCGCTCGGTTGACCGGGGCACTGGTCCAAGCGCGGACACAGGCCGATCCCGTGAAGGCGTTGACGGCGGAATTCGCCGCCATTTTACAGGCATGGCGTCGCCAGACCATGCCCGAGGCCCGTCACCACAATGTTTTCACGGCTGTCCGGCGGTTCCTCAAGCAGCACCGGCCGCAGGATCCACTGCCGCGCGATGGTGACGCGCCGGTGTTCTGGGAGGCCGAAGCGACGCGCGATCTGCTGGTGCGATATTCCACCGCTCTTCGGGCCTTGGCGGATTATGCCGAGGCGGCACGTCTCGCGGCCACATGGCGTGATGTCCGCTCTCTTGACGACCCGATGGCTGTCGAAGTTTCGACCGAGGATGCGGCGATGGGGTGCTGGGATGACCAACTTGCGCCTGCCCAGCTAGAGGCAGCATTGACTGCAATTGGAGATTCGTCGATCAAGCTGCTGCTTGCACATGAACGCGAAAACCTCGACATCCTGGCATCATTTGCCGACATCGTGCGGGTCTGGCCGGTCGACACATGCGCTGCCCTTGCCCTCGGTCCGGTTCAGAACACCGTGATCCAGGCCGTCCGACGCGGCGAGATGATCCAGTCAAGCATGGGATTTGTGGCAGCGGCAAATTCCCTTGAAGACCTGAAGGGTCGCCATGCAGAGCTGGGTGAGGCCCTGATGGCCGCCCTTCACCTTATCGCGAAAACCAGGACCTTCCCGAACGGAACCGCTCCAAACCGGTCCAATGACCCTTTGACGCTTCAGAAGAGGATCGTTGCGATGGAGCGAAGACAGGGATTTGCTGCTCTTTCGGACCATGAGCGTGCCGAGACTTTGGGCGCGTTGATCGAGCCCGTCCTTGCATTGAAGGCCATGATCGACGCTTATCTCAAGGCGTGGGAAAAGCTCGATCGCATCGGTGTAGCGGATATTGAATTGGAGCATCGGGTCCTCTTTCAGCGGAAGCTTGATGCCCTTTATGGTGTGGGGGTAATCGGACAGGTCACATGATCAACGAAGAACTTCACTTCGAGGCGTTTGCGGCGTTGCAGACCCTCAGATCCAGCGGTGACACGGCGGATTCGCAGTCGCCGGGGCTTTTCGCGTCACAGATCGTCGCTTATGCGCGCCGTGGTGACGCGATAGTTGATTTGAAGATCGAGCGCGTTTTGCGCAGCTCAGCAGGGGCCCGGGACCTTTACTCCGCAGCATTGGGCCGGGTTGTGCGCGCCTCATCCATGTCGGTTGCAGCGGCCGCCGACCGGGTGACGGAGCGACAAATAGGTAGGTGGCATTTGGAGATCGTGGAAGAAGCGGATGGATTGCCCTGGCTTGTGATCCGGGGGCCTGAGGCAGGCGATACGATCAGCATGATGGAGATCAGGCGTCCAGACGGAACCGGGCGTCGCCTGCACCTCGGCACGCCGATCGACAAGGTGTTTCAGGTGCCACTTGATCCCGGATTCGCCGAGATGGCGGGCCTGATCGAGTGGCTCCGGGATCCCTCCACCGAAATCCACCTGATCTGACGGATTGCCATGCGGGTTTGTGTCATCGTTCCCACGACCGACGGGCCTGCGCCGATCTTGCGGCTGACCCGGCTTGCGCAAGCCCCCCGGAGCGTCATGCGAACGCAGGACGACTACAGGCCTTTGCCGCCAAGCGGTCGCTATCATGCCTTCGTCCAGATGGGGGGGGCGCTTGCCGATCGCATCGGCTATGGCGCGGGGCAATTCGAACTCAGGCTCGGGAGCGTAGTGGAAACGGGCCGTTCCTGGGAGCTTCCTGTTGCCATCGCCCATTGGCTGCAAGCGCAGGGGCACGAGCTTGGTGCGGATGCGCCCGACCTTCTGGTCTGGGCGACCGGCGCGCTCGACAACGACCTGCGTCTTTTGCCGCAGGACTATCATTTGGCACGCAAGCTCGATCAGAGCGCAGCATGCCTGAAAGAGGCGCTGAACCATGGCGCACGCGTGGTGCTTGTGGTGCCCGAAGCCATCGCGCTTCCGCCGGACTTGAAGTGTCCGGGGCCGGAGATTCAGGTCGTGGCAGATCTCGACGGCGCGGTGAAGCTGTTCGAAGATCGTCGACACATGCAAGATTTGCGCGCCGCCTCGCAGGCTGGGCTTTCCGACAGGAAACCGGGGTGGGATCGCGGGGTCGGATTGAGGGTTGCTGTCGCGTCAGTTCTGATCGGTCTGATCGTGTTTTTCCTGTTCGTGGTAGGGGTTCGGGGCGTTGATCCGCGAGAGGCGACAACGCTGCGTGTTGCCGAAGCCGGTTCCTCAGACATCGACATCGCCGATGCGGAGGTTGCCGCCGATACGTCCATCACTTCGGTGCCTGAGGCCGGGTCCGAGGCGGCGGGGCAGGGGGGGGATGTCTCTGCTGGCGGCCAGCCCCAAGACATCGAGGGCTTGCCGCGCCTCGTTGTGGAGTATGCCCCTGATGGCAGCAACTGCCAGGCGGTACTGTTCGGATCACTTGCGCCTGAACGGCGCGATCTTGTTTTCCGGGCGGGGACCTACCCCGACTTCGGGTTGACCGGGCTCTGCTCGATCGGCTTCAGCCTGCCCGATGTGGCGTCAACCGGTGTCGAGCTCGCGTTGCCCCATGATCTACTGGATCTTGTCTTGCCGTCGGATCGCCGCGCGAGCTTGTGGCTTGTCCCGGGTGACACGCAGATGCTGCGCCTGCGCGCGACGCTGCCCGAATTGCTGGACACTCGGATCGGCCTCAACTCGGGAGGTGAGGAAGCCGGTGCCCTGTCCCTCACGGCTGTTCGATAAGGGTCTTGGGCCGCCTTCGACGAAACCGGCTCTACCCGGTCCAGTGCTTCTACGGATCATCGGATGTAGAAGGAATGCCAGTCATGAATTTACTGACCAGGACACGGAAGCGGGCCCGCCGCGCTGGGTCGGTGCTCTGTGTTGCCGCTCTCTTGGCAAGTGCCGCTGCAGTCGCACAAGAACATCAGCCCGACACGCTGACGCAAGCTGAGATCGCCCAAGGCAACCCTCCGGATGCCGGGCTTTTGCCCCATGAGGCATCTTGGGCTGAGGAGGGTGTTCTCGCCGTGTATTTTGCGGAAGGTCGTTCCGTGCTCTCGTTCGAGGCACGCCGGGCACTCGACCGCGCTGTGCCGCACCTCATTGAGCACCTGACAGCGGGCGGGCCCGTGCTTCTCCTCGGGCTGTACGACGGGGGCAATCGCCCCGACGAAACCCTGATGTTGGCCGCGCGGCGGGCCGAGTCCGTGGCGGCCTATCTGCATGACGCGTGGGGGATCGATCCGCGAAGGTTGGTGGTACGTCACCGTGCAGAGCTTGCCGATGGAAACGAACAGGCCCTCGCGGGTCTGGCCCGGCGGGTCGAGCTTGTCTTGAGCCCCTCTGCGCGCACGCCTGTCCAGTTGGCCGCCGGCTTGTCGGTATGGCGGTCCGTCCGGGAGGGGCGCCTTGATCTCGATGATTTCGGTGGAGCCGACAACCCTCTCATGCCAATCGTCCGCCACGCCCCCCACCATGCCGGTCGTAAGTGACCCCCAACAGAAGAAGGAGAACAGCCATGTTCCGAATGTCCACCTTGGGTCTGTGTGTGACCCTGCTCAGTGCCCTGTCCACGCCTGCCGAGGCGCAGACGGCCGACGAAGTCAACCAGATCATCCGCAGCCTTGCCCCGATCGCGGGCCAGACCATTGCTGGCCAAGAGGAAACAACGCTGACGGCCCCCGGCAATCCTGCCGCATACCCCGGCACCACACGGACCACGGGACCGTCACGATCGGGCGTCCTTCTGGAGGTTGTGCGGGACCAAAGGGTCATCGTCGTCGACACCACCTACGCTCTCGACTTCGAGGTCTACTTCCCCTTCGACAGCGCGGACCTCACGCCGCAAGCCCGCATGGAGCTTGCCGCTCTCGGTCAAGCGCTCTCGGCGCGAGAGTTGCAGCCCTATTCCTACCTGATCGCCGGTCACACCGATGCGGTGGGCCAGCCGGCCTACAACCAGAGCCTGTCCGAGCGTCGGGCCGCGGCGGTCGTGCAGTATCTTGTCGAGACCTTCCCAATCGCCTCGGATCGCCTGATATCGGTGGGGTTCGGCCAATCGCGGCTCAAGGTGCCCGGCGAGCCCCGCGCGGCGATCAATCGCCGGGTCGAGGTGTTGCTGATAGCGGGCTCGTGAGCGTCACTGTCAATCGCCCAGCCGTCGCGCCGCCAAGCAGTCGCAGATCGAAAGTTTACCCCCAAACTTCTGCACATGGGACGGTGACGAAATAAAATCTATTTCGAGAAACGAAACCGGGTCAAAGCGGTCCAAGGCCTTATCAGTATCAACTGATTATTTTTTCAAAAACAGGAGCTTTCCATGTTCAAGACCCTCGTAACGGGATTGACCTTAGCCGTCGCCGCGCTGAGCTTTGCCCCCGCTGCCGTAGCGCAACAGCAGCCCAACCTGCTCATCATGGGTGAGGATGCCGATCTCGATACCGTTCCGCGCAACTCGCGTATCTTCAACCGGGTGCTGCGGGCCATCGAGGCCGAACTGCAGGCGGAAGGCTTTGCGGTTTACGACGAAACCGCCGTCTCCATGGGCATCACGGACCCTGCACGCGTGCGCCGGACCGATGCGGAACTGATCACCGTCGCCCGCCGCGTGCAGGACGCGCCGATCGACGCGATCATCGTGTTCCAGATCTACGCAAGCACCGAAGAGAACGCCTATGCCAGCATCACCGATCTGCGTGTCCGTGTGCCGGGCCGCATCCTGAACAGCATGACCGGTCAGGCGCTTGCGAATTACGAGGTTAGCTACGGTCCGAACGATCTGCCGCCGCTGCCGCCGAATTGCAGCCGTGACTGCGTGCTCGAACATGTGGGCGATCAGGCGCGCCGCATCGCGGCCGATGTCGGCAATGTACTGGCGACGCATCTGGACTACCTGTCGCCTGCCGCAGCGGTCACATCCGCCCCGGTGACGAACGCGCCGGGCGCCGAAACCTGCGTGGGCCTGACGACCGCATACACCTTGACCTTTCGCGGCTTCGAGAGCTCCGAAATCACGATGATCGAGGAATACATGGTGGCGTTCAGCGGCTACCACCATCACCGCCCCACCCGCGCCGGTGCGACCGAGACAACCTACTGGTACGAGACCTGCACGGACACCGCCCGCTTGAACCGCAACTTGCGACTGATGGCCGAGCATATGGGCGTCGAGGTGCGGCTGGGCATGGTCCAGAACCGCTTCGAGATCGACAAGATCCGGGCGCCCGCGACGCGGTGAAGAGCAAGACCAATGAAACCGATCATGTCCTCTCCGGGCCAATACCCGGGGAGTGCAGTAGCCCATCCGACGATACGCGATTTTCAAAAGGGATATCACGTTTGATGTTGCATACGAAAGCAATTCGATACGGTGCATTCATCCTTGCGCTGCACCTGTGCGCCTTCCAGACGGAAGATGCACAGGCGGCCACGATTGATCGCACCCCGATCCCCGAAATGGGATGCGATATCCTCGTCTTGGGAGAGATCGCGTCGGGTGATGCCGAGGCCCTGCGCGCCGTGCTGGCCGCCAGCGATCGGGAGATCGCACAGGCGACGCAGTTTCCCATCTTGGATGCGCCGATGATCGGGGGGCGCCCCCCGGAACGCAGTCGCGTCTGCTTCAACAGCCCTGGCGGAAGCTTCCTTGAGGGCCTCGAGATGGCCGAGCTTCTGATCGAATATCGCAAGGGATCTGCCGTTGGCGCGAACATGATTTGCGAAAGTGCCTGTGCGCTGGCCTTCATGGGTGGCTCGAGCGCAGCTGCCGGCATCGAAGGCTCCGACGATACCGATCGCGTCCTGCACCCGCTTGGATTGCTCGGCTTTCACAGCCCCGCCCTCGTGGTTCCGAACGGGCAGTATGACGAGGAGACGGTGAGCCAAGCCTACGGGGTCGCCCTTGCGGCCCTGCGCGCGCTCAGCGAGACAAGAAATACCGTGTTCCGAGGATATGTGCCTGGAACCGATCAAGCGACCTATTTCCGCTATCAGTTCCCGGAGAGCCTGCTTCTGGAAATGCTTGCCACTCCATCTGAGCAGATGAGGTATGTCCAAACCGTCAGCGAGGCAAGCCGATGGGATATCCGGATTGGTCCCGTACGGTTTCCGACACTCACGACGCCTTATGCGAGGTTCGCGGCGGCCTGTGACAACATGGCGGGCTATTGGGGCGAAAGTACGGAATTCGCGTTTGAAACGCCGCCCTTCCTCGATGCGCAAAGTGGAAGAATGGTGGCTTTCGAAGTTCAGGCAGCAGGCGACCTTTCGGCTTACGGCGGCTTTGGCGAGCCCGACCCATGGAGAGGGGCGAGAGGCGAAAACGGCCTTCGTGTCATCGCCGACGTGGGTGAATATTGGTACACTTGCGATGTGGAGCTGTTCACCTACGAACAAGCCGTCTACGACTCTTTCGCCCCTGTCGGCGGCGTGATCTTCGGCCCAAGGCGATATGTCTACCCATTCCAGTTCTTCGCGCCCACCACCGAGATTGCGGCACTGGCACCGCAACCCGGACCGGCAATCGCGACCACCAGCATCATTTCCAGCCTGTCGGCAGAGGTGACGGAAGCCATGGCGGCATCGGCCCTCTCATGCTGGCTCAGCGCGCCGGTCGCCCGCGTCACCAATGTGAACGAATACGTCAATCTGCGCCGCCAACCGGATTTCGCCGCCCCGGTCATCCGCCAGGTGCCGCTTGGCGAACAGATGCGTCCGACCCAGTTCGACAACGTGACGATCATCGGCGACCAGCGCACCTATGACGCGTGCGTCAGCGCCTGCCAGGCCTTCGGCAGGAACCCGGACGATCGGCGCGCCGGGGATCAGGCGCAGCAGTGCATCAGCGAAAACCTGCTTTGGTACGAGATCACCGACGCCCGTGGCAATCGCGGCTGGGTGAGCCGGCAGTTCCTCGAGGAGGTCCAATAGCATGGCGGGTAAAGGTCGACGGTGGATGGTGGCATGATTGGATGGTTGTCGCACAGGACAAGGGCAGTGGTTGCGGCAGCGACCCTTGTCCTTGCGCTTCCGTGGCCGGCGCAGGCCCAGAGCATCGACGAGGCAGCCCTGCGGCTTTCGCTGATGCTCTCGCGCGAGGTCGGCTGCGCGGCGTCCGATCCGGCCTTTACCGTCGCGGCCGTCCCGGCCGAAGACGGGAGCCAGACGCTGGACGCGCCGGTCGTGACACGTATCGGAGAGGTGGTTCTGGAGGCGCTGCGCCGCGAGGCTCTGGACTGCGTGCGGATCACCGAGGTGGCGCGCGCCTTCGACACGCTGGCCTATGTCCAGAACCTCGGCCGTTGGGAAGAACTCGGCGCGGAACAGCGCGCAAGGGTGGCATCCGAACTGTCCAATGCCGACGCGACCGTCACGATCATCGTAAACCGGGCCGGTGACGCCTACACGGCAAGTGTGAGCCTCGTCGCGCTTGACTCGGGCCGGACGCTCGCGAGCGCGCGCGCTGATATCCCCGAGGCGTTGACTGCGATCAGCTGTGGCGCGGCGGCGGCGGCGGAAACACGCGGGTTGGCGACCCTCGCGTCGTCCCTGGTGGAGCGGTTGCGCGCCGCCGAAGTGCTGCATGTCGCCCCGGCCACTTATCAGGACAGCTTCGATCCGCTTGGCTATGGGCGATATATCTCGGACCAGTTCATCGCTGCCCTCTCCCAGCAGGAGGGGAACGTGATCACCGGCGCCGCCCTTGCGGTGCGCCAGTTGGATGACAGCGGTGCCGCGACGCTTGGGCCACAGGATCATGCGATCTCGCTGCGGTACTGGCCCTGCGCGGACCTGTCGGCCGTGCGCCTGAACGTGGTTGCTGCCTCGGGGCAAGGGGATGTGGTGACGCTCAGCCAGGATTTGAGCCTTGCAGCCTTGCCCGCGGGCGTTGTGATCGTGCCGCCGGTCCCCGGGACGACGCCCGACACCGCGGCCGCTGTCGACGCCGCCCCGGACATCGGCCTCGTCTCCGTATCGCCGCGCCTGATCCGCGTCGGAGAGGTTCTGACGATCTCGGCCGAACCACCCGCAAACTGCAACCCGTTCTTCTTCAACGTCTCGGCCGGTGGACAGCTGACGCCGATCCCGCTGCATGTTTTCGACACCACCGAGATCCGCCCCGGCCTCTTGCGCTACAACAACAACGCGGAATCCCGATACGGGATCATCGTGCAGCCCGAGGACGAGCCGGGCCTGCATCGGTTGGGCTTTATCTGCCAGCCTTCCGACCTGAGCCAGGATGGCGTGCGCGATGTCTTGCGACAGCTGCGCCGGGAGCATGCCGAGAGCGCCGGCGGCGTCCTTCAAGCCGAGGGCCAGGACGTCGCCTTCAACACCATGACCTATGAAATCCTGAGATAAAGACTGAAAGGGGACGCAACATGAAGACCACCAGAGCGATGCTGATGGCCACTGGCATTGTGGTTTGGGGCGCCGGAGCATTTGCGCAATCGGTCGTCACGCTTGACTCGTTCAATCTGGACGACGCGCCGGCCGCTGCCGTCGAACCGGCGCCTGCGCCGGCCGCTGCACCGCAAAGCTGCCTCTTGAACCCTGATCAACCTTCTTGCGGTGCCGGGACGGGGGGGAGCAGCCGGACCTTCAGCCTGAGCGATGTTGTGAACCTCGGGATCATCGAACGTTCCGAGGTCGAGGTTGAAGATGCGCAGGGCACTGTCGTCCGCGTCGAGGACCGGGTGGACCCGCTTCCCTCGATCGATCTCGAGATCCTGTTCGACTATGACAGCGCCGACCTGCGCTCTGACCAGATGGCGCCGCTGGTGGCACTGGCGCGTGACCTCCAGGGGATCGATTTCAACCGCGCGCAGCTGGTCTTGATGGGCCATACCGACGGTGTCGGGTCTGCGGCCTACAATCGGGCCCTGTCCTATCGACGGGCGGCGTCGGTTGCATCCTTCCTTAGCGGTGCGGCCAACATTCCGCTGTACCGGATCCGCTCATCGGGCATGGGCTTCGACTACCTGCGCTTCCCGCAAGACCCCGCGCATCCGGGAAACCGGCGGGTTCAGATCCTGCTGGTGGAGTAAGATCTCATGCAACGCTTAATTGTCGTCCTGTTTTCGATCATCGCTGTGCTGGGCGTGGCAAAGCCGAGCACAGCGATGGAAATACGGGAGGTAAGTTCCTCGGACATTGGCTGTACCGTCTTGGTAAGTGGCGAAATCACGGAAGGCGCATCGGAGCAACTTCGAAATTGGTTCATTGATCGCGCACCTGCGGGATCAGGTCTGTATCAGGAGGGGCCGCTTTATACGTGGCAAGAAAGAGTCTGCTTCGATAGCGTGGGGGGTTCCTTCATCGAGGGTATTGCGCTTGCGCAGTTGCTCAGCAACTCGTCGACCGGAGTCGATGCGGGTCATCACTGTTTGAGCGCGTGCTTTGTTGCCTTTATGGCAGGAACGTTCGATCGCCAGGAGGACCGCGAAATTGTGTCTGATCGCGTGATGCATCCCTCTGCTGTATTGGGCTATCATCGGCCAGGGATCCCATTCGACGACAGGGACGATTATACCACCGAAGAGATCGAACTCGCGTGGGACCTGTCCATGCAAGCTGTATCGGGCATTTTGGAGCTGCTTGATCGTAGTGTATATGGTTTGGACTCAACACGACTTAGGGAAATGCTAACGGTTCCATTTTCTGAGATGGCATTCATAAGAACAGTTGGTGAGGCTCTTGCATTTGGGATAACGGTTGCACCGCTTCGCTTGCCGGACGCATCGGAAGTGTTGGCCTCGGGATTTGCGAGGATGTGCCGAACCATCGAAATCACCGACTATCAGGGAATGGATCGTGGCCCTACGGATCAACGGTATGATGTGACTGAGTATGGTGAACTATCCTATCAGGCAAATTTTCCATATAGCGATGAAGGCTATGCCTGTTCCGCAGTTCTGTATTCCGAGGAGAAATTGGCGCTGATAATAGAACGGGAAAATACGCGTGACGCGCCTGCTGTCAGTCTCAGAAACTGGATGATTGGAGAGATGCGTATGGAGGCATGGTGGTTTTCGAGAGGGGACATCCCGATTTCTGCAATGATGTTCTATCCGCCATATCAACAGATCTCGGCGCTGCAACCATTGCCACCTGCAAGTGCTAGTCGCGAAAATGCAGCCATCTTGAACCAGATAGTTGCGCGTTCTGTTGAAACCTCTGCGCCGCAAAGCACCCAAGCTTGCACACTTGCCAGTCCACGAGCGACGGTTGCCAACGTAAATGAATTCGTGAACATCCGCTCCGATCCCAGCTTGAGGGCTTCAATTGTTGCCCGGGCATGGCTGGGAGAGCGCTTGACCCTGACCGACCCAAACCAGTGGTGGTTCATGGACACGGCTCGCGGGCAGCAGTGTTCTCGCTTGTGCGAACAGGTGCCACAAAACCCGACTCTTCGGCCTCGTCTGCTACAATGTATCGAAGAGGCCGAGATCTGGCATCAGGTTCGCAACGGCCTCGGCCAGACAGGGTTCGTGAGCGTGTATTTCCTGGAAGGCGCGCAATAAAAAGCCACGCTTGCTCACATGACGGAACATCTGGCGGCGGCAAGGGTCTTGTACAGTATTGGCTGGCCGCCCTCAGCGCGCGACCTGGGCACCAGGCACTAACAATCAAACCGGACCACTCGATGGGGGCAGACCAAATTGG
>CAYWTM010000047.1:19420-22459 GCA_964460185.1 uncultured Roseicyclus sp. | reverse complement strand
GGTCCCGTGGAACGGGAATGGGGTGATGCGATTTCCCCGCCCGAGGAGATCATCGAGGATGCCCGCAACGGGCGCATGTTCATCCTGGTGGACCACGAAGACCGGGAGAACGAGGGCGATCTTGTGATCCCCGCGCAGATGGCGACGCCCGAGGCGATCAACTTCATGGCCATGCATGGACGCGGCCTGATCTGCCTGAGCCTGCCGGGCGACCGGGTCGATGCGCTGGGCCTGCCGCTGATGTCGTCGTACAATTCCTCGCGCCATGAGACGGCGTTCACGGTTTCCATCGAGGCCCGCGAAGGCGTGAGCACCGGGATCTCCGCCCATGACCGCGCGCGCACGGTCGCCGTGGCGATCGATGCCGGAAAGACGGCCGCCGATATCGCCACGCCGGGCCACGTGTTTCCCCTGCGCGCGCGCGACGGCGGCGTTCTGGTTCGCGCAGGCCATACCGAGGCGGCGGTGGATATTTCCCGGCTTGCGGGGCTGAACCCGTCGGGGGTGATCTGCGAGATCATGAAAGAGGACGGATCGATGGCCCGCCTGCCGGACCTGATCGCCTTCGCGCAGCTTCACAACCTCAAGATCGGCACCATCAGCGACCTGATTTCCTATCGCCGCCGCCACGACAATCTTGTGAAGGTGCGCGAGGAGCGGGTGATCGAAAGCGAGTTCGGCGGCGAATGGACCTTGCGGATCTATACCGACGAGACGCAAGGCGCCGAGCATATCGTGCTGATCAAGGGCGATATCACGACACCCGAGCCGGTGCTGGTCAGGATGCATGCGATGGACCCGCTGCTGGACGTGGTGGGCGCTGGCCCCGCCGGTCGCGCGGGGGAGTTCGGCGATGCGATGCGCCTGATCGCCGCCGAGGGACGCGGCGTGCTGGTGCTGCTGCGCGATCTGACCATGAAGCTGGCCGTGGGCGACGAGGTCAGCCCGCAGACGCTGCGTCAATACGGGCTGGGCGCGCAGATCCTGTCATCGCTCGCGATCAGCGACATGATCCTGTTGTCCAATTCGCCCAAGCCCAAGGTGGTGGGGCTTGAGGCTTATGGCCTGTCCATCACGGGCACGCGCAAGATATCGGAGCTGGGATAGATGGCTGGACATTCCGACAATGACATGGGGCTGCCGCGCTTTGACAAGCCGGCGAAGGTGGCGATCGTGATCGCGCCCTACTACACCTCGATTGCGCAGGCCCAACTGGCTGCCGCGCGGGGCGTTCTGGATGCCGCGGGCGTCAGTCACGAGACGATCGAGGTGCCTGGCTCGCTCGAGGTTCCCACGGCCATCGGCATCGCCCACCGCCTGTCGAATTTCGACGGGTTCGTGGCGCTGGGCTGCGTGATCCGGGGGGCGACGTCCCATTACGATGTCGTGGTCAACGAAAGCTCGCGCGCCTTGACGCTGCTGGGGTTGCAGGGGATCTGCATCGGCAACGGGATCATCACGGTGGAGAACCGCGACCAGGCCGAAGAACGTGCCGATGTCGCGCGTCTGAACACGGCCGGAGCGGCGGCGCAGGCCGTGCTGCACCTGATCGCGTTGACGCGGCGATACGGGCAGCCTAAAGGCGGCATCGGTTTCAAGCCCCGCCCGGATGTGATCGAGGTTGCGGGGGATCAAGAAGGCCCCACACCCGCATGAGCGACGATCCCGAAGACCAGAGCCAGAATTTCCCCGTGCCCCGCCCCAAGGCGATGAGCCGCGAGGAAAAGCGCCAGATGAAATCGGCGGCCCGTCTTTACGCGGTTCAGGCGCTGTTCCAGATGGAACATTCCGGTCAGATGGTCGATGGGGTGCGGCAGGAATTCGAAACCTATCGCTTCGGCGCCGTCTACGAGGGCGAGGAGATGGCCGAGGGCGATGTCGATCTGTTCCGCAAGACGCTGGAGGATGCCGTCAACTGGCAGGCCCGGATCGACCAGTTGACCGACCGGGCACTGGTGGCGAAATGGCCGATTGCCCGCATCGACCCCACCTTGCGCGCGCTGTTTCGCGCCGCCGGCGCCGAAATGACCGAAGGCGAGGCCCCGCCCAAGGTGGTGATCAATGAATACGTGGACGTGGCACGGGCCTTTTTCCCCGACGGGCGCGAACCGAAATTCGTGAATGCCGTCCTGGATCACATGGCCCGCGAAGCCAGACCCGAGGCGTTTTGATCAGACCGGCAGGGGCTCTTTTTCAGGCGCTGGCAGGCCCGACATCGCCACGCCGCCCAAGGAATGGGCAAACCGGCGCCCAACCCGCGTCCGATCGCGTTTGGCCTTGCCGCCCGGCAGCGACCCGTGACATCCTGAGACAAAGCACGACGGAGCTTTCCCATGCCTGATCACATCCGCTTCCTCCTGATCCACGCCGCCATCGGCTTTGGCCTTGCGCTTGCCTTCGTGGCGCTGCTGCTGGCGTTCGATGTGGCGGGGCTGTGGCACCTGGTGACGCATACGTCCGAAGGCCCGCTGGCGGTCGTGATGCTGGTGGTGTTTTTCACCATCACCTTCGGATCGGTGCAGATCGGGTTTCGCATCATGATGCTGGGCCGCGATGATGATGATGACCATCGTGGCGGTCCCGGTGGCGGCCGGCGCAGCATGTCCGATCAGCGCGGCACGGTGCTTGTGCCCGTGCGCAAGGATGATCGCCCGCGCCGCTGAACCGGGTCACGGAACGCGAAAACGCCGCCCCCGGACAGATCCGCGGGCGGCGTTTTGGTGCGACGGGACCACACCAACCGTAGAGGCGTTAATTCCCGAGGACCTGTATGTACAGGTGGGCGCCAGGTAACCGGACCACGATCCAGCCAGAGCCAGCCCCCTCGGAATTGCTTAAGGCCACCGGAATTTGCCACAGGTACGAGAAGGGCAGAACCCGTCACTGGTTAGGTAGGCCTGCGCGCGGTCCGAGGCAAGGGGCGTGTGAGGGCACGTGAGGGCGTGACGGGGTTCGGGTGCCGGCGCGGGTGTCGGCGCCCGGGCAGACCGGCCCGTGTGGCTCTGGCCGAACTCCCGGGCCGGGCACGCCTCTTCGCCG
>CAYWTM010000047.1:0-19320 GCA_964460185.1 uncultured Roseicyclus sp. | reverse complement strand
TTCGCCGCAGCTCGGGCGTTGCCAATGTTCCAGTTATGTTCCATGCTCCCCTTATGGATGACGTGCCCCCCTGTTCCGCTGGTGCGCTAGCGCCCGGCCAGCTTCTGGCGCGTGGCGTGTGCCGCCACCTGCGCACCCATGACTTCGTGACGCTGGAGGAATTCACCCCCGAACGCGGCAAGCGGCTCGATGTCATGGCGCTTGGCCCGAAAGGCGAATTATGGGTGATCGAATGCAAATCCTCCCGCGTCGATTTCACCTCCGATGGCAAGTGGGAAGGCTATCTTGAATGGGGCGACAGGTATTTCTGGGCCGTCGACGCTGAGTTTCCGACCGACCTTCTGCCCGACGATACCGGCCTGATCGTCGCCGATGCCTACGACGCCGAGATCCTGCGCATGGGGCCGGAAACGAAACTGGCCGCCGCGCGCCGCAAGGCCGTGCTGCACCGTTTCGCCCGCCACGCGGCCTTGCGGCTGCACTCCGTGCGCGATCCGGGCATGGCGCTCTGACACCCCGGCCTTTGCACCCAAGCCTCGGACATGGGGGCCCCCTCCGGCTGATTGTTGAAGACCGGTCGCATCATGCGACCCTCGCCTCGTGGAAGGTGAACGCCCTGCTCTTCAGCCCCGCCGCCTCTCGCGTACCAGAGCCGGTCGCCCGGCAACAGCCGCATGCGCAAGCGCGGGTCGCGCCACGGATCGGCCCCTCCGGCGGACGCGGCAGGGCGGCTTCACCGCGTCTTCTCCGGCTGCCTGTCTCCGATCACCTGACAAGGCACGCGCATGTCCCTTGTCTTCTTTGTTTCATAAATATCCCGGGGAGCGCGAGGGGCTGGCCCCTCGCCGGGTCGGCGCCGAAGGCGACGAAGCTGCCAACGGTCAGCGCTTTTTCTTGCCCATCTTGCGCGCGGCCTGGGCGGCGGCGCGCAGTTCGTCCGCGATCTCTTCGGCTTCCTCCGGCTCGAAATCCAGCGGCAGGTCCACCCCGTCCCCTTCCAGGTAGATCCGGACCATGCCAAGCGTCGTCGGCCCGATCTGCAGATTCGCGGCAGTGTCGCTTTCGTTGTTGATGCCCATGGCGATCCCTTTCAAAGCTGAAGGCGGAGGTAGCGGTTGATGGCTGATTATTCAAGCGACGTCACACTGAAGCCCTTGCGACCGGGCGATGCGGGCTGGCTGATCCAGCAGCACGCGGACCTCTACGGCCGCGATGACGGGTCGATGCCAGCTTCGAGGCCCTGGTGGTCCGCATCCTGGCCGCCTGCGCGCGCTATGCAAAACCGGGATTTTCGCGGGTCTGTTCCAAACCGGTCACATCCTTCGGAGTGGAATTGGTGGAACAGCAATGGTGCCTGCATTTGACTGCGTGATGCCCCTTGCAATCGTGAAACCCCGGCGGTATCCCGACCCTCGTGCCGGCGTAGCTCAGTTGGTTAGAGCGCCTGATTGTGGATCAGGAGGTCCCCCGTTCGAGCCGGGGCGCTGGTACCATTGCCTTCAATTGTCCAGATCGAATTCCTGCACGAGGGCACGGCTGTCGCTGTCATAGACGCGGATCACGCCATCGTCGCCGACCAGAACGGCCCGGCCGCCGACAACGCTGTAGCCCAGGGTTCCCACGCCATCGGGGGTGCTGAAACCGGCCGGGTCCACCACGACTACGCGGGTATCGGCGCTCAGGCGGATGACAAGCAGCGCAATGATCGTTATGACCCCCGCGATCATCACCACCGTCAGCACCGTCACCAACAGGCGCAGGCGCTTGAGCGAGGGCGGCAGGGCGTCCTCGGGGATCGGTGTTTCAGGAGGCGTTTGCATGTCAGCCAAGTCCCGTGTCGTGACGGTCATCATCGGGCCGGATCCCGGCCCTCGCCTTGATAAGGCACTGGCCCGCGATGTGCCAGAGGACGCACATCTCAGCCGCTCGCGGCTGGCGCGGCTGTTCACCGAAGGCGCGGTCGCGCTCAACGGCGCGCCGATCACCGATGCGCGCGCCAAGGTGGCCGAAGGCGATCAGGTCACCATCACGGTGCAAGAGGCCGACGAGACCGAGATCACGGCCGAAAACATTCCTCTCGTCATCGCCCATGAAGACGAGGACCTGATCGTCGTGAACAAGCCCGCGGGCATGGTGGTGCACCCCGCGCCCGGGTCACCATCGGGGACGCTCGTCAATGCGCTGCTGCATCATTTCGGCGGCAATCTGTCGGGGGTGGGGGGCGAAAAGCGCCCCGGAATCGTGCACCGGATCGACAAGGATACCTCGGGCCTGCTGGTCGTCGCCAAATCCGATCGCGCCCATCACGGGCTTGCCGACCAGTTCGCCGCCCATACGGTCGACCGTGAATACCAGGCGCTGTGCCATGGCATCCCCGATGCCGGTGACCCGCGCCTGCGCGGTGTACGCGGCGTCAGCTTCGAGACGGGGGGCGTGCTGAAGATCACCACGCATCTGGCCCGCCACAAGACCGACCGTCAGCGGCAGGCGGTCCTGTTCCAGGGCGGACGCCATGCGGTGACCCGCGTGCAGGTGGAAGAACAGCTCGGCCCGGTGGCCCGCGTTTCGTGCCGTCTTGAAACCGGGCGCACCCATCAGATTCGCGTGCACATGTCCCATGTGGGTCACGCGCTGATCGGGGATCCGACCTATGGCGGGCGGCGCAAGGTGTCCGACAAGGCGTTCGGGGCCGAGATCGCCGAAACGGTGAACAGGTTCCCACGCCTGGCGCTTCACGCCGCACGGCTCGGGTTCACGCATCCCGTCACCAAAGAGAATATCAGCTTCAGCGCGGATTTGCCCCCCGATATGGCCGATCTGCTGACGGCATTGCGCAGCACCGCCCTGTAACATGTGCACAATTGCACGTGATCAAGGCATCATGGCGGTTGCTGTTCGCAAGCGCTCAGCGCATAAATGAACGCATCAGTTCACTTTTCCTCTTGAAGGTAAGTTAACCAGGTTTACATATAGTCTCGCAGGAGCCGAACAGGGGGTCCATATCATGAGCACTTACACGAATCTTCCGGCACCGTCGCCGGAACAGGGTTTGAACCGGTATCTTCAGGAAATTCGCAAATTTCCGATGCTGGAGCCCGAACAGGAATACATGCTGGCCAAGCGTTGGGTCGAAGATCAGGATACGGAGGCCGCGCACCAGCTGGTCACCAGCCACCTGCGTCTGGCCGCCAAGATCGCCATGGGCTATCGCGGCTATGGCCTGCCGCAAGCCGAGGTGATTTCGGAGGCCAATGTCGGTCTGATGCAGGCGGTCAAGAAATTCGATCCCGAAAAGGGGTTTCGCCTGGCGACCTATGCCATGTGGTGGATCCGTGCCTCGATCCAGGAATACGTCCTGCGGTCCTGGAGCATGGTGAAACTTGGCACGACCTCGGCGCAGAAAAAGCTTTTCTTCAACCTTCGCAAGGCCAAGGCCCGTATCGGCGCGCTGGAAGACGGGGATCTGCGCCCCGAACACGTGGCGCGGATCGCCCATGATCTGGGCGTGACCGAGACCGAGGTGGTTTCCATGAACCGGCGTCTGTCGGGGGGGGATGCATCCCTGAACGCCATGGTCGGCAGCGACGGTGACAGTGCGACGCAATGGCAGGACTGGCTGGAAGACGAAGACGCCAACCAGGCGGAGGATTACGCCGAAAAGGATGAATATACCCAACGCATGGCGCTGATGCGCGAGGCGATGGATGTCCTGAACGAACGCGAACGCGATATCCTCACGCAGCGCCGGCTGCAGGACAGCCCCGTCACGCTGGAGGATCTGTCCGGCGTCTACGACGTCAGCCGCGAACGGATCCGCCAGATCGAGGTGAGGGCCTTCGAAAAGCTGCAAAAACGCATGCGGGACCTGGCGCGTGAACAAGGCATGCTGGCCACCGCCTGAGCCTACGGGGCCACCCAGGACCCAAGCGCCATGACCGCCGCCGCCCCGGATCACCCCCGTGGGCGGCGGTTGCGTATTGGGGGCGCATGATCGGTCGGCCGCGTGCTGGTCCCCCTTTCTCCAAAGCGTGCATCGCGCTATGCAAGCTGCATGACCGCATCACACATCAATTGGGGCATCCTCGGCGCCGCCGGGTTCGCACGCAAACAGACCGCACCGTCCATTCACCGTGCGCGGCGCTGCCGTCTGGACGCGCTGGCCACACGCGATCCGGTCAAGGCTGCGCCGTTCCAGGCCATCGCGCCGGATCTACGGTTGTTTGACGATTATGACACGCTGCTGGCCGATCCCGATATCCATGCAGTCTACATTCCCCTGCCCAACGCGATGCATGTGGACTGGTCGGTGCGCGCGGCCGAGGCCGGAAAGGCGGTGTTGTGCGAAAAACCCATTGCGCTGCACGCATCGGAATTCGACCGCCTGATCGCGGCGCGCGATCGGGCCGGCGTGTTGATCGCCGAGGCCTGGATGCCGGCCCATCATCCGCAATGGCAGATGGTGCGCGACATGATCGCCGCCGGTGACCTGGGCGATCTTCACACCGTCACCGGCGTGTTCACCTATGGCCTGCACGACCCGTCCAACATCCGGCTGAATGCCGACCTTGGCGGCGGGGCCCTGCGCGATATCGGGGTCTATCCCATCGGCGCCTTCCGGTTCGCCACCGGGCTGGAGCCCGATCTGACCTGGGCCGATGCCGTCATCGAAGAGGGCGTAGACACCTCGACCTGGGTGCAAGCCCGTGCCGGTGACGTCCGGTTCAATTTCCATGTCGCCATGCGCACGCGGAAATATCAAAGAATGGTCTTCGAAGGCACCAGGGCGACCCTGTCGGTAGTCGCCCCCTTCAACGCAGGCGGCTACGGGCAGGCCGACCTGGTCGTGGAACGGGACGGGGAAGGCACCCGGATCATTCCCTTTCCGGAGGTTGACCAATATGCGCTACAAGCCGAAGCAGTCGCGGCAGCGCTGATCGACGGGACGCCCTTTCCCCATGCGCTCGAAACATCGCGCGGCACGCAAAGCTTCATGGATTCGGTCTTTGATCATCTCGAGGCCCGGAACTGAACAGTCACCACAAGGCAGGGACCACACGCCATGCAACGCAATGATGATGCCAATCTGGACGGTCGCGTGAACGGTGACCAACCCGAACCCCACAAAGAGAACATGGCGATGCGGCTTTTTCATGTGATCATCATCGCCGTCATGCTGAGCCTGAGCCAGACGGTCCTGACATTCCTGACGGTGGTGCAATTCGTCATCATGTTGGTCAACAACGGCGAAAGGAATGAACGCCTCGCCGATTTCGGCACAGATCTGGGCATCTGGATGGCCAAGGCCGCGCGCTACCAGTCCGCCGCATCCGAGGTCAAACCATGGCCCTGGACCGAACTGGACTGAACCCGGCGCGCGGGTGCTCTTGACGCCGGGCGGTGGCGGGCCACCTAGGACAGGAGCCAACCTACAGGAGCCCACGCCATGACCGATCTGCCCCGCATCGCCCAAAAGGCCCCCTTCGCCGTCGAAGTGACGGAGGGAAAGAGCTATTTCTGGTGTGCCTGCGGGCTGTCGGCCAATCAGCCCTTTTGCGACGGCTCCCACAAGGGCTCGGAGTTCACGCCCCAGAAGGTGACCGCCGAGAAGGACGGGACGCTGTATTTCTGCGGCTGCAAGGCGAGCGCGCGCGCGCCGCTCTGCGACGGGTCGCACAACAAGCTCTGAGCACGGGCGGGCGGCGTCAGCGTTTGGACCGCCCGCCGCGATCGTGGCCCCGCAGTTTGCGCCAGAGCGGCACCACATCGAGCGCCGCGACGGCGATGCCGAGGGGTAGCATCCACAGCCCGAAAACCGGCAAGATCGCCAGAACGCCCCCCAGTATCAGCAGCAACCCCAGCACCAGGCGCAGACCCGGAGGCACCTTTTGGCGCACCCGAACGAGAAACCGCTTGGCCCGCATCCGCCAGGCGCCCAGATCGGCCCAGAGCCCCATGCGGCGGGCCGGGGGCAGCGGCAGGTGCAGCAGGTCCTGCGGCCCCGCGCGGCCCCCGCCCCAATCCTGCCCGGTGTCGGTGAAGCCGCCCTTGAGGTAGCAGGCGATGGCCGCACCGTTGGCGTGGTTGACGGTCAACTCCACCGCGGGCGCCTTGGGATAGTGCCGCGCGAGGTAGTCGGGCAGGGCGCGCAGGGCGTCCGTGGCGATGCCCCGGCCCTGCCGGTCGCGGTCGATCAGGAAGGCGCGCAGGCCCAGGGCGCCGGGCGTTGCGATGGGCACGGAGCGCCGATAGTCGCGGTCGATCTTGAAGAGGCCCACGGGCACCCCGTCCGCCTCGATCACATGCAGATCGACGCGGGCAGGGTCGTCGTCGAAGGCCTGCGCCACCGTGCCGGACCAGGCCTCCTGGTCGGGCGCGA
Organism: uncultured Roseicyclus sp.; assembly: GCA_964460185.1. Classification (GTDB taxonomy): domain Bacteria; phylum Pseudomonadota; class Alphaproteobacteria; order Rhodobacterales; family Rhodobacteraceae; genus JAVJPJ01. The sequence continues at coordinate 12,944 of CAYWTM010000047.1, read as the reverse complement.
CGCGGATATGCGCCACCCGGCCAAGATCCCCCGGCCCAAGCGGCGCAAGGGCGATCTTCACCCCTCCATCGCTTCCAGCTGATCGATGAAGCCTTCGATCACACTCAGCCCCTTGTCCCAGAAGGCGGGATCACTTGCATCCAGACCGAACGGCGCCAGCAATTCCTTGTGATGTTTGGATCCCCCGGCCTTCAGCATCTCGAAATACTTGTCCTCGAACCCGTCGGCGCCGTCGGCATAGACCGAGTACAGCGCGTTCACCAGGCCATCGCCAAAGGCATAGGCGTAGACATAGAACGGCGAATGGACGAAATGCGGAATATAGGCCCAGAAGGTTTCATACCCGTCCATGAAATTGAACACCGGCCCCAGGCTTTCGGCCTGAACGCTCATCCACAGCGCGTTGATGTCATCGGGCGTCAGCTCGCCCGCCCGGCGGGCGTCATGCAGTTTGCACTCGAAGTCGTAAAACGCGATCTGTCGGATGACGGTGTTGATCATGTCCTCCACCTTGCCGGCCAGCATCACCTTGCGCGCCGCATCATCCCCGGCCTCGCTCAACATCTTCTGAAAGGTCAGCATCTCGCCAAAGACCGATGCCGTTTCCGCCAGCGTCAGGGGCGTGGACGACAAAAGTTCCCCCTGGCCGGCCGCCAGCCGCTGGTGCACGCCATGGCCAAGCTCATGGGCGAGCGTCATCACGTCGCGCGGTTTGCCCAGGTAGTTCAGCATCACGTAGGGGTGGACATCCACCACGGTGGGATGCGCGAAGGCGCCCGGCGCCTTGCCCTCCTTGACACCCGCATCGATCCAGCCATCGGTAAAGAACGGCTCGGCCAGCGCGGCCATGCGCGGATCGAACCCGGCATAGGCCTCGGTCACCGTCTTGCGCGCGGCGTCCCAACCGACAATGCGCGTTTCTTCCATCGGCAGGGGCGCATTGCGGTCCCAGACCTCCAGCGTGTCCAGCCCCAGCCACTTGGCCTTGAGCGCGTAATAGCGGTGCGACAGGCGCGGATAGGCGGCCACCACCGCGTTTCGCAGCGCTTCGACCACCTCGGGCTCCACGTGGTTGGACAGGTGCCGGCCCGTCTGGGGTGTCGGCAGACCCCGCCAGCGGTCAGTGATCTCCTTGTCCTTGGCCAGCGTGTTGTGCACCCGCGCAAACAGCGGCAACCGTTCGGAAAACCCCTCGGCCAGGGCGCGCGCGCCGGCCTCTCTCCGGCTCCGGTCCTGTTCGGTCAACAGGTTCAGCGTGGCCTCGATACCCATGGGCTCGCCGTCCACGTCAAAGGACATGCCCGCAATCGTTTCGTCGAACAAACGGTTCCACGCGGCCGCCCCGACGACGGACTGATCATGGAGGAATTTCTCCAACTCGTCGGACAATTGGTAAGGTTTCATCGCGCGCATCCGGTCAAAGACCGGCTTGTAGCGCCCAAGGTCCGCATTGGCCCCCATCAGCGCCTCATAGGCGTGATCCGCGATGCGGTTGAACTCCAGACTGAAAAACACCAGCGGCGTGGTGAAGGCGGTGATCTTGTCTTGCATGTCGGACATGAATTTCGCCCGTTCGGGATCGGTCGTGTGCTGGTAGTACCGCAGCCCCGCGAAGGACATGATGCGCCCCGCGACCACGTCGATCCGTTCGTAGCGCGCCACGCACTCCAGCATCTGCGCAGGGTCGAGATCGGCAAGCCTGCCCTCGAAATCGGCCCCGAACGACGCACAGGCCGCTTCCAGCCAATCCAGGTCCCGCTTCAGCTCCGGCGCGTCCGGGGCAGCATAAAGATCGCTCAGATCCCAGTCCGGCAGATCACCAAGCGGCGCGCCCCCCGTTTCGGTGGCTGCATCAAAGGGACGGACGGGAAAGGGAAGCTGCATCTTGGATCCTCGTTTCAAATCGGTTCGCCCCAGATATGCGCCTTGGGCAGGGCGGTCTCAACCCATTGCTCCGCGATCTTCCCGATTTCTCTGTTTCTCAAATATCCCGGGGGGAGGCGCAGCCGGGGGGCAGCGCCCCCTGCGCAATTTTTCGCCAGAAAAATTGCCCTGCCGCGACGCCGGAGGCGGCGCAATCCCGGATCTGCCCGGCTTTCGAGACTAGAGTTCAACCTCGCCGCCATCCTCGTGCGGCGGCAGATCCTCGATCGGCGGCGCGTCGGGGCTGCGGCGGATGATGATATCGCCGTTGGGCAGGCGTTCAGGCAGTTCATAGGCCGACAGGTCGTCGACCAGTTCCCCCATCCGTTCCAGCATCGGCAACACGTCTTGCTCAAGGAACGGCTGCATGTCCTCCAGCATCGGCCGCATGTCGTCCATCAGGCCTTCCAGGATCATGCGTGCGCCGTCACCCAGCAGGTCCAGGCCCTCGCGCGTGTCGGCGTCCTGCGCCGCGGCGGGCGCGCCCAGCCCAAGGCTCGCGGCCAGAACCAGGGCCGGACCCAGGCGGGGAATGTTCAATGGATGTCGCATCATACCCTCTCATATAAGGGGCCAAGGCCCGTCCTTTAACCCGGCAACGGCAAATCCAGCGACACCGGGAAATGATCGGAGCCGGTCAGCAATGCCTCTCGCAACGCATCGTCGCCCCAACAACCGGGGTCCTCGAACGGGTGCCAGATGCGCCACGTGCCCCGCCGTTTGCGCAGATCGGGCGAGACCATGATGTAATCCAGCAGCGCCGACAGGTACCGGTCTTCCGACTGGATGTAGAACCGTGCGGTCGTGGGGGCGGCCATGATCCGCCGTTCCAGCGCCCTGGCGGCATGGGGATCGAACATCTGCCCGGCGGCGGGGCCACCCCAGCCCATGATGATCTCGACGCCCGAACGTCCGAACAGGTCCTCGTAACTGTCCAGCCCCGGACCGTCGTTCAGGTCACCGGCCACGATCAGCGGATCATCCATCGCCAGATGCGCCTCGATCCGGCGGCGCAGCCATATGCATTGCGCCAGTTGCTTGCGCCGGTTCGCGATCGCCAGCGTCATCGCATGCCCGTCGTCCCGCGCCCCGTGCGGCGCCTTGGATTTCACATGCGCGCCGATCATCCGCATCGGCCCCAGCGGTGTGTCCAGCGCCAGTTCCAGCGGTGGTTTGGAAAACGTCACGACGTCCTCGGTCGCATCGATATCCAGGTCGATCCGGAATTCCATGTCGAAACGCGGCGCGCCCAGATCCAGGGGGTGATGGCGTGCGCGGATCACATCGGGATCGTACAGCAGCATCAGTTCTTGCTGGGTGTCGTTGCTGAACCCCATCAGAACCTCGCGCGCGCGAATGCCGGCATGCTGCGCAAAGCGGCGCAACGCGACGGTGCCATCGCGGTGCTTCGAGAAATCGGGGGCCTCGACCACCAGGATGGCGTCGGAATCCAGCGCGCGGAACACATGGGTCAGGGCGGCGATCTGCTCGGCCCGCGTCACGTTGTGGCGCGCCGACCATTCGCCATCGTTCAACAGGTCGCCGTTCCTGGCGAACAGCGCGTGAAACCATTCCACGTTGTAGGTTGCGATCCGCAGCGAGGATGTGTCGCGCGCGGACATGGGCTCAGGCCCGCTCTGCCGCCCGGGCCGAGATCTCTTCCCAGGCCCGGTTGACCGCGATCAGGCGCTTCTCGGCCATCTTGATGGCTTCGTGCGGCAGGCCGCGCGCCATCATCTGGTCGGGGTGGCTTGCGCGCACCTCTGCCCGCCAGGTCGCGCGCACTTCGTCCATGGGCGCGTCCGGGCTGACGCCCAGAACCGCAAACGGATCGGGATCGGCATCCGGCACATAACGCGATCGCAGCCGCCGGAATGCGCTGTCTTCAAAACCGAAGATCTCGGCCACGCGGGCCAGGAATTCATCTTCCGCCGGGTGATATTCCCCGTCCGCCGTCGCGATGTGAAACAAGCCTTCCATCAGATCGCACAGGACGCTGTCGATTCCGCAGGCCTGCGTGTCCGACCGGAACATGCGGGCAATGCGTTCGGCATAGGTTTCGAACCCCGCCACGTCCTCGCGCGCCATGTTGAACACGCGCGCCGCGGCGGGTTCGTCGGCGGGCGGGATGTGAAAGATATCGCGAAAGGCCGTCACCTCGTCGCGGGTAACCAACCCGTCGGCCTTGGCCATCTTGGCCGACAGGGCGATCACCGCGATGGTGAAGGCCACCGACCGCTCGGGCGGTGTTCGCAGCTTTTCGAACACCGACGACAGGCCCTCGCCCTTGGCGAGCGCTGCGATGGCATCGGTTATCCGGGTCCAGAGCGACATGACCCCTTTCTAGCCGAAAATATTGTCTGATGTGAGGGGAAAGGCGCGAAGATCACAGCATTTTCTGCATCAAGATCAGGTCATGCCAGCGGCCCCATTTCCATCCGACCTGCGCCAGATGGGCGCATGTGACAAAGCCCAGGGTCTCGTGAAACGCGACCCCTGCGGTATTTCCGGCGCTGATGCCGGCGATCATCGAATGGATGCCGGCGCGGCGCGCGTGGTCCTGGCAGGCGTGCATCAGGGCGCGTCCCAGTCCCTGGCCGCGCGCGCCATCGGCCACGTGGATCGAGTGTTCCACCGTGTGAACGTATCCCGGCCCGCCACGGAACTGGCCATAGGTCACGAATCCGGCCACCGCACCCGCGGCCTCGGCCATCAGATAGGGTTGCAGTTCGATCTGCGCGGCCAGCCTTTCGGGATCCTTTTCAACGGTGGTGAAGGTATCGGTCGTATCGCGGATGCACGCGTTCCAGATCTTCGCGATGGACTGGGCATCATCCGGGCGGGCAGGGCGGATCATAAGGTCACGTCGCCCCCGGGCGTATGCAACACGATCTGCAGTCGCGGGGCAGGGGCGGACACCACCGAAAGCCGCGGATCGTCCATCAGCCCGGCCAATGCGTCCGCCAGCGCCCCGGCCTCGGGGCTATGGAGCACGATCGCCTTCAGCCGCACATCACGGTCCGGCAGGCGCGGGGCGGGGTGCGCCGCGCCCTGCCATTCGATCAGGGCCGGGAACAGACCGGCGAAGGGCAGTTTGCCGTCCGCCGGCACGGCCATGCGCCAGCGCAGATCGCCACGCGCCAGGTCCCAGGGGCTGCCGACCCCCGCAGGCGACGCGGCCAGCGCGGCCTCCAGATCGGGACAGCGGCAGATCCAGGTGGTGGGCCGGGTGCGGCCTTCGAAATTGTCCAGATCGAACCAGCGCGGCTGCGCCGGGCGCTGGCCCAGGGGATCGATCGCGATGACCTCGAGGTATTCGTCGGGTCCAAGCGACAAGAGCCGGTTATGGGTTCCCATCGCCTCGTGCTGGCCGCCGGGCGCGAGATCCACGCGCAGGGCGGTTTCGATATCGGCGACGCCGTCCGCCAGACGGGTCGTTGCAATCGCGAAATGATCCAGTGTCAGCATTCCAGGCCCCCCGGGCTGTGTCCCATGTGTTCGACCTACAGCGCCTGAGGCGTTTCGAAAAGTCTTGCCAAACCTGCTACAAGAATTCTTTGTGCGCGCATGTCCGACGCCAAAGCCGCCCTTCGCAAGACCGCCTATGCCGCCCGCAAGGCCGCCTTTGATGCGCGGCACGAGACCGGGGCCGTGGCGTCCGCGACCAACTGGATCATGGCCGAGATCGGCCGTCCGGAGGGCCGCACCATTGCCGGCTACATGCCGATTCGGACCGAACTTGATCCCGTGCCGGCGATGACGCTGCTGTCGGAACTTGGCGCGCGGATTTGCGTCCCGGTCATCGCGGGTGCCGGACAGCCGCTTGATTTTCGCCAATGGACCCCCGGTTGCCCGCTGGTCGAAGGGCCGTTCGGCGCGCAAATCCCGTCACGGGGCGACTGGCTGGTGCCCGATACGCTGATCGTGCCGCTGGTGGGGTTCGACCGCGGCTGCAACCGTCTTGGCTATGGGGGCGGGTTCTACGACCGGACCCTTGCCCGACTGTGTGCCGCCGCGCCCACCCGTGCGGTCGGTTTCGCCTTTGCCGCGCAAAAGCTGCCCGACCTTCCGCTGGAGCCGACGGATCATCGGCTGGATGCGATTGTCACCGAACACGGCATCCGCCGCCCCTGACCCCTTGCCGCGCGGGCTTGAAGGCCCTACGCCTTCGCCCATGCGTATTCTGTTTCTGGGCGACGTCATGGGCCGATCCGGCCGCGCCGCCATTGCCTCTCATCTGCCTGCACTCCGCACCGAATGGCGGCTGGATTTCGTCGTGGTCAACGGCGAGAACGCCACCTCGGGCGCGGGGCTGTCGGCGGCTCATGCCAAGGACCTGCTGGAGGCGGGGGCCGATTGCATCACGCTGGGCGATCATGCGTTCGACCAGCGCGAGATGCTGCAGTTCATCGCCACCGAGCCGCGCATCTTGCGTCCGCTCAACTATGCCAAGACCGCGCCGGGTGCGGGCGCGCGCCTGTTCCGGACGCAGTCGGGCAAGCAGATCCTTGTGCTTCAGGCGCTGGGGCAGGTGTTCATGAAACGGCCCTTTTCCGATCCGTTTTCGGCGCTGGAGGCCGAGCTCCGGAAATATCCGCGCGGCGGGCAGGCCAACGCGGTCCTGGTCGACATCCATGCCGAGGCGACGTCGGAAAAGATGGCCACGGGGCATTATTGCGACGGGCGTGCCAGCCTTGTGGTGGGCACCCATACCCATGTGCCAACCGCCGACGCGATGATCCTGCCCGGCGGCACCGCCTATCAGACCGATGCCGGGATGTGCGGCGATTATCATTCCGTCATCGGCATGCAAAAGGACGAACCGCTGCGCCGCTTCATCACCGGGATGCCGAAAGACAGGTTCACCCCCGCCGCCGGTGCCGCGACGCTGTCGGGCGTCTTCGTGGAAACCGACGACAAGACCGGCGCGGCCTTGTCGGTTTGCGCTGTGCGTGCAGGGGGGCGGTTGCAGCCTTCGGGCCCCGATGCGCCGTGACTGGGCCCTTTACGCAGCTGTCCTGATCGCAATGGGCGCGGGCTGGGGCATCACGCAGCCCCTGGCCAAGATCGCCGTATCGGAAGGCTATCGCCATTTCGGCATCATATTCTGGCAATTCGTCATTGGCGTGGTGCTGCTGGGCGCGATCACCGTCCTGCGCGGCCAAACCCTGCCGATGGAGCGCCGGCATGTCACCTTCTACGTGATCATGGCGCTGATCGGCACGCTCTTGCCCAATGCCGCAAGCTATACCGCCGCTGTTCATCTGCCGTCGGGCATCTTGTCGATCGTGTTGTCGCTGGTGCCCATGTTCGCCTTTCCGATTGCGCTGATGCTGGGCATGGACCGGTTTTCCACCTTGCGGTTCACGGGGCTTGCGCTGGGGCTGGCCGCCATCGCGCTGATCGCCCTGCCCGAAGCCAGTCTGCCAGACCCCGCGATGGCGCTGTGGCTGCCGGTTGCGCTGATCGCGCCCGCCTTTTACGCGATCGAGGGCAATTTCGTGGCCCGCACTGGTACCCGGGGTCTTGATCCTGTTCAGGTGCTGTTGGGCGCATCCGTCGTGGGCATGGTCCTGACCGCGCCCCTGGCCATCGTCACCGGCGAATGGATCACGCCGACCGCGCCCTTCGGCGCGCCCGACCTGGCGGTGCTGGCATCGTCCGTCATCCATGCGCTGACCTATGCGACCTATGTCTGGCTGGTGGTGCGCGCCGGATCCGTCTTTGCGGCACAGGTCAGCTATCTGGTGACGGGCTTTGGCATCCTGTGGGCCAGGCTGATCCTTGACGAAAGCTATTCCACATGGGTCTGGGGGGCGCTGGTCTTGATGATGATCGGCCTGTTCCTGGTGCAGCCCCGTCAGCCCGAGCCTGCAACGGCGGCAGAATGAACGCGGGGGCCCATGCGGCGCCCCGCGGGAGAAAGCGCGCTTGCGGCCTGCCCGCCTATCGCTAAACTCGTCATTCGGGGCAAATTGTGCGGCCCTGAACCGAAGGGACCCGGATGATAGACCTTCCCCTGTCTGAGACCGGCCAAGGTATCCTGACATTGTTCATCCTGATCGCGATGTTCGGGATGTTCCTGAGGGAGCGTTGGCCGACGGAAGTGGTCGCGATCGGCGGTGTCGCGGCGCTGTTGATCCTTGGTCTTTTGCCGATGGACCGGGCGACCGAGGTCTTGTCGAACCCCGCGCCGTGGACCATTGCCGCGATGTTCATCGTCATGGGCGCGCTGGTGCGCACGGGATCGCTCGACAAGCTGACCAAGTTCGCCGAGGCCAAGGCCGGAACCAACCCGACATTGGCCGTCACGACGCTTTTGGGGTTCGTGGCGATCGCCTCGGCCTTCATGAACAACACGCCCATCGTGGTGATCATGATCCCCGTCTTCGTCCAGATTTCCCGGGTTCTGGGCCAGTCGACCTCGAAACTGCTGATCCCGCTCAGCTATGCGGCGATCATGGGGGGCACGCTGACACTGATCGGGACATCCACCAACCTGCTGGTCGATGGCGTTGCCCGCGCCCAGGGGCTGGAGCCGTTCTCGATCTTCGAGATCACGCCGATCGGTCTTGTGGTCGTGGCATGGGGCTTTGTCTACCTGACGTTCATCGGCCGCCACCTCTTGCCGGAACGCGCCTCGATGGCGGCGCTGTTGGGCGGACGGGCCAAGGCCAAGTTCTTTACAGAGGTCGCGGTGCCCGAAGACAGCGCCCTGATCGGGCAGAACGTGAACGAGGTGGATCTGTTCCGCCGCGACGGTGTGCGGCTGATCGACGTGCTGCGGGGGGATGCCTCGCTGCGCCGGGACATGTCGGGGGTCGTGGTGCAAGCGGGCGACCGCGTCGTCTTGCGAACCGACATGACCGAGGTTCTGGGCCTTCAGGCGTCAAAGGAGCTCAAGACGGTGGACAAGCTGTCATCGGTGCGCACGACGACGGTCGAGGTGCTGATCACGCCGGGCGCGCGCATGGTGGGGCGCACCCTTGGCAACCTGCGCCTGCGGCGTCGGTATGGCGTTTATCCGCTGGCCGTTCACAGGCGGAACCAGAATATCGGCACTCAGCTGGACAACCTGACCATTCGCGTGGGCGACACGCTTTTGCTGGAAGGTGATCCGGCCGATATCCAGCGGCTGGCCGCAGACATGGACCTGGTCGATGTCTCGCAGCCGTCGGAACGCGCGTATCGCCGGGAAAAATCCCCGATCGCCATCGCCGCCATGGCAGGTATCGTCATTCTGGCCGCCTTCAACGTGGCCCCCTTGCTGGCGCTTGTCATCATCGCCGTGGCCGTTGTTCTGCTGACCGGGTGCATCGACGCGGAAGAGGCGTTTTCCTTTATCGAAGGGCGGCTTCTGGCGCTGATCTTTGCGATGCTGGCCGTGGGTGCCGCGCTGGACCATACCGGCGCGATACAGTTGATCGTGGGGCAGGTCGCGCCGTGGCTGACCGACCTGCCGCCGCTGGCGGTGGTGTTTGCGGTCTATTTCATCACCACGATCCTGACCGAGCTGGTATCGAACAATGCCATCGCCGTGATCATGGCGCCGATCGCCATCGCGCTGGCGCAGGCCACGGGCATCGATCCGCGCCCATTGGTCGTGGCGGTGATGATCGCGGCCTCTGCCTGTTTCGCAACACCCATCGGGTATCAGACCAACATGCTGGTCTATGGTCCCGGCGGCTACCGGTTTACCGACTTCATGCGAATTGGTATTCCCTTGAACCTGAGCCTCGGCGTGGTGGTCTGTCTGGCCATTCCGCTGATCTGGCCCCTTTGAGCAGCCCCGAAAGGCCCCGTTCCATGCGTTTTGTCCTTGCCGCCTTTATCTGCCTCGCGTCTTTGGCCGCTTGCACCACGGGGCCGGCCGCCCCGCGTGACGTGCAGATCGACCGTGATCTCCTGACCGTGGGCATGAGCGACGGGTCTCTTTGCCGGGGGGCCGCGCCGGGTGACAGCCCGGCAGGCTGGTCCGGAACCCTGCAATCATGCCCGTGGAGCTATGGCTACACGGTCGAGATCGACCCCGGCACAAACCCCGTTCGCCTGATCCTGCAAGAGGTGTTCACCGCGCTGGGCGCGCCGGACGCGTTGTCACCCATCGCGACCGTCACGATCATAGACGGCATGGGCCGCGCGCGCGTGTTCGAAACGCCCGACGGGCTGGTCGACTAGGCCGGGTCATCGACCGATTCCCGAATGCCCGGATAGCGGCGTAACCTGCCGGCTTTTTGCGGGATTCCGCCGCTTGCGGGCGCTCCCCTTTTCACATCGCGCAATTTGCGGCACAATGCACGGCGCAGGTTTCGGCAGGCCATAATTGCGAGGATATACGCGATGTGGGACCGGGTTCTTGACACGATGCTGCGCCAGTTCTTCCAGATCGGCGCGATGGACATCGTCTACCCCGATGGCACGACACGGCGCTATGGACCGGGCGACAGGGCCGATGCAACACTGCACCTTCATGATCCTGGCTTGCCGCGACTGCTGGTGCTGCAAACGGAACTTGCGCTGGGCGAGGCTTACATGGATGGCCGTGCCACCATAGAAGGCGACGACCTGGACGCCTTTTTCACGACCATCGTGCGCAATTCCGCGCAGAACAAGGCGTGGTGGCGCAAGGCCGGGCAACGCTTCCGCCGCGCCAAACGCTGGATCGACCAGAACAATCCCGCCCAAAAGGCGCGCGCCAACGTGGCCCATCACTATGACCTGTCGGGCGAGCTGTACGATCTGTTCCTGGATGAGGACCGGCAGTATTCCTGCGCCTATTTCGCGCAACCGGACATGACGCTGGAGCAGGCGCAGGCCGCCAAGAAACACCATATTGCCGGCAAGCTCGTGCTGGAGCCCGATATGGAAGTGTTCGAGATCGGCTGCGGCTGGGGCGGCATGGCGCTGACGCTGGCGCGCGATTACGGGGTCAGGGTTCTGGGGGTGACGCTGTCGACCGAACAGCACAAGGTCGCCAGCGAACGCGCCGAGGCGGCGGGCCTGTCGGATCGCGTCCGGTTCGAGTTGACGGATTATCGCGCCGTGCGGGGGCAGTTCGACCGTATCGTATCCATCGGCATGTTCGAACATGTGGGCCAGCCCCATTACGTCCAGTTTTTCAACCAGGTGCGCGACCGGCTGACTGCGGACGGTGTGGCGCTGATCCACACGATAGGGCGCACGGCTCCTCCGGGTGCGACAAGCCCGTGGATCGCCAAGTACATCTTTCCCGGCGGCTATTGCCCGTCCCTGTCCGAGGTCGCCACGGCCACCGAACAGGCGGGTCTTTATCCCACTGACATCGAGGTCTGGCGTCTGCACTACGCGGAAACCCTGAATCACTGGCACCGCCGGTTTCAGGCCAATGAGGACAAGGCCCGCGCCCTGTATGACGACCGGTTCTGCCGGATGTGGCGCTATTATCTGAAGGCGGCGGAACATACGTTCCGGCATAACCGGCAATGCGTGTTCCAGGTGCAATTGGCGCACCAGCAGCAGGCGGTTCCCCTGACGCGTGACTACCTCTACCCGGCCAGGGTGACATCGCAGTTGCGGGCGGCCGAGTGATGGCGGCCCGTCGGCTCAGGGGGGTGTGCCCTCAGTCGACCGAGCCGGACAACGTGTTCAGAACCACGACCCCGGCCACGATCAACCCGATGCCCACCATGGCGGCCAGGTCCAGCTTTTGACCGAATACGGCCCATCCGATGATGGTGATCAGGGCCACACCCGCGCCGGACCAGATGGCATAGGCCACGCCGACGGGCACCGTGCGCAGCACCAGTCCAAGGAAAAAGAACGCGATCCCATAGCCGAGTATTGTGATGGCGATCGGCCCTGTCCGCGTGAAGCCTTCGGTCGCTTTCAGCGCGGTCGTTCCGATCACCTCTCCGGTGATCGCCACCGCCAGATACAGCCAATGCATGCCTATCCCTTTTCGTCGTGATCCATTCAATCGACCGCACTGCCTTGCGCCGCGCGGCCCGTCCCGTATAACGCAGCGAATTTGCGCATATTCGCTTGGGGGCTGCCATGCCAAAAAGAACCGACATCCAGTCCATCATGATCATCGGTGCGGGCCCCATCGTGATCGGTCAGGCCTGCGAATTCGACTATTCCGGCGCACAGGCCTGCAAGGCGCTGCGAGAGGAAGGGTACCGGGTCATCCTGGTCAACTCCAACCCGGCCACGATCATGACCGATCCGGGTCTGGCCGACGCCACCTACATCGAACCCATCACCCCCGAGGTTGTCGCCAAGATCATCGAAAAGGAACGACCCGACGCATTGCTGCCCACGATGGGTGGCCAGACCGGCCTGAACACCTCGTTGGCACTCGAGGAAATGGGCGTGCTGGAAAAATTCGGGGTCGAGATGATCGGCGCGAAACGTCCCGCCATCGAAATGGCCGAGGACCGCAAGCTGTTCCGCGAAGCGATGGACCGGATCGGGCTGGAAAACCCCAAGGCCACCATCATTTCGGCCCCCAGGGGCGCGGATGGAAAATACGACATCAAGGCCGGTCTGCACATGGCCGTCGATGCCATCGAATATGTCGGCCTGCCTGCGATCATCCGTCCCGCCTTCACCCTTGGCGGCACCGGCGGCGGGGTCGCGTATAACCGCGAGGAATACGAGCACTACTGCCGGACCGGCATGGAGGCCTCGCCGGTTGCGCAGATCCTGGTCGATGAATCGCTGCTGGGCTGGAAGGAATACGAGATGGAGGTCGTGCGCGACCGCGCGGATAACGCCATCATCGTGTGTTCCATCGAAAACGTCGATCCGATGGGCGTGCATACCGGCGATTCGATCACGGTCGCGCCTGCGCTGACGCTGACCGACAAGGAATATCAGATCATGCGCAACGGCTCGATCGCCGTCTTGCGCGAGATCGGCGTCGAAACGGGCGGCTCGAACGTGCAATGGGCCGTGAACCCCGCCGATGGCCGCATGGTCGTGATCGAGATGAACCCGCGCGTGTCGCGGTCCTCGGCGCTGGCGTCCAAGGCCACCGGCTT
>CAYWTM010000046.1:0-22549 GCA_964460185.1 uncultured Roseicyclus sp. | reverse complement strand
ATGCAGAGGTTATCGAGACCTTCTGATCAAGGATGCGGTCATTCATGGTTGAGCCTTTGAGTGACTGCTCTCCGCCCAAACTGTCGGGTTCGCGTTCGACGCTGAAGCCCGCGCTGATCCTGAATGCATACATCGTAGTGTAGGTATTCAACATCCGCTCTTGGGCGACCGCGTGCATCGAACAGCCGCCCGCCATCCGTTAGCTTTTTCCCATGAAAAATCAGCGTGTACAGAAACCTCAGATCCGTATTTCGGCCAAGCTCCGCGAGGCGATGCGCCTGCATGTCCGCGAAGGCCTGACCATCACCGCTGCGTGTGAGGCGGCCGACATGTCGCGGCAGGGCTGGCACAAGGCGATGAAACGCGCCGCCGTCCGGGTCGAGCTCGAGACCGAGAAAGGGCGGTTCGTGGCGGAGGTCGAATCTCGGCGCTCCATCTTCAACGCTCCGGCGCTCGAGATGGCTGCAGATCTCATGCGCAACGCGAAGTCGGAGAGCGTGCGGGCGCGGATGGTCGAGTTTCTGGCCGGCTACGGCCAGCCGCAAAAACAAACCACCAGCCGCCCGGTTACGCCCCAGCCCGTCACCCCCGGCTATTCCTACCCCACGCCACCCGCGCACTCCGCCGACGAGGACGATGGCGGGTTAATCCGCTTCGCCTGATGCGAAATTGATATCGTACCAGCGCCATCGCTGTTCACGCGGCAGGTCCCGCCGCTCAGTGATGCGCTCACGCCAACCTGTGCTGCGCCGGTAGTGGTTACGGAGGCCTCAGGTGAGCAGGAGTGGCTGGCCGATCGGGCGGCGCTTATTAACTGAAGGCGGCAGGGGGCGCTGGTGGGCTGGGCGGCAGAGATGGCTGGAACTGAAGCAAACGTCGACAAACGGGGTGCGACCATTAAAATCGTTATAGCGATAATCGCTTGCGAACCATGGACCGCTGTCCACACGCTGTCCGCCATGGTTGAGGGGTGAGAATTCGCGATCGGGACGTAAGGCAGTGCGTTTGGCGGCGGCTGGAGATCGCGCACTCGGGGGATCCCGGCACGCTGATGTTGCATGAACTCGGCATCCTGAACGGGGCAACGCGCATCGACATCGCGGTGATCACCGGCCAGATAGAAGGGTATGAGTTGAAAAGCGAGCGCGACACTATACAGCGCCGCCCCGCTCAGCGCGACCTCCACAACAAAGTGATGGACCGGATCCGCCTTGCTGCGACCGGCATAATCAGCAAAACTCGGCCCCTCTCTGCCGGTCTGCGGGTGCCGCTAGGCGTCTCATCCGCACGATCAATATCGTGAAACCATTCAAGCGCGGCGCCCCGATACATGAATGGCCAAATCGGTGTCCCGAGGAAGGTCCCGAGGCGCGACGAAGGAATGGGTATTCCGATACCCGCTTCTGACACGGATGCGGTCTGGGAGAGAAGGGTCAGCCTCGAGCCACTGTTCAACAATGTGACCGCCGCCTCACCGCCTGTTGATGCCGAAATCTGTCGCTCGGTGTGCATGTCCCACCGCTTGTCATGAACTTGGGTATCCTTGGCCAATCATTCCGTACTCTTGAAAGCCTCACCCCCGGGCCCGCCACCGTTCTCCGCAATGAATTGCCCGCCCGCCGTTTCGAGAGCCCGCACAAGGCCGACACGGCAGCTTTGCTGGCGCGCACATTGCTCGCGCGATAGGTGCGTTGGATCACCGGCATGGACACGCCCGCGGCCTCGGCCAACTCGGTCTGGGACCACCCGGGCAATGCGCGCGCCGGTCGAATCCGCCCTCGGTTCACGTCTTCCTCTTGATGGCTTTCCATCAATAGCGTGCCCATGATGGTCTTGCATGGATACCACGCATGGATAGCCATGGCATGGACTGCTTCCAATATCCGCACCCAGGTTCGTGACGACCATGAGGAAACTGACGACCAGCTCCCGCGCCTTGGCTTACCAAAGATCACTGCGGCCTTCGTAGTGCATAGTTGCGGCGCCGGCGGTGCTGCGAAACACTTGTCGGCGAACCGCTGCCCCGAACAGGAGCCCGCCATGACCATCCCACTGCAGACCTCGCCCTTGGCGGCCTTTGTCGCCCGTCTCAGAGCCGGGCGGCTTGCCTATCAATACGACCCCCGCGAGGGCCGCGCCGTGTTCTTTCCCCGCGTGATCGCGCCGGGTCACGGAGGCCCCCTGGAATGGCGCGACAGCGCGGGCCTGGGCACCGTCTACAGCACCACCACTGTCCATCCCCGCCACGGCGCGCCCTATAATGTCGCGCTGATCGACATGGACGAAGGGTTCCGGCTGATGAGTTGCGTGCTCGGCCTGCCGCCGGGGGAGGTCCGCATCGGCCAGCGGGTCCGCGTCGAGGTGGAGGAGGTCGATGGCGACGACCCCCGCCCGGTCTTCCGCCCCCTGGAGTCGGGCGCATGAGCGCGGGCCTCAAACGCGGTGCCGCAGCCATCGTCGGCGTGGCGGAGTCCGACCTGGGCGCCGTGGCCGAGGGCATGAGCATCTTCGACCTGATGGCCCAAGGCGTCCAACGCGCGCTCGACGACGCGGGGCTGTCGCTGGGGCAGGTCGACGCGCTGTTCTGCGCCGCTTCGCAATCGCGCATGTCGGCCTTGCATCTGGCCGAATACCTCGGCATCGACCCCGCCTATTCCGACAGCACCTTCGCGGGTGGCGCTTCCTTCGAGATGCACGTCGCCCACGCCATGGCCGCCATCGACGCCGGGCTTTGCCGCGTGGCCGTCATCGCCTATGGCAGTACCCAGCGCACCATCGGCCGCAAGACCGCCTCCGCGCGGGAGTTCAACCCCTACGAGAGCCCCTTCAAACCCTTTCTGCCCGCCTCCGCCTACGCCATGGCCGCGGCGCGGCACATGCACGAATTCGGCACCACGCGGCGGCAGATGGCCGAGGTCGCGGTGGCGGCGCGGCAATGGGCGCTGATGAACCCCATGGCCTGGGAAAAGACGCCGCTGACCATCGACGATGTCCTGACCGCCCGCCCTGTAAGCGACCCGCTGACCGTGCGCGATTGTTGCCTTGTGACCGATGGCGGCGGCGCGGTGATCCTGGCCGCCCCCGATGTCGCGCGCAGCCTCCGACACCCGCCCGTCGCGGTGCTGGGCTACGGCCAATCCGTCAGCCATGCCAGCATCTCCGGCATGCCCGACCTGACCCGCACCGGTGCGATCCGCTCGGGCGCAGCTGCCTACGCCATGGCCGGGCTCGACGCCGCCCGAATGGATGTTCTGGCGCTTTATGACGCCTTCACGATCAACACGATCCTCTTTCTCGAGGACCTTGGCTTTTGCCCCAAGGGTGAAGGCGGCGCATTTGTCGAGGGGGGCCATATCGCGCCCGGCGGCCGGCTGGCGGTCAACACCAACGGCGGCGGGCTGTCCTATTGCCATCCGGGGATGTATGGCCTGCTGCTGCTGATCGAAGCGGTGCGGCAGTTGCGCGGCACCTGCGGTGCGCGCCAGGTCGCGGGGGCCGAGACGGCGCTGGTGCATGGCAATGGCGGCGTTCTATCGGCACAGAGCACCGTGATCCTCGGCACCGACGCGACCCTTTGACCCCGCGCCTCTTACCCGCGCCGGTGCGGCCTTCAGACTTGCGCGCGCGCCGCCGCGCGGCTGCGCTTCCAGCTTGACCAGGCGCTCCAGGCGAGCACCGCCACGATCACGGCGCAGATCGTCATGGTGATCGGCCGGCTCAGCATCGCGAACACGTCGCCCCGCGCCAGCAACATGGCGCGGCGGAAATGCTCCTCCATCATCGGCCCCAGAACGAAACCCAACAAAAGGGGTGCGGCGGGAAAATCCAGGACCCGCAGCACGTAGCCGAGCGCCCCGAAAAACAGCACGAACCATACATCCACCCCACTCAGCGATACCGAATAGGCGCCGATGCAGATGAACATCAGCACCGACGGATAGAGGATATGATAGGGGATCGTCAAAAGCCGCACCCAAAGCCCGATCATCGGGATGTTCAGGATCAGCAACATCACGTTGCCGATCCAGAAGCTCATGATCAGGCCCCAGAACAGTTCGGGTTCATTGGTGATCAGGTTCGGCCCCGGCGAAATGCCGTGGATCATCATCGCCCCCAAGAGAAGCGCCATGGTGGCCGAACCGGGCACACCCAGCGACAAGGTGGGGATGAACGCCGTCTGGTCGGAGGCATTGTTTGAGGCCTCGGGCGCCATGATGCCTTCGACCGCCCCGGTGCCGAAGCGTTCGGGCGTGGCCGAGGCCCGCTTTTCCAGGGCATAGGCCATGAAGGCCGCGATGGCCGGCCCCGTGCCCGGCAGAGTGCCGAAAAACGACCCCACCGAGGCGCCGCGAAACAGCGGCAGCCAGGACCGCGAGGCATCTTCGCGCGTGGGCAGCATGGCGCGAAAGCGCAGGCTTTCGGGGTCGATATCCGAGGCCCGCACACGCCGCACCGAGGTGATCACCTCCGACACCCCGAAAAGCCCCATCGCCAGCGCGATCAGGCTCAACCCGTCCAGCAACTCGATCTGCCCGAAGGTGTAGCGCGCCACGGCTGTCTGGCTGTCCATCCCCACCAGTCCCAGGCCCACGCCCAGAAACACCATCGCGAGCCCCTTGATGGGTGATCCCGCCGAGATCGTCGAGGCCGCCACCAAGCCGAGCAGCATCAGCGCGAAATACTCCGCCGCCCCGAAACTCAGCGCGTAGCCAGCGATCACCGGCGAAAACAGCATCACCATCAGGATGCCGAAGGTGCCGCCGAAAAACGACGCGATCGTGGTCAGGAACAGCGCGACGCCGCCACGCCCCTGCCGCGCCATCGGGTAGCCGTCGAGGCAGGTCACCGCATTGGCGGGGGTGCCGGGAATATTGAGCAAGATCGACGCCGTGCTGCCGCCATAGGTGGTGCCGT
Organism: uncultured Roseicyclus sp.; assembly: GCA_964460185.1. GTDB lineage: Bacteria > Pseudomonadota > Alphaproteobacteria > Rhodobacterales > Rhodobacteraceae > JAVJPJ01. The sequence continues at coordinate 17,635 of CAYWTM010000046.1, read as the reverse complement.
ACCAGATCCCCGCCAGCATGATCAGCGCGGCGGTGGGCTCCAGGTAATAGGTCAACGGAAACAGCATCGAGATCGCTGCCAGAACCCCGACCCCGGGGATCACGCCGATCAGGGTGCCCAGAAACACGCCCACGAAGCAGTAGAACAGGTTGTCCCAGGCCAGCGCCACGCCGAAGCCCAGTTGCAGGTTGCCGAAAAACTCCATCCCCCGCGCCCTCCCTCAGAAGGGCCAGGCGAAAGGCGGCATCGCCAGGCCCAGGCCCAGACGAAACACCACCCATGCCAGCACGCTCAGCATCCCCGCCAGGATCGCCAGCGGCACCGGCCTCACCCGCAATTCCGCCAGTGACGAAACGGCAACCACGCCCACCACCGCCGGGATAAGGCCGAAGGGGCCGATCAGCACTGCGAATGTCGCAACGCCCGACAGCACGAACAGGGGCGACCAGATGCGCCACACTGGCCACTCCCCGCGCCTGAACCACCCCGAGATCAGTAGGATCACGCCAAACCCCACCAAAAGCCCGCCGACCATGGCGGGAAACATCCCCGGCCCCATCCGCCGCATCGTGCCCAGATCGTAATTCCACAGCGCCTGAAGCCCAAAGAACAGGCCCACCACGATCAGCAGCAAACCGCCCAGAATGTCCTTGTAATCATGGGCGCGCATTGGTCCCGCCTTCCGTCATGTCGCCCTCCCCAAGGCGTGGCCCCGCACCAGAAGGCGCCGGCACCGCAGTCAGCAAACGCCCGCGCCTTGCAAAAGGCAACCGGGCATAAGGCAGGCCCGCATGATCTCCCGTCATGCTGGAACGAGAAGGCTTTGCGTGGCACAGTAATCGAGACGCGGGATTACGCGCGGGCCTTTGGGGAGGGGGCAAGCGGGCATGAGCCGACCTTATCGCAATCTGCCGCTAAACCCACTGCGCGCATTCGGCGTGGCGGCGCGGCATCGCACCTTCACCGCCGCCGCCGATGAGCTCGGCGTCAGCCAGGTTGCCGTCAGCCGCCAGATCTCGACCCTGGAGAACTATCTCGGCGTCAAGCTCTTTGATCGCGGCAGCCACTCCGCCAAGCTCAGCGACGTGGGCCGCGGTTTCGGCCATGAGGTCGGCGAGATCTTCGAGCGCATGGAACGCGCCGTGCGCAAGCTGGAGACCGCCGAGGACGAAGCCACGATTCGCCTGCGCCTCTATCCCACAATCGCGCACTACTGGCTGTTGCCTCATCTGGGCGCTTTCAACCGGCGCCATCCCGACTATCACGTCCACCTCGACAGCCGTATCGAGCCCCTGGATTTCCGCAGCACCCGGCTTGATCTTGCGATCCAGTTGGGCCACGGCACCTGGCGCGAAGCCCGAAGCCGCGTCCTGTTTGACGAGGTGGTGGATGTGGTCTGCAGCCCCGACTATGCCGCGCGCCACAACCACTTCGCCACCCCCGACGATCTCGCTGGGGCCGAGTTGATCCACGCCCGCTACCGCCGCCGCGGCTGGGAGCATTGGTCCGCTGCCGCCGGGGTCGACATCAGCGCCCACGACGGCACCGCTTTCGACACCTCGCTTTTGGTCTATGCCGCGGCGCTGCGCGGGCTGGGTCTGGCGGTAGGGCAGATCGACCTGCTGCAAGACGACATCGCGGCTGGTCGTTTCGTGCGCCCCTTTGCGCGTCCCGTCGCCACCGGCGCGCGCTTTTACGTCGTCTGGCCCGCCACCCGCTCGGTCGCGCCCAATACGCGCGCCATGATCGACTGGCTCTTGGAGGTTTGCGGCCAGCCCCCCGAGTTCGGTCCCGACATGCCCGCCGCGGTCGCGCACCCAGACCCGGCATAACCAAAACTTGCGCCCCGGTGACGGGCAGCGGATTGTCACGACGCCTTGGTTGCGCCAGTCATCGTCTCACGAGGCGGCGATGGATGGAGGAGATCACATGCCCGGCAGATACCTGGAAGGAAAGGTTGTCGTCGTGACCGGCGCGGGGCGCGGCGTGGGGCGCGAGATCGCCATCTGCCTGGCCTCCGAGGGCGCGCGGGTGATCGTCAACGATCTGGGCGCCACGCTCGACGGCGCGGGTACCGATCTGGGCCCGGCCCAGGAGGTCGTCAATGCGATCCGCGCGGCGGGCGGAGAGGCGCTGTCCTGCGGGGCCAGCGTCGCAGACTTCGCGGGTGCCGAGGAAATGGTGGCGCTTGCCTGCGACAGCTTCGGGCGCATCGACGGTGTCGTCCACAGCGCGGGCATCTTGCGCGACTCGATCTTTCACAAGATGTCGCCAGACGCGTTTGAGGCCGTCCTTCGCGTGCATCTTTTCGGGGCCTTCAACATCAGCCGTGCCGCCGCCCCGCATTTCCGCGAACAAAACGGCGGCGCGCTGGTGCACATGACCTCCACCTCTGGCCTCATCGGCTCCATCGGGCAGGCGAATTACGCCGCCGCGAAACTGGGCATCATGGGGCTGTCACGGTCGATCGCGATGGATATGGCCCGCTTCGGAGTGCGCTCCAACTGCATCGCGCCCCACGCCTTCAGCCGCATGATCGAGAGCATCCCCGGCAAGACCCCCGAAGACCAGGAGCGCGAGATGGAGCGCCGCCGCACTACCACCCGCGCCGATCAGATCGCGCCGCTGGCCGCCTTTCTGTGCTCCGACGCCGCCGCCGACGTCTCCGGCCAGGTCTTCGGCGCACGCGGCAACGAGGTCTATCTCTACAACCAGCCCCGCCCGATCCGCACCCTGCACCGCGACGACGGCTGGACGGTGGGCAAACTCGCCGACACGCTGCCCGGCGCGCTGAAGGCCAGCCTCACCCCCCTTGAACGCACCCGCGACGTGTTTTCGTGGGATGCGATCTGACCGGGCAGGGAGGGCAGGGCCATGCCGCTTGATATCCAGGCATTGCGCGACTGGCGCTTTCCAACCCTGATGCACAGCCATAGCGAAGCCGATACCTTGCTTTACGGTGTCAGCCTTGGCTTCGGGCAGGACCCCACCGATCCCGGGCAGCTTTCCTTCGCCTATGAGGCCCGCTTGCAGGCGGTGCCGACCATGGCCGCGATCTTGTGCCACCCGGGCCCCTGGTCCGCCGATCCGCGCTTCGGCATTACGCGTGCCAAGGTCGTTCACGGCGAACAACGGGTGTTCTTGCACCGCCCTTTGCCGGTGGCGGGCACGCTCCAGACCACGCCGCGCATCCTCGCCGTCGAGGACAAGGGCGACAAGGGCGCACTGATCCATGTCGCGCGCACCTTGCGCGACACCGCCGACGGCGCGCCCGTGGCCAGCATCCTGCACAGCACCTTCTGCCGCGCCGATGGCGGATTCGGCGGCGGCTTCGGCACCGCGCCCATCTCCCACCGCCTGCCCGACCGCGCGCCCGATCTGTGCATCGACCTGCCCACCCGGCCCGAGGCGGCGCTTCTCTACCGGCTCAACAACGACCGCAACCCGCTGCACGCCGATCCCGACTATGCCCGCCGCGCAGGTTTCGATCGCCCGATCCTGCACGGGCTGTGCAGCTATGGCCTGGCGGCGCGGGCGCTGCTCCACGGGCTGCTCGATCACGACGCGACACTCCTGCGCTCGGTCGAGGCGCGGTTTTCGGCCCCCGTCTATCCCGGTGAAACCCTCTCATTCGAGATCTGGCGCGACGGCGATCTGGCCTCGTTCCGGGCGCTTGTGCGTGACCGGGGCGTGCGCGTGCTCGATGCCGGACGCGCGCTTCTTGGCCCCACGGCCCCCGACCCCGACTACTTGACCTGAACCCGAGCCATAGCCGGAGATCATGGTCAACTGACCTCCAGGAGACTGTAAGCCTCGGCCCGGCACCCCCACACTGCCCCCAAGACCACGAAGCAGGATACGTGCGCCCATGTTTCTAACCGACGAGAACCGCGCCTTTGGCGATATGGTCCGCCGCTTCGCCCAGGCCGAACTGACCGAGGGCGCCTTGGCCCGCGCCCATAGTCGCGAGTTCCCCTGGGAGATCGCCCGACGCCTGTCAGAGATCGGCCTCATGGGCATCACCGTGCGCGAGGAGGACGGCGGCATCGGCGGCACCCTCATGGATGCCGTGGTGGCGATCCAGGAACTGGCGCTCGTCTGTCCCAAAAGCGCCGATATCGTGCAGGCGGGCAATTTCGGTCCCCTGCGCACCTTCGCCGAATACGCCACGCCCGATCAGAAATCCCGCTGGCTGCCCGCGCTTCTGGAAGGCCAGGCCCTGATCTCTCTTGGCATGAGCGAACCCGACGCGGGCTCGGCTGCCACCGATCTCACCACCACCGCCATCCAAGCCCCCGACGGCGCGGGCTATATCGTCAACGGCGCCAAGGTCTTTTCCACCCACAGCCCCGAGGCAGGGCTGTTCCTGATCTATGTCCGCTTCGGGCCGGGGATCGACGGGATCGGCTCGGTCCTGGTCGAACGCGGCGCGCCGGGCTTCGTCATCGGCGCGCGCTCGGCGTTCATGTCGGGCGAGGAGTGGTGTCCGCTCTATTTCGACAACTGCCTCATCCCCGAGGAAAATATCCTGCTCGGCCCCGGTGGCTTCAAGAAACAGATGTCGGGCTTCAACGTCGAACGCCTGGGCAATTCCGCTCGCTCGCTTGCCCTTGGGCGTCACGCTTTCGAAGTCTCCCGTCGCTATGTGATGGAGCGTCGCCAATTCGGCCGGCCTCTGTGCGAGTTCCAGGGCCTGCAGTGGAAATTCGCCGAGATGGCCCTCAAACTGGAAGCCGCACAGCTATTGCTTTACCGTGCCGTGCGCAGCGCGGATGGCGGCCTGCCGTCTGCTGACGAGACCGCCATGGCCAAGCTTGCCTGCAACCAGGCGGGCTTCGAGGTCGCCAACGAGGCGATGCAGGCCATGGGGGGCTACGGCTACAGCACCGAGTCCCTGGTGGAATACTGTGTCAAGCGCACCCGCGGCTGGATGATCGCGGGCGGCTCTATCGAGATGCTGAAAAACCGAATTGCCGAAAGCGTCTTCGAGCGCCGCTTCAGTCAGCGCGCGGGATGAGCATGCAGGGCGCCACCATACCCACCGCTGCCGGCGCCAGTCCTTGGATGCAGGCAATGCTCTGGCCGGGTTCGGTGGCGCTGGTGGGGGTATCGGATGCGGCGGCCAAGACGGCGGGCCGCCCGCTGCACTTCCTGCGCCGGGCGGGCTGGCAAGGTACCGTCTACCCTGTCAATCCACACCGCGACAGCGTCCAAGGCCAACCCGCCTGGCCCGATCTTGCCTCCCTGCCCGAACGCCCCGACCATGTCTTCATCCTGACCGGTGCCGAGATCGCGCTGGCTACCCTGGCCGAATGCAACCGCCTGAGCGTGCCGCTTGCCACCATTCTGGCGGGCGGCTTTTCCGAGGCCGGGCCCGAGGGCGCGGCCAACCAGGCAGCCCTTGCACGGCTGGTGCGCGCCGGCCCGACCCGCGTTCTGGGCCCCTCCAGCATCGGCGTAGCCAACCCCCATACCGGCTTGGCGCTGACCGCCAACGCGGGTTTCGCCGATGGCGACCTGCCGCGCGGCGGGGTCTTCGTCGCCTCCCATTCCGGCAGCCTGATCGGCGCGCTCCTGTCACGGGGCAAGCTGCGGGGGGCGGGCTTTTCCGGGCTGGTGTCGGTCGGCGGGGAGGTCGATCTCTCCATCGGCGAGATCTGCGCCGCCACCCTCGATCGCCCCGAGATCGACAGCTACCTTTTGTTTCTCGAATCACTCGCCCATGCCGACCACCTGCGCGCCTTCGCCCAAGCCGCCGCCGCGCGGGGCAAGCCAGTGGCCGCCTATAAACTGGGCCGCACCGAGGCGGGGGCCGAGTTGACCCTCACCCACACCGGCGCGCTGGCGGGCTCGGACGCGGTGGCCGAGGCCTTCTTGCGCGATTGCGGCATCGCCCGCGTCGACGCCTTCGACACGCTGGTCGACATCGCACCGCTGCTGCGCCGCATCGCGCCCGCCCGCCGCGACCGGCCCGCGCGCATCGGCGTTGTGACCACCACCGGCGGTGGCGCGGCCATGGCGGTGGACCGCCTGGCGCTCCGTGGACTCGATATCGTCGCCCCCACGCCCGAGACGTGCGACAGGCTGCGCGCCGCCGGTATCGACGCAGGCGTCGGGCGCATCCTCGATCTGACGCTCGCGGGCACCCGCTATGAGGTGATGAAACCCGCCCTCGATATCCTGCGCGCCGCACCGGAATTCGATCTGGTGCTGGCCACCGTGGGTTCCTCGGCGCGGTTCAATCCCGACCTCGCGGTACGCCCCATCATCGACGCCGCCACCGCCGACACTGCTGCCACCCCCCTTGCGGCCTACCTCGTGCCCGACGCGCCCGAGGCCCTGCGCGCGCTCGCCGCCGCAGGTGTTCCTGCCTTCGCCACGCCCGAGACCTGCGCCGACGCCATCGCCGCTGCCTTCGCTCGCCGCCCCCCGCGGCTGGCCGAAGCCCCGCCGCTGCCGACCCCCGCGCGCGCGTCGCGCCTGCTCGACGAGGCCGCCGCCTATGGACTGCTCGACGGCGCGGGGATCAAACACGCGCCCTTCGTCTTGCTGGACCCCGGCGCAACCCCGCCCGATCTTCCTTTCGACTACCCGGTCGCGGCCAAGCTCATGGCGCCCGGCATCGCCCACAAATCCGACATCGGAGGCGTCGCGCTTGACCTGCCCGACGCCCCCGCGCTCACCGCCGCCATGGCCCGGATCGTGGCGCGCGCCGAGGCCGCCGTGCCGGGGCCGGGACCTTTCCGCATTCTGGTACAGCCGATGATCCGGGGCCTGGGCGAAATGCTCGTGGGCATCCGCCGCGACCCACAGGTGGGGCCGATCGTCATTCTGAGTGCGGGCGGCATCGCCGCCGAGTTGCACCGCGACACCAGCCTCCGGCTTGCTCCCATCGACCGCGAGACCGCGCGCGAGATGATCGCCGAGGTGCGCGCCACCCGTTTGCTTGCGGGCTTTCGCGGCCGCCCCTCCGGAGATCTCGACGCGCTCGCGGGGGTGCTGGTGGCGATGTCGAAACTCGCGGCGGGCACACATCCAGAAGTAACAGAAGCAGAGGTTAACCCGCTCGTCGTCATGGCGGACGGGCAGGGGGCCGTGGCGGTCGATGCGCTGTTTCGGCTCTCACAAGACTGACGCAGGAGGGCGTCGGTAAAGACCAACCAACCAGGAGGAGACACTGACATGAAACGCTTGACCATCGCCGCCACCATGGCGGCCGCCTTGGCCACGGGTGCCGCCACCGCCCAAAGCTTCCCATCCCAACCCGTTACCATCGTGGTGCCATACGGCGCCGGCGGCGTCACTGACGGGCTGAGTCGCGAGGTAGCAGGCGCCCTGCAGGAGGCCTGGGGCCAGCCGGTCATCGTGGAAAACCGCCCCGGCGGCGGCTCGATGATCGGCTCGGCCCATGTGGCCACGTCGACACCGGATGGCTACACGTTGCTGTTCACCACCTCGGCCTTTGCAACCGGGCCTGCCGTCCTGCCCGATATCCCTTTCGATCCGCGTGCCGATATCCAGCCCATCGGGCTGCTGGGCTATATTCCCATGGTCTTCGTTGCCGGGCCCAGCACCGAGGCCACCAATATCCTGGAATTCATCGAGGAAGCCCGCGAGCGGGAATTGTTCGCGGCTACCGCAGGCCTGGGCACGACCACCCATTTCACCGTCGAGATGCTTATGCAGGCGGCCGGGATCGTGATGGAAACGGTCCACTACAGCGGCGGCGGGGATGCCGCGGCGGCGGTGCTCGGGGGGCATGCCGATATCTATGCCTCCACGCCGGGCTCGACGCTCGACAACATCCGCGCGGGCAACCTGCGTGGGCTGGCCACCCCCGGCGATGTCCGTATCTCGGTGCTGCCCGATATGCCTTCCACGGCCGAACTGGGGCTTGAAGGGATCAACGCGACCTTTTGGGTCGGTCTTTTCGCGCCTGCAGGTGTGCCCGATGACGTCGCCCAGGCGATCAACGATGGCATCGCGACCGCACTGGAGAACCCGTCGGTGGCGGAGCGGCTGGAAAACATCAACTTCCAGGCCCGCCCGAACAGCGTCGCCGAGTTCGAAGCCCAGATCGAACGCGAACTGACCTACTGGGCCGAGCTTGCCGCGGCGCGGGGCCTCGCCCCCAACTGATCGCGCCGGAAAACAACCGATCCCCCGCGCCGCCAATCCGCGGCGCGGGGGATTTCCATTTTACGGGGGCGCCCAAGGCACCGTCGCCTGTCCGCCAAAACCCCCGCGTTCCGACAAGGTCGCCGAATGGCCCTTGGCTTGGCGGTGCGATCGGTCAGGGAGGGGGCCACAGCCGCGAAACGCGGGCGATACCCCATGTTCCCGGCGCGCGGCCTCGGTCCTAGGGCTGGCCCGTGCGGCCTGGCGGCGTCACCAATATCAGCGCATCCACCCCCGCGCCCCCATCTGGGCGCGCCACGAAGGGGTTGATCTCCACCGCCGTCACGTCCGCGCCCTGCGCCGCGATGAAGCGCGACACCGCCACGATGGCCTCTGCGATGGGTTCCAGCGCGACAGGCTCCTGCCCCCGGGCCCCGTCCAGCAAGGCAAAACCGCGCAGGCCGCGGATCATCTCAAGGGCCGTGGCCCGGTCCACCGGTGCCAGCCGGAGCGCGGTGTCCTTCAACACCTCGGTAAAGATTCCGCCCAGCCCCACCATCACCACCGGCCCGAAGGTCGGGTCGCGGTGTGCGCCGATGATGGTCTGCACCCCTCCCGTCAGCATCCGCGCCACGGTGACCCCGCGCAACTCGGCGCCGGGCTCGGCTGCGGCGGCCCGCGCCATCACCTGCCCGAAGGCCGCGCGCACCGCCGCCCCGTCGGCCAGGTCGAGCGCCACGCCGCCTACCTCGGATTTATGGGCAATATCGGGCGACAGTACCTTCAGCGCCACGGGATAGCCCACTGCCTCGGCCGCGGCCACGGCGGCCTCCGCGTCCGCAGCCACCCGCGCCGGCGCGAAGGGCACCCCGGCGGCCGACAGCAGCGCCATTGCCTCGGCCTCGTCGGGGCTGGCGCGCAGGCCCACCGCCGCGGGTAGGGCGGGGGCCGGGGCAGGGGGCGCGGCCTTCCGTGTCTCGGCCAGACGGATCGCGCCCGCCAAGGCGCGGATGCCATGCGCCGGGTCCTCGAACACCAGATACCCCTCGGCCTCCCACGCCGCCCGGATCTCGGGCGTCGATTGCAGGCACAGCGCCAGTTGGCGCCCCGGATGCTCGGCCCGGATGCGCAGCAGATCGGCGCGCATGCTCTCCATGTCGCGGGGGTTCAGCCCGGCATTGGCCAGGAAGATCATCACCGAGCCGAACTCCCGATCGCGCAGGAAGATATCGAGACTGCGGGTGAACACCGTCCGGTCGCCCATGGTCTGCGCCGTGGTGTCGAGCGGATTGCGCCCCACCGCCAGCGGCAGCTTGGCCGCGACCTCGTCAAAGGCGCTTTCCGAGATCGGCGGCAAGCGCAGCCCCGCCTCGACGCAAGCATCGGTCGCCAGGACCCCCACACCGCCCGACACCGTGACGATCCCCACATCCCGCGACGGGTTGAGCACCCCCAACGAGGCCGCATAGGCCACATCCACCATTTCCGTCAGGGTCTCGGCTCGATAGGCACCGCCTTCGCGCAGCGCCGTCTCGAACACCTCCACCGATGTCGCCAACGCGCCGGTATGCGAGGCCGCCACCGCCTGGCCCGCATCGGTCATCCCCGCCTTCAGCACCACCACCGGCTTGCCCGCCGCCCGCGCCGCCGCCAAGGCCCGGATCAACCCTGGCCCGTCCCGGCACCCCTCCAGATAGAGCATGATCAGATCGGTATCGGGATCATGGGCCAGCCACTCGACGCAATCCTGCGCCTGCACGTCAGCCTCATTGCCCGTGGCCACGAATTTCGAGATCTTGATTCCCCGCCGCACCGCGAGGTTCTGCATATAGGAGCCGACCGCGCCGCTCTGGCTTACCATGCCCACCCGGCCAAGCGCAGGCAGGCCCCGGTCGAGGCCGGTCGAAAACGTCGAATAGACCCGGTCGGCGGTATTGAACAGTCCCATTGCGTTGGGCCCCAGAAGCCGCGCACCCGCGCCCCGCACCATCGCCGCGATCCGATCCTGCGCCGCGCGCCCCTCCTCGCCGGCCTCGGCGAAACCGGCGGTGAACATCACGATCGAGCGCACTCCGGCGGCCAGGCAATCGCGCACCGCGTCTTCGGCAAGGGCCGCGCCGACCGTCAAGATCGCCTGATCCACTGGCTCGGGCAGGGCGCCGATATGAGGATAGGCCTTGAACCCCTGCACCGTCTCGCGCATCGGGTTGACCGGATAAACCGTGATCTCGGTACCCGCCTCACGCATGTAGCGCAGCGGTCGCCCCCCGATCTTGCGCGGATCGTCCGAGGCCCCGATCACCGCTACGGCACGCGGCCGAAACAGCGCATCGAGCCCGCGCATCCTGTCGTTATCCGCTGGTCGGTCGGTCGTCATCGGGCTATCTCCTCGGTCATTCGCTGTGTCAAATCATCGGCCAGCAGCCCCGCCAATCGGCGGCGATGTTCGGCCTCGGTGCCTAGCTGCGCATTCAGCGCCAGAACCCGCGTCACATGAAGGCCCAGGTCGCACTCGTCGGTGATGCCCATGGCGCCGAACATCTGGATCGCCTCGCGCGCCATCGTCCGCGCCGTCACGCTCGCACGCGCGCGCACCCGCGACACCAACAGCGCCCGCGCGCTTGCGTCGCCGACGCCCGCGCCCACCCGCGTCACGGCAGGTTCCAACACAGCCCGCGAAACCAACGCCGCGACATGCAGATCGGCCGCCCGGTGCTGCAACGCCTGAAACGCGCCGATGGGCCGGTCGAACTGCACCCGTGTGCGCAGATGCTCCAACAAAAGGCTTTTCATCGCCTCGATATGAGCCACGGTTTCGGCGGCCAGCACCAGCGCGGTCTCGTCCACCGCGCGGGCCACCGCGCCCGCCACAAGTTCGGGATCGTCGCAGACCACGCGCGCCGGGACGCTCGCAAACCCCAAGGCCCCCATCGGCCCGCCATCGGCTCGCCACTGTGTCGTGGCCTCCAGCCCCTCAGCCCCCGCCGCCACCTCTACCAGCACCAGACCGCCCCGGGGGGCCCGCGCCGTGACCAAAAACCGCCCCGCCACCTGATGGCCCAGGACAAACCGCTTGGCCCCCGTCAGGCGCAGATCCGCCCCCAGCCGCGTGGCGACCGAAGCGGGCGCAAACACATCGCCCGCGCGCTCCTGAAACGCGAGGACCGGCAGGCTGCTCCCATCCTCGACCCCTGCATAGGCCTCGGGCGCGGCGCCCACATGTGCCAACACCCGACAGGCCAGAAAATGGCTATCCAGCGGCGCCACCGCAAACCCCGCCGCCAACGGCCCTACCAGGGCCGCCGCCGCCTCCGGGCCCAGGCCCAGGCCCCCCGCTGCCTCCGGCACGAACGCCGCGAGCCAGCCTTGCGCGGCCAGTTCCTGCAGTTGCTCCGGCGCATGCCCCGGCCCGATCCCCCGCCTCGCCCGGAGCGCCGCCGGATCATGCACCCGCGCCGCATACCGCGCCGCCGCCTCGCCCAACATCCGCAGATCGTCGGGGTCCATCACCGCCCGCCTCACGGCGCTTTGGGCAGGCCCAAAATCGCCCGCGCCAGGATGTTGCGATGAATCTCATTCGTGCCGGCGAAAATAGTCGGCGCGCGGGCCTCGTGATAGGTCGCCAGCACATCGACCGGGGTCGTCCCCGCCGGCACCGACCCAAGCAACCCGCCATCCTCCCCGGCGGCCTCCACCAAGGCCTCGCTCACGGTCTGATAGGTCGCCGTTGACCAGATCTTCAGCGCCGAGACCTCCGCCCCCGGATCGCCCCCCTCCGCCACCAGATCGGCGAAACGGGCATACAAATCCTGCGCGTCGCGGGTGTCGCAATAGGCCCTTCCATAGCGGTCAGCCCAGATCGGATCGCCCTCCAGACCCCGCTCCGCCAATAACCGCCCCAACTGGTCAAGCGCGCGCACCGCGCGCTTGGGCGATCCCGCCCAGATGCGCTCGAACCCCAACAACGACCGTGCGACCTTCCAGCCCTCGTGCAGGCCGCCCACCACATCGGCCATCGCCACCTGCACGCCGTCGAAAAACACCTCGCAGAAATCCGCCTGCCCCGACAGCGTCGTGATCGGGCGCACGGTGATGCCGGGGGTGGCCATGTCGACGAGCAGGAAACTGATACCGTGTTGCTTGGGCCCGGCCCGGTCGGTGCGCACCAAGGCGAAGATATGGGTGGCCTCGGTGGCCGAGGTGGTCCAGATCTTCTGGCCCGTCACGATCACCTTATCGCCCTCGACGCGCCCCTCGCAGCCAAGGCTCGCGAGGTCCGACCCCGCGCCCGGCTCCGAATAGCCCTGGCACCAGATGTGCTTGCCCGCATGCATGGGGGGAAGATACCGCGCCTTTTGCGCCTGCGTGCCATGGGCCAACAGCGCCGGCGCAAGGTTGCGCACGCCGGAATCGTGCAAGAAGGGCGTGCCGGCGGCCTCCATCTCCTCGATATAGATCAGGTGCCGCGCCGGGCTCAGGTCCATGCCGCCCCACTCCACCGGCCAGGCGGGCGCGATCATCCCCGCGGCGTGCAGGGCGTGATACCAGCCCTGCGTCTGCGCGGCAGGCAGGCGGTGGGGGAGATGGCGCAATGCCTCCGGACAATGGGCCGCGATCACCGCACGCAGATGGGCGCGGAAATCCGCCTCCGCCATGGCGTTCCAATCGGGCGCGCCCTGCGTTGCGGCCATTTCCTTCACCGCCCCCGAAACACCGGCGGGCGCTTTTCGCGGAAGGCTGCGATGGCTTCGCGGTAATCCTCGCTCTGGTTCAGGGCCGATTGCACGAAGGCCTCGACCTCCAGATAGTTGTCGAGGCTCGCCGTCGTCGCCGTCTCGAACAACATCCGCGTCAGGCCCAGGGCCCGCGTGGGCCGTGCCAGCAGATCGGCGCACAGCGCCTCGGCCTCTGTCTCCAGCGCGTCATCGGCCACCACCCGCGTCACCAGACCCAACTCCAGGGCCTCCCGCGCCTCGATCATCCGCGCGGTAAAGGCCATTTCCTTGGCCCGCATCTGCCCGACATGGCGGATCAGGAAATGCAGTGAGCCCCCATCCGGCGCCAAACCGCGCTTGGAGAACAGCATAGAAAACCGCGCCGTCTCGGAGGCGATGACCATGTCCGAGGCCAAGGGCATCGACCAGCCGAAGCCCACCGCATAGCCGCGCACCGCCGACACCACCGGCTTTTCCATCGCCGCCAGCGCGCGCGCCACACCCCCCACGCCACGCTGCATCCGCACGCGCGCCGCCGCCGGGTCATCCTTGCCCATCTGGCCTACATCGGCGCCGGTGCAGAAGTCCGACCCCGCCCCGGTCATCAACACCACGCGCACCTCCGGGTCATGGCGCAGCCGCGTCAGTTCCTCGGCCAGCTCATAGCGATCCTCGGGTGTCAGGGCATTGCGCCGCCCCGGCGCGTCGAAGGTGATCCGCGCGATCCCATCGGCCGTCTCATAGCGCACCGGCATTACGCACCCCCTCCGCCCCGCAACCACGCCGCCCGCGTGGCAGCCCTTGCCTGCGCCCCGGCCTCGGCCGCGCGCCAGCCCTGTTCCAACTCATCCACGATCTCGGCCACGCTCTGCACCGCGCGCACGGCGCCCACGCCCTGACCCGCCCCGCGCACATCGCGCCAAGCCTTGGGCTTTTCCCCCACCCGCGAACGATAGCGCGTCGGGTCCGCCCCCGCCTGCCGCACCTCGTCGAGCGATATGCCCGCCGCCGTGATGCTCTCGGCCAGATAATTCGCAGGCAGCCCGCTGAAATAAGGCGTATACACCACATCCTTCAGCGCCGCGTTCACCACCATCGCCCGGTAGTCCTCGGGCGCGTTGCTTTCTTTGGCAGCGATGAACCGGCTGCCCATATAGACCAGATCGGCGCCCAGGTTCAGCGCCCCATGCAGGGCCGCCCCCGCCGCGATCGCACCCGCCAGCACCAAGGTACCGTCGTAGAACGCCCGGATTTCCTGGATCAGCGCAAAAGGGCTTGCCGCACCTGCATGGCCGCCCGCGCCCGCGGCCACCAACACCAGACCGTCCACACCCTGTTCGAGGGCCTTTTCGGCATGGCGTACCGTGGTCACATCGTGAAACACCAACCCGCCATAGCCATGCACCGCCCGCACCAGATCGCCCGGCGGCGATAGGCTCGTCAGGATCAACGGCACCTCCGCCGCCACACAACACGCCGCGTCATGCTCGAAGCGGGTGTTGGTCTTGTTGGCCACCAGATTGACCCCGAAGGGCGCGGACGGCGCCTCCGGATGCGCCGCGTCATGGGCGGCCAGTTCGGCCTGGATGAACGCCAGCCACGCGGGCAGCTCCGCCTCGGGCCGTGCGTTCAGCGACGGAAACGAGCCCAAGATCCCCGCCTTGCATTGCGCGATCACCAATTCGGTCCCCGACACCAGAAACATCGGCGCGGCGATGACGGGCAGGCGAAGCCGCCCCTTGAGCGCATTTGGTAGCGTCATGATGGCCCCTCGACCTCCCTTGATATTTGCGGACTGTCATGCGCCGCGCGTGCCGTTGCAACAAATGTCGGATCACCGCACCCCGACCTGCGTTCAGCCTCGCCCCGCGCCCGCCCACTCCTGTCGCGCCAAGAACGCCAGGACGGCGGTGTCGAAACCCTCCGGGTTCTCTATGTTCACCGCATGCCCCCCATCCAGATCGACGATCTCCAACCCTGGCCACAGTCCGCCCATTGCCTCCCGCACCGGCTGAAACAACCGCTCATGCCGCCCGTTCACCAACAAAGACGGCACCACACAGTCGCGCACTTGCTCGCGCAGGCTCGCCTGGGGCAGGGTCCACTCCAACAGGCGCGCATAGCCTTCCAGGTCCATTGCATCGGCATCCGCGCTCAGCCGCTCGCGCAACTCCGGCGGAAAGCGCTTGGCGAAACGGGGATGAAAGCGTTCGTCGCGCAGCGCCGCGCGCCCCTCGGTCCGCAGCCGCGCCGCCCGCACATCCCGCGCCGCCTGCTCGGCCGCGTCACTCTCATCGCGAAACACCGTGCGCGCATTGGTGAGCACCTGGGCCACCACCCGCTCGGGATGGTGCAACGCATAGCGCACGGTCAGCCCCGCGCCGAAGCTTTGGCCGCAGACCGCCCAGCGCGCGATCCCCAACTCCGCCCGGATCGCGTCCAGCCGCGCCACCATCCCGTCGGGATGCCAGGTCTCGGGTCCCGCGCCCCGGCCCCAACCCGCCGCCGCCGTCGCCCCATGGGCAGGCAGATCGACCAAGACCAGGTTATGCGCCGCCCCCAACCGCGCCAGATTGGGCGCCCATAAGGCCCGGCTGGCCAGCATACCATGCACCAACAGGAGCCAGCCCCGGCCCCCGCCCGCCCGCATGATCGTCTCGTACTCCATCGCGCAGTCCTTTTGTCGCGTCCTCGCCATCAAACCACGCCGCAGTCCCCGGCATACCCTGCTCCCCCTCAGGCTATTGCAACCTGCAGTCAGGCTCTAGATACTGCAGCCCCGCACCCACGGACCCACGGACCCTTCCGACCATGCCCCGGCCCGACGACCTGCCCCTCAACGCCCTGCGCGCCTTCTCGGTTGCGGTCCGCTTCGACACTTTCACGGCCGCGGCCAATCACATGGGTGTCAGCCAGGTCGCGATCAGCCGTCAAATATCGCTCTTGGAGCGCCACATCGGCGTCAAACTGTTCGAACGCGGCCCACGCTCGGTCACGCTCACCGCTTCGGGCCGCGCCTTTGGCCATGAGATCGCCGATCTCTTCCATGAGCTGGAAGATGTTACCGACCGTCTGCTATCGCGCGAACGCGAACACACCGTTACACTGCGGGTCTATCCGACCTTTGCTCATCACTGGCTCCTTCCGCGCATGGCGTCCTTTCGCGCCAAACACCCCGAGGACCGGATCCGTATGGAAACCAAGATCGAACGGCTTGATTTTCGGGGCACCCATCTCGATCTCGCCGTCCACCTTGGCCATGGCTCGTGGCAAGGCGCACGTTCGCGAAAACTCTTCGATGATACCGCCGATCTGGTCTGCAGCCCCGAGTACGCCGCCCGCCATGACGGTTTCCGCAGCTCAAGTTCCCTCTCCAAGGCGCTCTTGCTGAAATCCCGCTATCGCAGTGCTGTCTGGGCAGATTGGGCGGCCCATAGCGGCCTTGCGCTCGACCGCGCCCGAGAGGTCACCTATGACAGCTCGGTTCTGGCCTACAGCGCCGCACTCCAGGGTCACGGGCTTGCGATGGGACAGATGACGCTGTTGGCCGAAGATCTTGCGGCTGGCCGCCTCGTTCGCCCGTTCTCCCAGACGATTCATACCGGAATGGCTTACTTCGTCGTTTGGCCCTCAGACCGCTCCGTCCTCACAAAGACCCGCCACCTGGTGGACTGGATGCTGACGGAAACCGGCAACGACACCCAATTCTTCCGCAAGCCATCACGCAAACGAAGCTCGTAGGGCGGCAATATCGGCGGAAACGGCCGACGGTCGAGCTTCTTCTTTTTGCCATCAGACCTCGCCCCGAATCCGTCCGCGCGCAAATGCAGCGCATGCCGCATGTTTCCGACGGGCGCAGGTCGCCGCGGCGTCAGTGTCCCTGCGCCCCGTTGCTTTCTCGCCAAAAAACCCGCGTTTCGCCCACGCAAAGAAACCCGGAAAGCACGGACACGGGAGGGCCGGGGGGCGTGACGGGTCCTGCGTGTGATCTTGGCAAGCCCGCCCTCCGCTGCCAGGTATCCTTGCAATACCAGTTGCGTTTGGCTCGCTGGCGTCTGGTGTGTCGGCGTGTCCGACGGCTGGCGGTGCCGCGCGGGTTGTCAGGTGCGGTCTGCATTGGCCGGAGATCTGGCAAGGTTGCAATACATGCCCGTATGGGTACCGTCCGGCGAAACACTCGCGGAGTTGCCATTGCGTCCGTCGGCGTGGATCATGGGCATGCGACCATGCCGGGATCTGACGGCCCGTATCGGCAAGGAGGTGATCGCCGTGTCAGCAGATGTTCTTGCCCTTGGCGAACCGCTTGCCGAATTCGTATCGCAGCCGACCGGGGAGGGCGCCATGCCGTTGTATCGGCAGGGCTTTGGCGGTGACACGTCGAACGCGATGGTCGCGGCCGCGCGGCAGGGCGCGCGGGTGGGGTATCTGAGTGCCGTGGGCAATGACCCGTTCGGTGCAGGGTTGCGCCAGCTGTGGACCGATGAGGGCATTGATCACACCCATGTCAAAACCCATCCCGATGCCCCGACGGGGGTCTATTTCGTGCGTCCCCATGCGTCCGGGCGGGAATTCTGGTATGCACGCCGAGGCTCTGCCGCCAGCCTTTATGGCCCCGAGGATCTGCCCGAGGATGTGATCGCCTCTGCCAGGATCTTGCATGTCAGCGCCCTGAGCCAGGCCATCAGCCCGTCGATGCGCGCCGCGGTGACCCACGCCGCGCGAATTGCCCGCGACCATGACACGCTTATGTCCTACGACGCCAACCTGCGCCTGAGCCTGTGGTCCCTGGATGAGGCCCGCGC
>CAYWTM010000045.1:0-22942 GCA_964460185.1 uncultured Roseicyclus sp. | reverse complement strand
AGATCGAACAGGCCAGGGGCCATGCGACCCGCGTCGGCCTGGAGGCGCTGATCGAAACGGCGCTCGGCATGGCAAATGTGGAGGCGGTCGCCCAATTCGGCGGCCGACTTGAGGCGCTGCATTTCGGCGTGGCCGACTATGCCGCCTCGATGCGGGCGCGCACCACCAATATCGGTGGCCTGAACCCCGATTACCCCGGCGATCAATGGCACGCCTCGATCACGCGGATGGTCATCGCCTGCCGGGCCTATGGTCTGCGCGCCATCGACGGCCCTTTTGGCGATTTCAGCGACCCCGAAGGCTACAAGGCCGGCGCGCGCCGGGCCGCGGCACTGGGATGCGAGGGAAAATGGGCGATCCACCCAAGCCAGGTGGCGTTTGCCAACGAGGTGTTCAGCCCACCCGACGCCGAAGTTTCAAAGGCCGAGCGCATCATCGAGGAACTCAGGGCGGCCGAGGCCGCCGGCAAGGGGGCCGCCAGCCTGGACGGAAAGATGATCGATGCGGCCAGCGAAAAGATGGCGCGCAACGTGATCGACATGGCCAAGGCCATCGCGGCGAAGGTGTAAGCCACCCTCGCCCACCCCCGGGAGTTGCAGGAGGAGGACAACCCCATGGACATCCACGAACATCAGGCCAAGGACATCCTGGCCAAATTCGGCGTCCCGGTTCCGCGCGGATATCTTGCCTACAGCCCCGAACAGGCCGCCTATGCCGCGCGCCAACTGGGGGGCGCGGCCTGCGTGGTCAAGGCGCAGATCCATTCCGGTGGCCGTGGCGAGGCAGGCGGCGTCCGTCTGTGCCGATCGGAGGGCGAGGTACGCGACTATGCGGGCGATCTTCTGGGCCGCACGCTGGTGACCAAACAGACCGGCGCGGCCGGAAAACCCGTCCACAGGCTCTGGATCGAAGAGGCGACGGACATCCGGCAGGAAATCTACCTGGGCTTCGTGCTGGATCGCAAATCCGAGCGCATCATGATCGTGGCCTCGGGCCATGGCGGGATGGAGATCGAGGACCTGGCCGAAACCGACCCCGAAAGCCTCGTGCGGATGGTGGTTGACCCGGCAGCGGGCCTCGTCGAGTTCCAGGCGCGTGAATTGGCGTTCAAGCTGGGGCTCAAGGGCCCGCAGGTGGGCCAGATGGTCACGACCCTCAGGGCCTGTTACCGCGCCTATCGCGATCTCGATGCGATGATGGTGGAAATAAATCCGCTGGCCATCACCGGCACCGGCGACCTGGTGGCGCTGGATGCCAAGATGTCCTTTGACACCAACGCGTTGTTCCGTCGCGATCAGGTTGCCGCCCTGCGTGACCCGGGCCAGGAAGACCCCCGCGAGGCGATGGCCGCGGACAACGGGCTGGCCTATGTGGGCCTTGACGGGGATATCGGCTGCATCATCAACGGCGCCGGTCTGGCCATGGCCACCATGGATATGATCAAGCTGGCGGGTGGCGAGCCTGCGAATTTCCTTGATATCGGCGGCGGCGCCTCGCCCGACCGGGTGGTCACGGCATTCCGCACCGTTCTGGCCGACCCAAACGTAAGCGTGATCCTCGTGAACATCTTTGCGGGCATAAATCGCTGCGACTGGATCGCCAGGGGCGTGGTCCAGGCCTACCAGGAGGTCGGTCTTTCGATCCCGGTGATCGTGCGACTGTCCGGCACCAACGTGGAGGAAGGCCGCGCCATCATCCGGAAATCCGGCCTGCCGCTCTTGTCTGCCGACACCCTGGCCGAGGCCGCAGAGGCCGCTGTCGCCTCCCGCCCGCACCCTGTTGCCGCCTGAAGGGACACAAGTTCATGGCCATTCTCATAGATGAAAACACGAAGGTCCTGGTGCAAGGCATGTCCGGCCGGATCGGACAGTTCCACACCCAGGAAATGATCGAAGCGGGCACCCGCGTGGTGGCTGGCGTCACACCGGGACGCGGCGGCACCACGGTTCTGAACCGTCCCGTCTTTGACACCGTGCGCGAGGCGGTCGCGGCAACCGGCGCGGACGCCTCGCTCTTGTTCGTGCCGCCCGCCACCGCGGCCGATGCGATGATGGAAGCCGCCGATGCGGGCATCAAGACCTGTGTGTGCGTGACCGACGGCATCCCGGCGCAGGACATGATGAAGGTCAAACGCTTCCTCCGCCGCTATCCGGCCGATCGCAAGATGCGCCTGATCGGCCCGAACTGCGCGGGCATCATCAGCCCCGGAAAGGGTTTCATGGGGATCATGCCGCCACGTATCTACATGCCGGGGCGGGTGGGCATCGTGGGCCGGTCGGGCACGCTCGGCTACGAGGCGGCCAGCCAGATGTCGGCGAAAGGCATCGGGATATCGTCCTCCATCGGGATCGGGGGCGATCCGATCAACGGCTCCTCGTTCAAGGATATCCTGCAGCTGTTCGAGGCAGATCCGGACACCGATGCCGTCATGATGATCGGCGAGATCGGCGGCCCGCAAGAGGCCGAGGCAGCAGGCTATGTGCGCGATCACATGACCAAGCCCGTGGTGGCCTATGTGGCGGGTCTGACCGCGCCAAAAGGGCGCAAGATGGGCCATGCGGGCGCGATCATCTCGGCCTTCGGGGAATCGGCGCAGGAAAAGGTCACGATCTTGCAAGAGGCCGGGATCACCGTCGCCCCGAACCCCTCCGCGATGGGCGAGACAATCGCCAGGGTGCTGCCCCACAGGCACGCGGCATGACCCGCGCCGAGACATTTCCGATGGTGTCGGCGGCCGATGCCAGCGACTGGATCGGCCGCAGCGAAGAACGTTGGGGAAGCCTGACACCGGAACTGGCCGGTATGCTCGATGCGGCGGTGTCTCACCCGGCATCGACACCGCGCGACCTGCGCGTGGGGTCTTTCCTGCCCTGCCTCTGGCATTGGGCCGCGTTTCCGGAATTCGCACCCCTGTCGGGTCTCGGCCCCGACGGACATCCGAAACTGGGGGAATTCCTGCCACCGCTCGATTTTCAGCGGCGCATGTGGGCGGCGGGCAAGCTCAACTTTTCGGGCGCATTGCGCATCGGAGAGCCTTTGCGCCGCCGGTCGGTCATCAGGGCCATCACCCCCAAGACCGGATCGGGCGGCGACATGGTCTTTGTGCGCGTCGACCATCAGATCGAAGGCGAAACCGGCGCCTTCATCGAGGAACAGCAAGATATCGTCTACCTCGACATCCCAGACACCTTCGTCCCGCCCAAGCGCATCCCGGTGCCCGAAGACGCGCAGTTCGACGAAACCGTCACGATCACCGAGGCGCGCCTGTTTCGCTATTCCGCCGCCACCTACAACGCCCACCGGATCCATTACGACCTGCCCTATACCCGCGAGGTCGAGAAATATCCGGGCTTGCTGACCCATGGACCGATGCAGGCCACCATGCTGATGGAGGCCGCCAAGCGTCACACGGGCCGCAGGCCGAAACGGTTCCAGTTCCGGGGCGTGCACCCGATGTTTCACACCCACGATCTGCGGCTTCTGGGGCGGAAGGACGCATCGGGCCGCGCGATCGACCTGGGAACGGCGGCCCCCGAGGGTTACCTGGGCATGCAGGCCCGGGCGGAGTGGGATTGATGGGCATTCTGGCAGGCATGCGCGTGGTCGAAAGCTCGGCCTTCGTGGCCGTTCCCCTGGCAGGCATGACGCTGGCGCAGATGGGGGCCGATGTGATCCGGTTCGACCTGCCGCAAGGGGGCCTCGATTACACCCGCTGGCCGGTCACCCGGACCGGGCAAAGCCTGTTCTGGGCCGGGCTGAACAAGGGCAAACGGTCTATCGCGATCGACGTGAAATCCCCGCGCGGGCGCGAAATCGCGCAACAGATCATCTGCGCCGACGGCCCGGATGCGGGCCTGTTCATCACCAACCTCGCGGTCGCGGGCTGGACCGATCACGCCACGCTGGCCGCCCACCGCGCCGATATCTGCACCGTAACCCTTCGCGGTGATCGCCACGGGCGGCCGGCGGTGGATTACACGGTCAACCCCGCGGTCGGGTTCCCGTCCGTGACCGGCCCCGAAGACAGCCGCGATCCCGTGGCCCATGCCCTGCCTGCATGGGATTGCATCGCGGGCAACATGGTGGTGTCGGGTCTCTTGGCCACCGAGCGCCACCGGCTGCGGTCCGGCACGGGGCAGGCCGTCGATCTGACGTTGAAGGATGTGGCAGCCGCGATGCTGGGACACCTCGGCATCATCGGCGAGGTCCAGATCAACAAGACGCGGCGCGAAAAGGCCGGCAATGCGCTGTACGGCGCCTACGGGCAGGATTTCATCTGTGCCGACGGTCGCCGGATCATGGTGGTTGGCCTGACCAAGCGGCAATGGAAAAACCTGCTGGCCGTGACCGGCATGGCAGAAGCTGCGGGCGCACTGGCACAGGCGCTTGGTGTGGATCTGGCCGATGAGGGCGCGCGCTGGACCGCGCGACATGCCATCACCGCGCTGCTGGCGCCATGGTTCGCCGCCCGCAGGGTTGCGGATTTCGCCGACATGTTCGACCGCGCGGGCGTCACCTGGTCGGTCTTTCGCACATTCGAGGATGCGCTGGCCGACGACCCGGACCTCAGCACCGACAACCCGATCTTTGACACCGTCACGCAACCTGGCATCGGGTCCTACCTGACCCCCGGCCTGCCGTTTTCCTTTACCCGGACCCCGCGTGAGGCCCCTGCCCCCGCCCCCTTGATCGGCCAGCATACCGAGGCCATCCTGGGTGACATCGCGCGCCTGCCCGATACCGAGATCGCGGCGCTGTTCGATGCGGGCATCGTGGCGCAACCCTCGAAATCGGATCTGAAACTCGCCTCCTGATCCGCCGGTCAGGTCACCCGCTGCCGCGTCAGGTATTCGGGCCGGTCCCAGAGGCGATCGCGGATCACCTGTTCCAGGATTTCGGCGGCGCGGATCACGTCGGCCCGGCTTAGGTAGAGCGGCGTGAACCCGAACCGCATGATGTCGGGCGCGCGGAAATCACCGATCACGTCGCGCGCGATCAGCGCCTGCATCGCGGCATAGCCATGCTCGAAGGCGAACGACACCTGGCTGCCGCGCATCTGCGGGTCGCGCGGACTGGCCAGTTGGAGGTCGGGACAGCGGCGTTCGACCTCGGCGATGAAGGTTTCCGACAGCGCGATGGAGGCCGTGCGCAGATCGGCCATGTCGATCCCGTCCCACAGTGTCAGCGCCTCTTCCAGAGCGGTCAGTTGCATCACCGGCGGTGTGCCCACACGCATGCGCTCGATCCCTGGCGCGGGGCGATAGTCGAGGTCGAAGGCGAAAGGTGCCGCATGCCCCAGCCAGCCCGCCAGGGCCGGCTGCACGCTGTCGGCCAGGTCGGGCCGCACGTAGATGAAAGCGGGCGCGCCGGGTCCACCGTTGAGATATTTATAGGTGCACCCCACCGCGAATTCGCAATTCGACCCCTCCAGGTCCACCGGAACGGCCCCTGCAGAATGCGCCAGGTCCCAGACCATGACCGCGCCCGCCGCGTGGGTCTTCGCGGTGATGGCGGGCATGTCATGCAAGCGCCCGGTGCGGTAATCCACCTGCGTCAGCATGACGGCGGCCACGTCATCGCCAATCGCGCCGTCGACGTCTTCGGGTGCCACCACGCGCAATTCGTGCCCCTGCCCCAGGTGCCGGATCAGCCCCTCGGCCATGTAGAGATCGGTCGGGAAATTGCCGGTGTCGGACAAGATCACCTTGCGATCGGGGCGCATCTGCAAGGCCGCGGCCAGCGCCTGGAAGACCTTGAGCGACAGGGTGTCGCCCATCACGACCGAACCTTCGGGCGCTCCGATCAGCCGCGCCACCCGGTCGCCCACGCGTGCGGGTTGCGCCATCCAGCCATCCAGGTTCCAGCCCTTGATCAGATGCGCGCCCCATTCCCCGGTCACCATCTGCGCCACGCGCGCCGGAACCGACCTGGGCAGCGGCCCCAGCGAATTGCCATCGAGGTAGATCATCCCCTCGGGCAGATCGAAGGCGTCTTTCATGGGCAATGTCATCGTGTGATCCTTCATAGTTGCCCCCTGACCTGCCAGAGCTCGGGGAAGAGTTCCACCTCAAGCATGCGGCGCAGGTATTGCACGCCGGACGTGCCGCCGGTGCCGCGCTTGAACCCGATGATCCGTTCCACGGTGGTGACGTGATTGAACCGCCAGCGGCGAAAGTAATCCTCGAGATCGACCAGCTTTTCGGCCAGTTCATACAGCATCCAGTGGTCTTGCGGTGACTGGTAGACCAGCGCCCACGCCTCGCGGATATCGTCTTGCGCCTGATGGGGGCCGTCCAGCCGGTAATGGGCTTGCGGGAACGTCACCCCGACCCCTTCGGACAAGTGGGTCAGCGCCACGTGATAGAGCGACTGCTGCGTCAGTTCATGGGTCAGGGCCGCATGCAGCCGTGGGCGGTGTTCGTGGACCTTGAGCATTGCGGGGTTGCGATTGCCAAGCATGAATTCGATCAACCGATACTGGTGCGACTGAAACCCCGAGGACGCCCCAAGATCGTCGCGAAACCGGGTGTATTCACTTGGCGTCATGGTGCGCAGGACATCCCACGCGCCGTTGAGCTGTTCAAAGATGCGCGCCACACGGGTCAGCATCTTGAACACCGGGCGCGCGTCGCCCGACACCAGCCCACGCCGTGCGGCCTCAAGCTCGTGGATCGCCAGCCGCATCCACAACTCGGATGTCTGATGCTGGATAATGAACAGCATCTCGTCATGGGCATCGGACAGCGGGCGCTGCCCATCCAGCAGACCGTCCAACGCCAGGTAATCCCCGTAGGACATCTCCCTGGCATAAGACATCTTGGCGCCGTCCTGTTCCGGATCGTAGGCGTCGGTCATGACGCCACCGGCAGCTTGGCGGTGGCCTCGATCTCGATCAGGGCATCGTCTTCGATCAGGTCTGCGACCACCACCACGGCCATGGCCGGGAAATGCCGCCCCATGACCCGGCGGTAGGCCGCGCCGATCTCGGCCTGATGGGCCATGTATTCGGCCTTGTCGGTGATGTACCAGGTCAAGCGCGCGATCTGGTCGGGGGAGCCGCCGGCGGCTTCGACGATTTCGCGGATGTTGCGAAGGGCTTGCTCCATCTGCCCGATGAAATCGTGCGCCTCGAACACCTGGTCGCTGGTCCAGCCGATCTGGCCGCCCACATACAGCGTGCCATCCTCGGCCAGCATGCCGTTGGCATAACCCCTGGCCGGGGCCCACCCTTCGGGCTGAATGATCCTCAGGCTCATCTGTCGCCCTCCAGTATGTCGGTGAATATTGCCCGCATGGCATCGGGCCAGCGTTCCGGGCGGCCCCGGTCGTTGACGTACACGATCGTGGCATGGGTGGTAAACCGTGGCTCGCCATCACACGCCGCCGTCATCTGATACCCCAGCGACGAGGCGCCCACAGCCGTCAGGCGAAGCGCCAGATCCAGCCGGTCGCCGTGGCGGCTGGGTGCCTGGAACCGCGTTTCGATCTGGGCGGTCGGCACCGCGTGGTGGCCGTGCAGCGTTTCGAACGGCACGCCCAACACCTCGTCGAAGAAGGCTTCGACACAATCGTTCATCATCTCGAAATAGCGCGGATAAAACACGATGCCCGCAGGGTCGCAGTGTTTGAACAACACCTTTTGCTGCACATGATAGGTCATGAGGATCCCGCCCCTGGCACCAGTCGAAAGCGCTGGATCTTGCCGGTCTGGGTCTTGGGCAGGGCCTGCGCAAAGATCACGCGACGGGGATATTTGTAGGGTGCGATGACGGCCTTCACATGGGCCTGCAGCGCCGCGATCATCTCGGGGCTTGCCGCGGCCCCCTCGCGCAACACCACATGCGCCTCGACGATATGGCCGCGATCCTCGTCAGGGGCGCCGATCACGGCGCATTCCGCCACCGCGTCATGGGACAACAGCGCCGCCTCCACCTCGGGGCCGGCGATGTTGTAGCCCGCCGATACGATGATGTCGTCGTTGCGCGCCGCGAAATGGAACCGCCCGTCCGCGTCACGCCAGAATGTGTCGCCGGAGATGTTCCAACCGTCCTTCACATAGTCGCGCTGACGCTCTCCCTTCAGATAGCGGCACCCGGTCGGGCCCCGCACCGCCAGGCGCCCCATCTCCCCTTCCGGGACTTCCGCGCCATCAGGCCCGATGACCTTTGCCTCGTACCCGGAAACCGGCCGCCCTGTGCAGGCGGGGCGGTGATCGTCAAAACGGTTGCTGATGAAGATATGCAGCATCTCGGTCGCGCCGATCCCGTCCAGCATCGGCTTGCCGGTTCTCGCAATCCAATCGTCATATACCGGCGCAGGCAGGGTTTCGCCCGCCGACACCGCCGCGCGAAGCGAACCCAGATCGGCCCCATCCTCCATCGCACGCAGCATCACACGATAAGCCGTGGGCGCGGTGAAGCAGACCGTGGCCCTGTATTTCTCAATGATTTCAATCAGGTTGGGGGGTGAGGCGTTTTCAAGCAATGTCGCCGTCGCCCCAAAGCGCAGGGGGAATATCGCAAGCCCCCCAAGACCGAATGTAAATGCCAGCGGCGGAGAGCCGATGAACACATCCTCGGGTGTGACCTGCAGCACCTCCCTGGCGTAGCCGTCCGCAATGATCAGCAGATCGCGGTGGAAATGCATCGTGGCCTTCGGTTCTCCGGTCGAGCCCGAGGTGAACCCAAGCAACGCCACATCATCCTGTGCCGTTTGCACCGCCTCGAAACGCACCGGCTTTTCCAGCGCCAGCTGGTCCAGCTCCGCCTCGTGGTTGGATGTCCCGTCAAACCCCGCGACCCGGCACCCATCGCCGGCGGCGGCCCTCATCTCGTCCAACAGGCGCGTATCGCACAGCGCCAGCGTGACCTCGGCCTTCGCGATGTATTTCTGCAATTCGGTCGCGCGCAGCATCGGCATCGTGTTGACCACAACCGCGCCCACCTTGGTCGCAGCCAACCAGCAGGCGACCATGGCGGGGTTGTTTGCCGATCGGATAAGAACGCGATTACCTGGCCTTACACCAAGATCCTCAACCAATACATGAGCGATCCGGTTGGTCCAGTCCGTCAGCTCCTTGTAGGTTCGCCGCCGCCCGTTGCCGATCAACGCGGTATGATCGCCGAACCCGCGCGCCACCATCGCGTCGGTCAGCTCAAAGCCCACGTTCAGCCGTTCGGGATAGTCGAACCCGTCCAGCAGCAAATCCGGCCAATCGGCTTCGGGCGGCAGGTTGTCGCGCGCGAACGTATCTTCATGGGCCGATGCAAACATGGTGTTCACCCCCCTTGATGCGCGGCCATGCTGGCGCGCGCGATGATGATCTTCTGGACGTCCGAGGCCCCCTCGTAGATCCGAAGCGCCCGGATCTCGCGATACAGCCGTTCCACCGTGCTGCCAGCGCGCACTCCGTCCCCGCCATGGAGCTGCACAGCCATGTCGACGACCTTTTGCGCCTGTTCGGTCGCGTAGAGCTTGGCCATCGCCGCCTCCCGCGTCACGCGCGGCGCGCCGGTATCCTTGGCCCAGGCGGCGCGATAGACCAACAGGGCCGCCGCATCCACATCCAGCGCCATATCCGCGATATGGCCTTGCACCATCTGAAGATCGAACAGAGGCGCACCCTGGATCTGCCTGTGTTGCACCCGGTCCATCGCCTCGTCCAGCGCCCTGCGCGCAAAGCCGAGTGCCGCAGCCGCCACCGTGGTGCGGAACACGTCCAGTACCGACATCGCGACCCTGAAACCCTGCCCGGGCGCACCGATCATGGCGCTTGCCGGCACGCGCGCATCCGTGAACCGCAAGGTGGCCAGGGGATGCGGGGCAATCGTGTCGAGCCGTTCGACAATCTCCAGCCCCGGCAGATCCGCGGCCACCACGAAGGCCGACAACCCCTTGGCGCCCGGCGCCTCCTCGCTGCGCGCAAACAGCGTATAGACATCCGCGATCCCGCCGTTCGAGATCCAGGTCTTTTCCCCGTTGAGGATGTACTCCTCGCCGTCGCGCGTGGCGGTCATGGTGGAATTGGCCACATCCGATCCCGATTGCGGCTCGGTCAGCGCAAAGGCCGAAATCGCGCGCCCGCCACGTGTCAGGGGCAGCCATTGCGCCCTTTGCTGGTCGGTTCCGAACAGGGAAATCGCGCCGGTGCCAAGGCCTTGCATGGCAAAGCTGAAATCCGCAAGACCATCGAAGCGCGCCAGGGTCTCCCGCGCAACACACAAGGTCCGCACATCCAGATCCCCGGTATCCGAGCCTGTCACCTCCAGAAATCCGGCAGACCCCAGGCGCGCCACCAGATCGCGACAGGCTGCATCCGTATCACCATGCTCGACCATTCCCAGGTTGTCGCACGCCCATGCATCCAACCGCTGCGCGAATGCGCGGTGTCGGTCTTCCAGAAACGGCCAGTCGAGAAAGCTGCGATCTGCCATGTGCCCTTCTCTGTTTCAAAAATATCCCGGGGAGCGCGAGGGGCTGGCCCCTCGCCCCTGCCCTCAATCGCCTTCGAACACCGGTTTTTCCCTCGCCACGAATGCCGCGTAGGCCCGGCGGAAATCATTGCCCTGCATGCAGATGGCCTGCGCCTGGGCTTCCGCCTCGATGGCCTGGTCCAGGCTCATCGACCATTCCTGCGCCAGCATGGTCTTGGTCATGCTGTTGGCGAAGGCAGGGCCCGCAGCGATGCGGCCCGCCATGTCCATGGCCGCGTCTTCCAGCGCATCCGCTCCAACCAAACGGTTGAAAAACCCCCATCTTTCACCCTCTTCACCGCCCATCGACCGACCCAGGTACAACAGTTCGGCCGCACGGCCCTGCCCGATGATGCGGGGCAGGATCGCGCAGGCGCCCATATCGCACCCCGCCAGCCCGACGCGGTTGAACAAGAACGCGACCTTTGCACCCGGCGTGCCGATGCGCAGGTCGCTGGCCATCGCCATGATCGCGCCCGCCCCCGCACAGACTCCGTCCACCGCGGCAATCACCGGCTTGCCGCAGCCGATCATCGCCTTGACCAGATCGCCGGTCATGCGGGTAAAGCTCAACAGATCCTTCATCGACATCCTGGTCAGCGGACCGATGATCTCGTGCACATCCCCGCCCGAGCTGAAATTTCCGCCATTGGGCAAGATCACCACGGCCTTGACCGTGTCGTCATGGTGCAGGTCGCGGAACCAGTCGCGCAATTCGGCATAGCTGTCGAAGGTCAGCGGGTTCTTGCGTTCGGGCCGGTCCAGGGCGATGCGCGCGATTCCGTCGGTGATCTCGCAGCGGAAATGGGTCACGTCACAGCGCATCTCGATCCTCCAGGTCATGGGTGACGGCGTCCAGCTGACGGCTCAATGCGCCGATCGCAGACCCGTCCAGCGCGCGGATCAAGTCCGACAGCCATGCCTCATGCGCCCGGGCCTGTTCCGCGAACGCCCGGCTGCCGGCCGGCGTCAGACGCACCTGTTGCGCGCGCCGGTCACCGGGCACGGCAACGCGCAGCGCCTGACCATCCTCGACCAGCCGGTCGACGATCCCCGTGACATTGCCGTTCGACACCTTCAGCAGGCCGGAAATGTCGCTCATCCGCAGGCCTTCGGGGTGACGGGCAAGCGCGCTCATCACGTCAAAGCGGGGAAGCGTCGTGCCGAACTCGTCACGCAGGCGCCTGCGCAATGCGCCTTCGATCGTGGTTTGCACCTTCAAAAGCTTCAGCCAAAGCCGCAGACGGTCCTTGGACAGCGTCGTGGTCGGTTCCGTCATCACACTCATATCTCCCCCCCCGATACGCTCAGCGCGTGACCATTGACCGACGCGGCGCCTTCGGACGCCAGCCAAAGCGCCGTTGCCGCGACCTCTTCAGGTGCGATCAGACGGCCCATCGGGTTGCCCGAAACGACCATTCCGGTGGCCTTGTCGCGGTCGATGTCGAACCGCGCCATCAGGCCCGTGATCGCGGTATCGGCCATTTCGGTGTCAACGAAGCCGGGGCAGATCGCGTTGCAGGTCATGCCTTTTTTCGCGATCTCCTTTGCAAGGCTGCGCACCAGCCCCAAAACCCCGTGTTTGGCTGCCGCGTAGGCCGCGATATTGGCGCCACCCTGCAATGAAGCGGTCGAGGCGATGGCAATCAAGCGCCCGCCCGGTCCCATCCCCTTCAACGCCTCGCGAAAGGTCAGGAAGGTGCCGGTCAGATTGACGGCCAGAGTGCTGTTCCACATCGCAAGCGAGGTATCGGCCAGCTTGGCCGGCGTGCCCGCGCCGGCATTGGCGATCACCACGTCAAAGGGCGTGTCGAACACCGCCGCCACCTGGCCCTCATCGGTGACATCGGCCGTACGGGTGGTGATATCGAATCCCGCAGCGGCCTGGTGCAAGGCGTCAGCGCGGCGGCCCACGATGGTGACCTGATCGCCCGCGCTGGCAAAGCCATGGGCGATAGCGCGCCCGATGCCCGTTCCGCCACCTGTGACCAGAACCCGTCTCATGCGCGCGCGACCTCCGCGTCGCGGTCGGCCAGACGCCAGGCCTGATCACGGGCCGGCAGATACGGCAAGGGCCAGTCGGGCGCCGCGCGATCGCCGATGCGGGTGGCCTCGTGCAAGGTCCAGTAGGGATCGGCCAGATGCGGGCGGCCCACCGCCACCAGATCGGCGCGCCCGGCCATCAGAATGGAATTGGCGTGATCCGCCTCGAAGATATTGCCGACCGCCATGGTCGTCAGCCCGGCCTCGTTGCGGATCCGGTCGGAAAACGGCGTCTGGAACATGCGGCCATAGACCGGTTTCGCCCCGGTCGAGGTCTGACCCGCGGAGACGTCGATCAGATCGGCCCCCGCCTCGGCAAACATGGCACCGATCCGCACGGCCTCGTCCGGCGTTATCCCCTGATCACCGATCCAGTCATTGGCGGAAATGCGTACCGACATGGGCCGGTTGCCCGGCACCACCGCGCGCATGGCCGCGAACACGTCCAACGGGTAGCGCATCCGGTTCTCGAGGCTGCCGCCATAGGCATCGGTGCGGATGTTCGACACCGGCGAGATGAAGGATGACAACAGATAGCCATGGGCCGCGTGCAGTTCGATCATGTCGAACCCGGCACGCACCGCCATTTCGGCAGAGGCCACGAATTGCGCTTTCACCACCTCCATCTCGGCGGGTGTGATCTCCCGCGGGACCGGGTTTTCGGGCGACCATGCAATGGCCGAGGCGCTGACCACGTCCCAGTTGCCCGAAGGCAGGGGCGCATCCATCCGTTCCCATCCCAACTGGGTGGATCCCTTGCGCCCCGAATGCCCGATCTGGCAGCAGATCCTGGCGTCGGTTTCCGAGTGCACGAAATCGACCAGTCGTGCCCATGCGGCCTCGTGTTCGGGGGCATAGAGGCCGGGGCATCCGGGCGTGATGCGGCCCTCGGGTGACACGCAGGTCATTTCGGTAAAGACGAGGCCCGCACCGCCCTTTGCGCGTTCCCCGTAATGGATCAGATGCCAGTCGGTGGGGCATCCGTCGACGGCCTTGTACTGCGCCATGGGGCTGACCACGATCCGGTTCTTCACGGTCATGTCGCGCAACGCGAAGGGCGTGAACATGGGCGGGCGCGTGGGCGCATCGGCGGGCATGCCCGCCTGGTCCATGAACCAGCGTTCAGCCGACGCCAGCCATTCCGGATCGCGTTCGCGCAGGTTCTCGTGGCTGATCCGCTGTGACCGGGTCAGCATCGAATAGTTCAGCTGCACCGGATCAAGATGCAGGTACCTCTCGACGCTTTCGAACCACTCAAGGCTGTTGCGCGCCGCCGATTGCAGGCGCAGCACCTCAAGGCGGCGTTCATCCTCGTACCGGGCAAAGGCGGTTTCGAGATCGGGGCCGGCCTGCACCAGGTCGGCCAGCGAAATGGCGCTTTCCAGCGCCAGCTTGGTGCCCGACCCGATGGAAAAATGCGCCGTCGCCGCCGCATCACCCAACAAGACGACGTTGTCATGGTGCCAGCGTTCGCACAGAACGCGGGGGAACCGGATCCAGGCCGATCCCCGGATATGGTGGGCGTTGGTCATCAGCGCATGGCCGCCCAGATGATCCTTGAAGATCGCCTCACAGGTCTTGATGCTGTCTTCTTGCGACATGTCGGCAAAGCCGAACTTGTCATAGGTGTCCTGCGCGCATTCAACGATGAAGGTCGCCGTCGTGTCGTCGAACTGGTAGGCATGGGCCCAGACCCAGCCATGTTCGGTCTGCTCGAAGATGAAGGTGAACGCATCGGCAAAGGTCTGTTCGGTGCCGAGCCAGACGAACTGGCACAGGCGCAGATCGACATCGGGCTTGAAGGTGTCGGCATACAGCTGGCGGGTGCGGGAATTCAGCCCGTCGCTGGCAACCACCAGGTCATAGTCCTTGCGGTAGGCCTCGGCGCTGTCGATCTCGGTCTCGAAGCGCAGGTCGACACCCACGTCCCGCGCGCGCGCCTGCAACAGCATCAACAGCTTCTTGCGTCCGATGCCGCAAAACCCGTGCCCCGACGATACGATGCGCTGACCGTCCTTGATCAGCGCAATGTCATCCCAATAGGCAAAGTGTTCGCGGATGGCCGCCGCGCTGACCGGGTCATTGGAAGCGAGATTGTCGAGCGTCTCGTCCGACAGGACCACGCCCCAGCCAAAGGTGTCGTCGGCGCGGTTGCGTTCGATCACCGTCACCTCGTGGGCCGGATCGCGCAGCTTCATCGTTATCGCGAAATACAGCCCTGCCGGGCCACCACCAAGGCACGCAATCCGCATCACACCCCTCCGAAACGCACTGGCGTCGAGGGGATGCTGGCAGGAACCTAAATTTATTTCAAGCTTAAAATATCAACCCTGAAACATATCATGTCTCGGCCTGCGCCCCCACCCGGCTGCGATGCGGCCCGAACAAACAGGCCAAGAGCAAGATGACACCTGCCACCGCGGCGATCATGCCGGCCGCGCTGACCGAATTGCTGGCCCCCAGCCAGATCGGGCCATAGCCGGCAAGGACATAGCCCAGTATGGCCGAGATGGTGGCGAACCCGACGGACCACCAGACCTGTCTTGCCAGGGAATTGGTCATGAGACGCGCCGCGGCAGGCGGGCAGATGAACATGGCGATCACGATGATGGAGCCCACGGCATCGAAGGCAGCCACGGCGGCGACGGCGGCGGCGATCACAAGACCAAGGCCGATGGCGTTGACGGGCAGCCCCAGCGAACGGGCGAACCCCTCGTCGAAGGTCGACAGCTTGAGGGGACGCCAGAAGATCAGGGTCAACACCAGTATCACGGCCGCCACCACGGCGATGCGCATCAGTTCAGGTGGCAAGGCGGCCAGGGCAGCGGGGTCGGCCAGGCTGTCCCAACCGGTCGCCTGGAACCAGATCAGGCTTTCCAGATTGCCCATCAGCGCATGTTCCACGTCCAGATGCACCTGCGAAGTATCGGATTGTTCCAACAGGAGCACGCCGCCTGCGAACAACGAGGTGAAAACCACGCCCATCGCGGCCCCCGGTTCGATCCGGCCAAGACGTTTGACCGCCTCGATCAGAACCACGGCCACAAGGGCCGCCGCCCCGGCGCCCATCAGCATCGGCAGGGCCGCGACCGTCCCGGTCAGCAAGAAGGCCACGACGATGCCGGGCAGCACCACATGGGAAATCGCGTCACCGATCAGCGCCTGCCGGCGCAGGATCAGGAAATTGCCGGGCAAGGCACAGGCGATCGCGGCCAGCGTTCCGATCAGGATCGGGGTCAGGGAAAACTGTACGAAATCCGCGCCCATGTCCTAGACCTCCGCCGCGCGGGGGGGGCCGATATGGCGGTCGAAATCGATGATCTCGTCGGGCGTGAAGACATCCTCTATGGGTGTCAGCCCGTCGTAGCGCCCGGTGAGGCCGGTATCATGGTGAACGGCGCGCGCGATTTCCCAACGGCGTTCGTCGCGGGCGATCTTGGCGGCCTGTGCCAGGCCTGCCTCGGTCGCCACGCCATCGGGGCGGATCAGCCCCTCGCGGCCCAGAATGCGCAGCGTCAGCGGATCGTGGATCGGTTCGCTGCGCGACAAGGCCAATAGCCCCTGTCGCCGGTGAACCCGCGCCTGGAACCGAAACCGGCGCAACACGGCCGCAGCGACACCCCGGGCCGGCGCGAACAAGAGCGACAGCGCAAACAGGCCCGCCGAGACCAGCACGATGATGGGACCCGTGGGCAACGCCGGAGCCGAGGCCGAGATCGCAGCCCCCACATATCCCGATCCGGCCCCCAAAAGCCCCGCCACCCACAGCACCTGATCGGCCCGTTCGGTCCAGAACCGCGCCGTGACCGGCGGAATGATCAGCAATGCCACGATCAAGATCAGCCCCACCAGTTTCAGGCCGATCACCGTGACCGCCATGACCAGCCCCATCATCGCCAGATCGACACGGCGCACATTCATGCCGGACGCAGCGGCGAAGCCGGGATCAAAGGCAACCATGGTCATGGGCCGGCGCAAGATCCAGATCAGCGCCACCACCGCCGCGCCGCCGATGGCAATCGTGACGGCATCCTCGAACAGCATCCCGGCGGTCGACCCCAGCAGAAAACTTTCCAGCCCGGCCTGCCGCCCGCTGCCGAGGGACTGGATGACGGTCAAAAGCACCACGCCAAGCCCGAAAAAGACCGACAGCACCGCGCCGATCGCGGCATCCTCGGACAATCGCGTCCGGCGGGCGATCCATTCGACCGACAACAGCCCGATCCACGCCGAGATGGCCGAGCCCAGCAACAACCCGGCAAGATTGCGTCCGTCGCCGCCCAGCATGACCATGAGGATGAAGGCAAGCCCGACCCCCGGCAGCGTGGCATGCGCCACCGCGTCAGAGACAAGCGCGCGCTTGCGCAAGAACAGGAACGTGCCCGCCGTGCCCGCCGCGAACCCCAGCAGGGCCGCCCCGATGGCCACCAGCGCAGCGTTGTACCCGGCTTGCAGCAACAACGCCTGGAAAAGCGGGTTCATCACCGGCCTATCCCGCCGTGGCGAGCGTCAGCTGGTCGATATGCGTGGCCGCCAGCCGCCCGCCATAGGTCTGTGCCAGCGCCTCGGGCGTGAAGGCGGTATCCACCGGGCCTTCGGCCATGCGGCGCACATTGATCATGAAGACATGATCGAAATAGGTGCCGACCGTCGTCAGGTCATGATGCACGGCGATCACCGATTTGCCGCGCGCCTTGAGATCCTTGAGCACGCCGATGATGGCGCGTTCGGTGGCGGCATCGACGCCCGCGAAGGGTTCATCCAACAGGTACAGATCCGCATCCTGCGCCAGGGCGCGCGCCAGGAACACCCGTTGCTGCTGTCCGCCGGACAACTGGCCGATCTGCCGATCGGTGAAATCCGCCATGCCCACACGCGCAAGCGCCTGTTCAGCCGCCGCCCGTTCGGACCGGGACACGCGGCGAAACAGGCCAAGCTTACGGTAGCGGCCCATCAGGACAACATCGATCACAGTGGTCGGGAAATCCCAATCCACGCTGGCGCGTTGCGGCACGTAGGCGATGCGGTCCCGCGCGGCGGCCACGGCCTGGCCAAAGACGGTCACCTGGCCCGAAACCGTCGGGATCAGGCCAAGCGCCGCCTTCAGAAACGTCGATTTTCCCGCCCCGTTGGGCCCGATGATGGCCGACATCGCCCCGGCGGGGAACGTCGCATCCACAGAAAACACAGCCGGCTTTTCCCCGTAGGTGACCGTCATGCCCCGCACGGCAAGGGCGCTGTCGGCCAGGCTTGGGGCCTGCGGCGCGCGGCCTTGGGTGCTGGCCAGTCTGACGGTGTCGGTTGTGCTCATGGGGTCCTCAATTCAGCGCCAGTTCCTGGCGCATGCCCCGTTCCGGTGCCGCCCCGCCAAGGGCACGGGCAATGGTTGTGACATTGTGATCAATCATGCCGATATAGGTGCCTTCGTAGGTGCCCTCGGCGCCCATCGCATCGGAATACAGCTCCCCCCCGATCGCAACCTGGTGGCCGCGCGTCGCCGCTCCTTCGATCAGGGCCCGGATATTGCGATCGGACACCGAGCTTTCGACAAAGACAGCGTGGATGTCTTGATCGACCAGAAGATCGACCAGTTCGGAAATCCGCAGCAAGCCCGCCTCGCTTTCGGTCGAGATACCCTGGATGCCCACAACGTCGAACCCGTAGGCCGCGCCGAAATAGTTGAATGCGTCATGCGCCGTCAGCAACACCCGTGCAGGCGCGGCCACGGACGCCAGGGCATCGACGGAATAGGCGTGCAGCGCCGTCAGTTCCTCGAGATGGGCCGCGGCATTGGCAGCAAAGACTTCGGCCCCTTCGGGATGCACCGAAATCATCGCGTCGCGCACCGCCACGACCACATGCGACCAAAGTTCGGGCACCATCCAGACATGCGGGTCGAACCGGTCGGCGTAATCCTCAGACCCCAGTAGCTGGTCGGCGGAAATCGTCTCGGCCACGGCAACCACGGGCCGGGTTTGCGACAATTCCAGCAGGAATTCTTCCATCTGCGCTTCGAGATAGAGACCGTTCCACAACACGAGGTCGGCGCGCGCGGTTGTCACGATATCGCTGCGGGTCTGGCGATAGGCATGGGGGTCGACCCCCGGCCCCATCAGCGCCGTCACCTCGACCAGGTCGCCGCCCACCTGGCGCGCGGCATCGGCAATCATGCCGGTTGTGGCAACAACGCTCACCCGATCCTGCGCCGTGGCAGGCTGAGCAAGGAACACGGCCGCAAAGCCTGCGGCGATCATGGATTGGACTAGACGTCTGGTCGGCATCTTGACGAAAGCTCCTATGGCAAAACCGCGCGGAAGGCCCGCGCACATGGATGTGCCGTCAACAGTAATATTGAGAGGCATTCGCAAGAAGTCAATGAAGTTGCGACTTACTCGCAATAAAATCGCGAAGAAACACCGGACCCTGCGCGGGGCGATCAAATCGAGGGCAACTTGGGTCAGGCCAAGGCCGCCATGACGCCGCGCAATTCGGCAAGCCCGCGCAAACGCCCGATCAAGGGATATCCGGGCATCACGGGCCGGGTCAGATCGCTCAGCAATGCATGACCGTGATCGGGGCGCATCGGGATCTGTGCATCCGTCCGCCCCTCCTCCGCGCGGCGGGCCTCTTCCGCCAGCAACGCGCGGATCGTGGCAACCATGTCGGTATCGCCCTTGAGGTGCTCGGATTCAGTGAAACTGCTGCGCCCGGCATGGATCCCGCCATCGCGGACGGTGTTGCGCAGATGCACGAAATGGATGTGCGCGCCAAGCCGCTCGATGAAATCTACCGGCTCGAAACCGGGCGCCACGCCCAGAGACCCGGTGCAAAAGGTGATGCCGTTGGCCGGGCTGGGCACGCAAGCCACCAGTTCCGCGTAATCCTCCACGTGGGAGACAACCCGCGGCAGACCGAGCAGCGGAAAAGGCGGGTCATCGGGATGACAGCACAGCCTAAGACCCAATTCCTCGGCGGTGGGCACCACCTCGGCCAGGAAATCGGTCAGGTTCGCGCGCAGGCGTGCCGCGTCGAGCCCGTCATAGGCCGAAAGGGCGGCGCGTACATCGTCCAGGGTCCAGTGTTCCGCCGCACCGGGCAAGCCCGCGATGATGTTCTGGACCAGCGCGGTCTTTGCCGCATCTCCCAAAGCCGCGGCGCGGCCCTGCGCCGCCTCGCGCAGGGCTTCGGGGTAGTCATGCTCCGCGCCAGGGCGGGCCAGAAGGCAAAGGTCGAAGGCAGCGAAATCGACCAGGTCGAACCGCATCGCGGTGCCGCCATTGGCCACGCGCGCACGCAGATCGGTGCGCGTCCAGTCCAGCACCGGCATGAAATTGTAGCACACTACCCCGATCCCCTGATCGGCCAGGCTGCGCAGGCTCTCGCGGTAGGCGGCGACATGAGCGGCCATGTCGGGGCCCTGGGTCTTGATGGCCTCGCTGACCGGCAGGCTTTCGACGACATCCCACGTAAGACCCGTAGGCGCGTCCGGGGCACCTTCGACCTCGTGCTTGCGCCGGGCGATTTCCGTGGTCGTCCAGACCTGGCCGGGCGCAACATGATGCAGGGCCGAGACGATGCCGGCCGCACCGGTCTGCACGATTTCCGGGATCGAGATTTCGTCTGCCGGGCCAAACCAGCGCCATGTCTCGCGCATCGTCCTACCCTTCGCGAAGCGTCAGGCCGCTGCCGCTGTCAAACAGGTGAATTTCATCCAGGGGCGCATCCACATATACGGTGTCGCCAAAATCGATCCGGGTCTGTCCGGGGCTGTGCAACGTGATCGGCGCGCCCCTGGAGGTATGCCCGTAGACATAGCTTTCGCCGCCCAGTTGCTCGACCGATTTCACCAGGACCTTGACCGGGCCGCCTTCGATCGCGTGCATGTGGTTTGGCCGGATGCCCAGCGTCACGGGCTCTCCCACCTGCTGGCGGAAACCCGTGGCGGGCAGTTTCATGCTCTCGCCCGTATCCAGATGCAAGATCGTGCGATCGGATGCATCGACCTGGCCGGCGATGAAGTTCATCTTGGGACTGCCGATGAAGCCCGCGACAAACAGGTTGCGGGGATTGTTGTACAGCTCGAGCGGCGCGCCGAATTGTTCCACCTCGCCCAGGCGCAGCACCGCGATCTTGTCGGCCATGGTCATGGCCTCGACCTGGTCATGGGTCACGTAGATCATCGTGTTGCCCAGACGCCTGTGCAGGGCCGCGATCTCACCGCGCATGTCGACGCGCAATTCGGCGTCGAGGTTCGACAAGGGCTCATCGAACAAGAACACCTTGGGCTCGCGCACCACTGCGCGCCCGATGGCCACGCGCTGACGCTGCCCCCCCGACAGATCCTTGGGCCTGCGATCCAGCAGCATGTCGATCTGCAGCATCTTGGCCACTTCATCGACCTTGCGGGTGATCTCGGCCCTCGGCGTGTTGATGTTTTCCAGGCCAAAGCTGAGGTTCTGGCGCACCGTCATGTGCGGATAGAGCGCGTAGGACTGGAACACCATGGCCAGCCCACGGTCGGCGGCGGGGATGGTGTTGACGACCTCGCCCGCGATCTCGATATCACCCGACGTAATTGGCTCCAGCCCCGAAATCATCCGCAGCAGCGTGGATTTCCCGCAGCCCGAGGGGCCGACAAAAACACAAAACTCCCCATGGGCGATCTGCATGTCGACGCCCTTGATGACGTCAACGGCCCCGTAGGATTTGCGCAAGTTTTTCAGTTCGATCGAAGCCATTCATTTGCCCCCCGTCGAGGCGATGCCCGTGGCGATGTATTTCTGCAAGAACATGAACACCAACGCGATGGGCAAAAGCGTCAGAACGGTCATTGCCAGCAGCGAGGACCAGTCGGTCTGCAATTCCCCCTGGAAGGAGTTCAGGGCCAATTGCAGGGTGAAGTTTTCCGACCGCGTCAGCACGATCAGCGGCCACAGGAAATCGTTCCAGCGCCACATGATCGCGAGGATCGCCAGAACCGCGATGGCCGGCGCCGAGAGCGGCAAGATGATGCGCCAGTAGATCTTCCATTCGCTGGCCTTGTCCATGCGGGCAGCATCCAGGATCTCGTCGGGGATGGTCAGCATGTATTGCCTCAGCAAGAACACCCCCGTGGGCGTGGCGGCCCCCGGAATGATCACCCCCCACAGCGAGTTGAACATGCCCAGTTCCGTCACGATCAGGAAAAGCGGCACCAGGACGACGGTTTGCGGGATCATCAAGGTGCCGATCACGATCAGCAAAACCGCCGTCCGCCCCCGGAAGTCGTATTTGCTCAGCGCAAAGGCCGCCATGGAATTGGTCAGGAGCATGATGAGCGTGGCCATCACCGTGATGAAGGTCGAATTCCAGAAATACAGAAGAAAGGAAAACCGCTCGAACAACTCGGTGTAATTCTCGGTCGCCAGCGTGAACCGCTCGACCGGGACCCGGTCCTCGATGCCGACGCGCAACCGCTCTCCCGGAGAGGCGGGGTCGATCATCTGCGCCTGCAAACCCACGCGCCGAACCTGCGCAAGGATCATCCCCTCGTACGCGCCCCCCGTTATCTCGAACAATGGCAAAGGTGCGTCATAGCCATCGATCATGAGCGTCTGCTGCTGGTAGGGCAGGAAGGTCGGCGGGTAGCGTTGAAGGTCAGCTTCGGTCTTGAACGACGACATCACCAGCCAGATGACCGGAAAGAACATCAAGAAGACGCCGAAAAACAGATAGGCGTAGCTCGCCCAGTCGGTCCAGTGCAGCCGCGCCCCGCCCCGGGTGGCCGTCAGAAACTCCCACACCCGGATCATGGCCGGACCCCCGATTTTTGCAAAAATCGGATCAGGGCCTTGCAAGGCCCTGCACAGCGTCTTGCAAGACGCTGGCAAGGGTTTTGCAAAACCCTTGCGCGCGGGTGCATCGGCCATGCCTCAGCCATCGACATTCTTCCTGTTCACCCAAAGTTGCACAAGCGTCAGCACCACGAGAACCAGCGCCACCAACAGCGACGCCGCCGCCGCCAGCCCGAACAGGCGCGGCGCGCCGGCAAAGCCTTCTTCGTAGATATATTGTATGATGAAGGTGGTAGCGGTGCCCGGCCCGCCCCCGGTAAAGGCGTATACTTCGTCGAAGGTCTGCACGCCCTTGATCAGCGCCAGCACCAGCACCACCAGCATGGTGGGCATCAAGAGCGGCAAGGTGATGCGCCGGAACACCCGCCACGGCGAGGCGCGGTCCATCGTCGCGGCCTCGTAGACATCGCGCGGAATGGCCTGGAGCCCGGCCAATAGGATCAGGGTGTAAAATCCCATATGCGCCCAGACCGACAGGAACACCGACCAGGCGAACGCCCATTGCGCATCCACAAGCCAATTGTAACCGCCGATGCCCGCCCAATCGAGAAAGGCGTTGAGAACACCCTCGCGCTGCAAGATCCATTTCCAGAT
>CAYWTM010000044.1:0-23054 GCA_964460185.1 uncultured Roseicyclus sp. | reverse complement strand
GCCGTCTGGCCGAAGAAGACGCCGCCCGGCTCGCCGCCGAGGCAGAGGCCCGCCGTCTGGCCGAGGAAGACGCCGCCCGCCTCGCCGCCGAGGCAGAGGCCCGCCGTCTGGCCGAGGAAGAAGCCGCCCGCCTTGCCGCCGAGGCCGAAGCCCGACGCCTGGCCGAAGAAGAAGCCGCCCGGCTCACCGCCGAGGCAGAAGCCCGCCGTCTGGCCGAAGAAGAAGCCGCCCGCCTTGCCGCCGAGGCAGAGGCCCGCCGTCTGGCCGAGGAAGAAGCCGCCCGGCTCGCCGCCGAGGCTGCTGTTGAAAGCTGCATGAGCATCGCCGGCGCGCCCTCCGCCGAGGTCCCGATCAGCGAGGACGCTCAGCAAGCTGTCTTCGCGCGCCTGCGTGATGCGCTGGCGGCCTGTGCAGAGGCGGTCGAACTTGCACCCGAGGCGGGCGGGCCGCTCTTTCACATGGCTACGGTCGCCCAGGCGCGCGCGCAGCATCGCGACGCGATCGACCTGTATGAACGTGCCGCCGCGGCGGGGGTGGGGGCGGCCCATACCCGCCTTGGCGATTACTACAATTTCGGCATCGGGCCGGTCCGCGCCGACAGCGGTCGCGCCGTCGATGCCTACCGCGCCGCCGTGGATCTTTCAGACCCCGCGGGAATGGCCACGCTGGCCTTCATGTACCGCCTTGGACGCGGCGTAAGCCGAGATCCTGAACGCATGTTGGCGCTGTTCCGGCAAGCCGCCGATCAGGGCTACCACTTCGCCCAGGTCAACCTGGCGCAGATCTACCTGAGCGGCGAGGGCATTCCCGGCGGCGCGGACGCGGATCTGGGCGTGCCGAACCCGCGCGCCGCTGTGCCGCTGCTCGCCGCTGCCGCGCGGTCGGGAAATCTCGATGCCGCGGGTGCACTGGCCGACCTCTACGCGACCGGCGCCGACGGGGTGCCGGCCAACGCATCCTCGCGCTTCCGCTGGACCAATACCGCGGCCGAGGCCGGTCTGCCGGCCGCCATCGCCGCGCGCGCCTATCTTCTGGAACAGGGGATCGGCACCGCCCGCGATCCCGAACGCGCCGCGGCCGAGTATGTCCGCGCCCTGGAAACCGGAGAGGTCGATGCCGATGATCTGCGCGATGCCGGTGGCCCGCGCCCGGCCGGCTGGGACCGGGAAACCGCGATGGCCTTTCAGATGATCCTGCAGGCCCGTGGCCTCTACCCGGGCCCCATCGACGGCATCGTGGGACGCGGGACAATGGCCGGTGCCCGCGCGCTGGATGACTGACGCGCGCATCTGCCACGGTAGCACGGCCTAGCGATCCATCCCGTGATACTCGGCATTCGGCATCATGTCGGACGCGATCGCAAACCGGTTCGACATGTTGAAGAACCCTATGACATCCGCCAGGTCAAAGATGTCTTCCTGGCTCAAGCCGGCCTCGCGCAGCGCCGCGCGGTCAGGCTCATCGACCTCCCAGGGGGTCGTGGTCAGCTTCCAGGCGAAATCCAGCATGGCCCGTTGTCGCGGTTCCATCGGGGCCACCCGGTAATTCATCACCAGCATCTCGCCCAGTTGCGGATCCCCCGACAAGGCCCGCACGGCCTGCCCATGGGCCACCAGGCAATAGAAACATCGATTGGCCGATGACACGACCACCGCCACCATCTCGCGCTCCAGCTTCGACAGGCCCGAGGGCGCCAGCATCAAGGTGTTGTAGTATTGCGCAAAGGCGCGCAGCTTGTCCTGCCTCAGCGAAAAGGTGCGAAGGACATTGGGAACCATCCCCAGTTTCTCCTGGCAGATCTCGAAATAGCGCTGCATGTCCTCGTCCAGCGCGTCGAACGCGGGCAGGTCATAAATCGCGACGTGATCGGGCTGTGGCATGACGGGTCCTCCTCTTCCGCCGGCCAGCGTGGCCAGCGTCAGCGGCGGACGCAAGGGCTAACTCGCGCGTCGATCGTCCTTCATGACACCCAGGACCCGGCTACCTATCCCATCTTTATCCCGGAAATATGGCGGGGGGTCCGGGGGGCGGCGCCCCCCGGCGGGTCGGCGTGCCGAAGGCACGGCGATCCCTCTCAGGCGACAGCCAGCCCTTCGTCCGACAATCCGTCCAGACGCGGCATCAGCGACAGCAGATCGCGCGTATAGGGATGCTGGGGATCGGCAAACAACGTCTCGGTGTCGGCCACTTCGACCATGACTCCGTCCTTCATCACGCCGACCCGGTCGCACATCTGGCGCACCACCGGCAAATCATGCGAAATGAACAGCATCGTCAGGTTCAGATGCTCCTGCAGATCCTTCAGGATGTTCAGGATCTGCGCCTGGATCGACACGTCCAGTGCCGAGGTCGGCTCGTCGCAGATCAAGAACCGGGGCTGCGTGGCCAGCGCGCGCGCAATCGATATCCTTTGCCGCTGCCCGCCTGAAAACTCGTGCGGGTATTTCACACCGGCATCCGCCCCCAGACCCACCCGGTCCAGCAGTTCCGCCACCCGGTCGTACAGGGCCTGGCCGGCCAGGAGACCGTGGTGGCGCGCCGGCTCCGCCACGATCTGATCCACGCGCATGCGCGGGTTCAGACTGGAATAGGGATCTTGGAAAATCATCTGGATCTCGCGCCGGTACCAATCGGGAACGCCGCGCGCCGTGGCGGTCACATCCTTGCCGTCGAAACGGACCTGACCTTCATCCACCGGGTAAAGCCCCGCAATCATGCGCGCGATGGTGGATTTCCCCGAGCCGCTTTCGCCCACCAGGCCAAAGACCTCACCCTGCCGGATCTCGAACCGGGCCTGATCGACGGCGGTGAAATACTGCCGCCGAGACGGCAGGATCGCCCCCTTGGAGACAAAGCGTT
The DNA here is from genome assembly GCA_964460185.1 of uncultured Roseicyclus sp. Classification (GTDB taxonomy): domain Bacteria; phylum Pseudomonadota; class Alphaproteobacteria; order Rhodobacterales; family Rhodobacteraceae; genus JAVJPJ01. The sequence continues at coordinate 20,195 of CAYWTM010000044.1, read as the reverse complement.
TTGTGATGCCCTCGGCCTCGATCAGCGCCTTGCCGCGTTCGGCCTTGGTCTCGGGCCAGTTGCGGGCCAGATCCTCGATCTTGAACTCGGTGACGCGTCCGCCAAAGGCGATCAGCGGAAACCGGTGCAGCTTGATCGTGGGGCGCGGCACTGCGGCGATGAGGGACTTGGTATAGGGGTGCTCGGGCTGGCCCAGGACCCGCGCGGTGGGGCCGGTCTCGACGACTTCGCCCTGGTACATGACCGTTACCACGTCGGTGGTATCCGCGATCACGCCCATATCGTGGGTGATCAGGATCACGCCGACCTGCCGCTCTTGCGCCAGCGCCTTGATCAGGTCGAGGATCTGCGCCTGGATCGACACATCCAGCGCCGTGGTCGGTTCATCGGCGATGATCACATCGGGTTCGGAACACAGCGCGAGTGCGATCACCACGCGTTGTCGCATGCCGCCCGAAAACTGGTGGGGATACTGGTTGACCCGCTCGGCCGCGTTGGGGATGCCCACCCGGTCGATCAGGTCGATGGCGCGCGTGTCAGCCTCGGCATCCGACAGGTCCAGATGCGCCTGAATGGTCTCCACAAGCTGCTGTTTGACGGTGAACAGCGGGTTGAGCGAGGTCAGCGGATCTTGAAAGATCATCGAGATCTTCTTGCCGCGCAAGGATTGCATCGCCTCTGCGTCGAGGCCCGAAATCTCTTCTCCCCGGAACCGGATGACGCCGTTGGTGATATGCCCCGGCGGGTCCAGCAGGCCCATCACGGCGGCCCCGATGGTGGATTTCCCCGCACCCGATTCCCCCACCAGCCCGTGGATCTGGCCGGGTTCCACCGTCAGATTGGCCTTGTTCACCGCGACAAAGGTCTGGCGACGGGTCGGAAACTCGACCGTCAGGTTTTCGATCTCGAGCAAGGCCATCAGCGCAACCTCGGGTTCAGCGCATCGCGCAGCCAGTCACCCAGCAGGTTCACCGCCAGCGCCAGGACCAGCAATGTGCAGGCCGGAAAGAACAAGATCCACCACTCGCCAGAGAACAAGAAACCCTGCCCGATGCGGATCAGCGTGCCCAGAGATGGCTCGGTCGGCGGCGCGCCCACGCCCAGAAAGCTCAGCGTCGCCTCCGCGATGATCGCAAGCGCCAGGCTGATCGTGGCGATGACCAGAACCGGGGACATCACGTTGGGCAGGATGTGTCGCAGCATGATCGCGGGCGCCGAACGCCCGATCAGCCGCGCCGCCTGCACGTATTCCTTGTTCTTTTCCACCAGCGTGGCCCCGCGCACGACGCGCGCGAATTGCACCCAGTCCGACAGCCCGATGGCCAGGATCAGCACCCAGATCGCCACCTGGTCGCGGTATTCGATGGGGGTGATGCCCTTTGCGATGCCAAAGATCAGCATCGCCACGAGGATCGACGGGAACGTCAGCTGCACGTCGGCCACGCGCATGATGATCGTTTCGGTCCATCCGCCCAAATAGCCCGCCAGCAAGCCCAGGGTGATGCCCAGGACCAGCGCAAAGGTCACTGCGGCAAAGCCGACGAACAGCGAGATGCGCAGCCCGTAAAGGATGGTGGAAAACACGTCCCGTCCCTGATCATCCGTGCCCAGAACGAAGGTGTCACCGGTGAACATGTTGGGCTCACCCGGGGGGGTGAAGCCGTTCATCAGGTTCAGCGTTGCGGGGTTGAACGGCTCATGCGGGGCGATCAGGGGCGCAAAAACCGCCGACAGGATCAACAGCAAGGTGACGGCGGTCGAAATGATGGCGACCGGCGAGCGGCGGAATGAATATCCCACGTCACTGTCCCATGCCAGGGCAAGGCGGGATCGGGCGCGCGGCTTTTGCACGGGGTCAAGCGGAGTGTCGGTCATAGGTCGGTTCCCTTCACGCCCTGAGCCGCGGATCGATCGCCACGTAAAGCAGGTCAACCGCAAGATTGATCGCCACGAACATGACCGAGATCAGCATCAGGTAGGCCGCCATCACCGGGATATCGACGAATTGGATGGCATTGATGAACAAGAGGCCCACACCGGGCCACTGGAACACGGTTTCGGTGATGATGGCGAAGGCGATGATCGACCCCAGTTGCAGACCCGTCACCGTGATGACCGGGACCAGCGTGTTCTTCAACGCATGGCGGAAATTGATCGCCTTGTCCTTCAGGCCGCGGGCGCGCGCGAACCGGATGTAGTCCTGCCGCAGCACCTCCAGCATCTCGGACCGCACAAGACGCATGATCAGCGTCATCTGGTAAAGACCCAGGGTGATCGACGGCAAGATCAGCGCCACCAGCCCCGACGAGGTCAGGAACCCCGTGGACCAGCCCCCGACCTGGGTCACCTCGCCACGTCCGAAGGTGGGCAAAAGCGAGAACTCCACCGAAAAGATGTAGATCAGCAAGATCCCGATCAGGAATGTGGGCAACGACACCCCCAAAAGGCTGAGCGTCATGATCGTGTTGGCGGCCCATCCGTCGCGACGGATCGCCGTGAAGACCCCCAGGACAATGCCCAGACCCAGTGCGAAAATGCCCGATACCATGGCCAGTTCGAGCGTTGCGGGCAGGCGTTCGGCGATGATCTCGGCCACCGGACGTCCCTGGCGATAGGAAATGCCGAAATCGCCCTGCACGGCGCGTTGCAGGAAATTCCAGTATTGCACGAAGAACGGATCGTTCAGGCCCAGGTTGTCGCGCAATCGTTCGATATCCTCGATCGTGCGTTCCTGTCCCAGCATGGTATCCACCGGATCGCCCACGAACCGGAACATGGCAAAGGCCACCAGCCCCACCACGAGCAGGACAAGAACGGATTGCAACACACGACGGATAATGTAGCTGAGCATGGATACGGCGTCCTGTTGGCGTCACACGGTGCTGGACTGGAGAGACGGCGAGGTCAAGCCTAACCCGGGGTATCTTTTGCCGGATTCCGTCCGTGGGGTGTATCCCAGTCGACAATCGGACCGGCGGGTACGATCCCAAGCGGATTTCTCAGCTCGGATGGCGAAAAATAGCCCGTTTTGTAAATGTCGAACGCGACCGTGCCCGCAACACCGGGCATCTGGTAGATCTCGCGCGCGTAGGGCCAGAGATGGGTGTAATCCATCAGGCGGCGGATATTGCACTTGAAGGCATAGTGATAGGCCACGTCAAAGCGGGCCAGCGTCGGAAACAGGCGCAGATCGGCCTCGGTGAAGGTATCGCCGCACAGGTAGCGATGGGTCGCCAGATGTGCATCGATATCATCCAGCGTGGCAAAAAGCTGCGTGACCGCGTCATCGTATGCGTCTTGGGCGCGCGCGAACCCCGCACGGTAAACGCCGTTGTTGACCTCGGCATATATCCGCGCGTTCCAGCTATCGATCCGATCGCGCAAGCCGGCCGGGGCCAGGTCCGGGCCGGGAAAGGCATCGTTGAGCATGCGCACGATATCCGCGCTTTCGTTGGACACTGCGCTGTCGGTGGCCTTGTCCCACAGCAGCGGCACGGTGATCCGTCCGGTATAGGGGGCGGGCATGCGCGCATAGACCTGATGAAGCGCCGTCACATTCAGGTACGGATCGGAAAACGGCCCCTGCGGGTCGAACACCCATCCTTCCCTCGTGCGCCGTGGCCGGGCGTAGGACACCGATATCGTGTCTTCCAGCCCCTTGATGACCCGCACAAGGGCCGCGCGGTGCGCCCAGGGGCAATTCCATGCGGCGTAAAGATGATACCGCCCCGCTGCGGGCCCGAAAGGCGTGCTGCCATCGGCGGTGATCCGGTTGCGGATCGTGGATTTGGCGCGCTGAAAGACACCGTTCAAGGTGGTGTCAGGTCCGGGATCATCGACGTGATAGACCCCTTCGATCATCAGACCCATGCGCGCAGCCCCCGTCGGTCTATCGGACCGGACCGGCCGCATCCCCAAGGGCGGCCGGTCCGTGATCGATCAGCGAATGTTGACCCAGCGCAGGATAAAGAAGTTATCCGGGCGTTGCGTCAATTCGACCCCGGTGCGGATGCCCCACAGCAGCGGATTGACGTACATCGGCACGTATACCATGTCGTCCTGGATCGTGGCCGCCGTCTCATCCAGCATCGCCTGGCGCGCGGCCGGGTCGATCTCGGACTGGATCAATGGCAGCAACTCATCGATGCGCGGGTTCGAATAGCCGCCGAAGTTCCAGGTGCCCAGACGCTCGCCACTGGTATGCACGAGGAAGCGCAGCGGGTGCTCGGCATCAAAGGTGCCCGGCGACCAGCCCAGCAGGTACATGTCGAAATTGTCGGCGCGCAGTTCGGGCCAGTAGTTGGACACCGGCATCGCATCCAGCGTCACGGTCAGGCCGATCTGCGCCAGCATTGCGACCACGGCCTGGCAGACCGCCTCGTCGTTCAGGTAGCGATCATTGGTGCAAGACAGGGTGAAGTCGAACCCGTCGGGGTAGCCCGCTTCGGCCAGAAGCGCGCGGGCCGCGTCGAGATCCAGTTCGGGGCGAGTGTCGTGGATGGTCGAAAATCCACGCGCCGACGGTGGCACCAGCTGGCTTGCGGGCTCGGCCGATCCGCGCATGATGGTTTGCAAGATCGCGGGCACGTTGACCGCATGGGCCACGGCCTGGCGCACGCGCACGTCCACGAAGGGGTTCGCCTCTCCGTTGCGCAGCGTGTCGTGATCATGGGCAAACCCCAGCATGATGACGCGGGTTTCGATCCCGCGCACGACCATGGCATCCCCCGAGGCATCCACACGGTCGGCATCTTGCACCGGAACCGGGTCGATCATGTCGATATCGCCTGCCAACAGCGCCGCCACCGCGGTGGAGGAGTTCTGGACCGGCGTAAAGACGGCACGGGTGATGTTGTGTTCGACCTCGCCCCACCAGCCGTCAAAGGGCACCAGCACGGTTTCCAGATCGGGCTGGCGGCTTTCCAGCATGAAGGCGCCGGTGCCGTTGACGTTCAGCGTGGCGTGGTTCTCGGCGTCGCGTGCCGGGGTCTGGGCGTCGTTGGCGGCCGCCCATCCGCTGTCCATCATCATCCAGTTGGCGATGCTGTCAGGAAAGATCGGCTGCGGTGTCGTGGTCAGGATGTCGACGGTGTAGTCATCGACCACCACCACGTCGGAGACGGGCGCGAACCAGCTTGCGACATCGGATTGTTCGGAGGAGGCACGCTCATAGGAAAACAGCACGTCTTCGGCGGAAAAGGCGGATCCATCGTGGAAGGTGACGCCTTCACGCAGGTTGAAACGCCAGCCCGCGCCATCGCCGATGGGTTCCCACGAAACCGCCAGCGAGGGCTCGATCGCCATGTCGCGGCCACGGCGGACAAGCCCCTCGTAGACATTATTCAGGAAACCGAGAACCGGGGCCGATGAAACGGCGTGCGGGTCCATGGTCTGCGGATCGGTGGTCGAAGCCCACCGAAACGTCTCGGCCATGGCAGGCAAGGCAAGGGCGCTCGACAGCGCGGTTGCTATAAGCAGGCGGTTCATGTGTTTCCTTTCAGGTGTCCCGGGTCCGGTGGTGCGCGCGCGTTTCCCGCATCGCCCGCGACAGCCTGACGCAGGATGGCACGGGATGCAAATGGCAAAGGGTTCACGGCTGCGTGAGGTGGCGCAAGTCCGGGCCTTCGAACGACGTGAATGCCGCGCTTAGCCCCAGATCAGATTGGTCACGTGGTAAAAGACCGGCGCCGCAAAGATCACGCTGTCCAGCTGATCCAGCAAGCCCCCCTGGCCGGGGATCAGATGAGACCAGTCCTTGACCCCCCGGTCGCGTTTTATCGCTGCGAAAACAAGGCTGCCGAACATGCCCGTAAGGGAGGCAAGCGCCGCCATCCCTGCCGCCCCCAAAAGACCGAACGGTGTGATCCAGCTAAGTGCCGCACCGATCAGCGCGGCGGCGATGACGCCTGCCACCATACCCTCGAGTGTCTTTGGCGACAGGCCCGGCGCCACGCGGCGGCGGCCGAACTGGCGGCCTCCGAAATATTCGAACAAATCCCCAAGTTGCACGACCATCGCGAAGAACACGATCAGAAGTATGGACCGGTCGCTGCCGTCGGGCATCTCGAATGTGATCAGCGCGGGCACATGGCTCATGCAGAATACACAGATCATCAGCCCCCACTGGGTTTCCGCCACCCGGATCAGGAACCGTTTCGCATCCCCCCTCAAGGCGCTGACAATGGGCAGCAGCAAGAAGGCGTAGACCGGGATGAAGACGGTAAAGAGCCCCGACCACCCCAGGCCCACGAACAGATATTGCAACGGCAAGATCACGAAAAACCCTAGAACAAGCGACAGGTGGTCGGCCTTTGACTTGGTCGTGAAGGTCAGGAACTCGCGCAGCGCCGCGAACGACGCAAAGGCAAACAGCAAGATCACCCAGGTCTGCCCGCCCAGCACGGCAAGCGACAGCAAGATCACCATCGCCCACCACGAATGCACCCGCGTCACGAAGGTTTCGACGACCGGGTTGGTCTGGCCATGGGGCAGACGGCCCCGCAGGATTTCCCCCAGAACGGTCAGGGCGGTCAGCAGGCCCAGAACGCCAAACGCAAGGAACAGGATATCGAGGGTCGTGGGGGTCATGACGCGCCGCCCGGCGGCGGCGGGGCCAGCGCCAGCAGGGCGTCGGCCGCGCGTTTCAGGAAACTGTCCTTGTCCTCGTCCGGCGCCACGTGGATGGGGGCGCCAAAGGTCACGGTGCAGATCAGGGGCAGGGGGATGACCTCGCCCTTGGGCATGATCTCGTTCAGGTTCGCGATCCAGGTGGGCACCAGATCGACCTCTGGCCGGGCCCGCCCCATGTTGTAGAGCCCCGCCCGGAACGGCAGCAGCGGATCATCGGTCATGTTGCGATTGCCCTCGGGAAAGATGATCAGCGACGATCCCTCATCCAGCGCCTGCAAGATCTTTTCCATCGGGTCCTCCTGCCGGGCCTCGGGGCGTCGGTCGATCAGGACGCAGTTGAAGACCTCGGGTCCGACAAAGGCGCGCAACGGCGTCTTGAGCCAGTAGTCGGCGGCGGCGACGGGCCGGGTCTGGCGGCGCATATGGCCGGGCAGGACGGTCCAGATCATCGGCATATCGGCGTTGCTGACATGGTTGGCGAAATACACCCGCTGTCGCGCAATGGGTTCGATCCCCCGCCAGTCAGCCCTCACGGCGGTGATGAACCGCGCGACAAAGGCAAGCGCGTGGCCGGTCAGGCGGGCCGCGATCCGGCGCAGATAGTTGGTGACGGACGTCATGACGGAGTGTTGGCTGACGGAGCGGCAAAAGGGAAGGGGCGCGGGAGGCGCCCACCACGGCCCAACATCGGGGAAATCTTGGGCAGGCTGCAGGGTCTTTTGGGTGTGGTGGACAAAACTCTTGCCTCATCGGGGATTTCTGAGCCTAATGACTGTCACAAAACTGTTACAAACAGTTCCAGGGAGGAACTCATGACGATCAAACACGTCTCCGCCGCGGTTCTTGCGGCGGCAGGACTGACGGTGGCCATTCCGGCCACGGCGCAGGCCGATGAACTTGTCCTTTATTGCTCGGTGCAGGAGGAATGGTGCCGTGCCATGTCCGAGGCATTCCAGCGCGAGACCGGCATCAACGTGCTGATGACCCGCCGGTCTTCGGGCGAGACCTATGCCCAGATCGCGGCCGAGGCGGAACAGCCGCGTGGCGACGTCTGGTGGGGTGGCACCGGCGATCCGCATCTGCAAGCCGCGCAAGAGGGGCTGACCGCGGAATATCGCTCGCCCATGCTCGAACAGATGCAGGACTGGTCGGTCCGGCAGGCAGAAACATCGGGTTACCGCACGGTCGGCATCTATGCCGGCGGTCTCGGGTTCGGCTACAATTCCGAGCTTGTCACCGAAAACCCGCCCGCGTGCTGGGCCGACCTGCTGGATTCGCGGTTCGCGGATGACGTGCAGGTGGCAAACCCGAACTCGTCTGGCACGTCCTACACCATGCTGGCCACGATGGTTCAGTTGATGGGTGAGGACGAGGCGTTCGCATACCTGGCCGAGCTTCACAACAACATCAGCCAGTATACCCAATCCGGGTCGGCCCCGATTCGGGCCGCAGCAACCGGCGAGACCGCGATCGGTATCGTCTTCATGCACGACGCCGTTGCCCAGACCGTGCAGGGCGCCCCGATCGTGGCGGTGGCCCCCTGCGAAGGCACCGGCTACGAGGTCGGTTCGATGTCGATCATCGAGGGCGGGCCGAACCCCGATGCCGCGCAGACCTTCTATGACTGGGCGCTGACCCCGGAAGCGCAGGAAATCGGAGCTGCCAACAACAGCTTCCAGATCCCGTCCAACGTGAACTCGGCCACGCCCGAAGCTGCTCCGCGGCTGGAGGATATCACGCTGATCGACTACAACTTCGCGCTCTACGGTTCCAGCGAGGAACGCTCGCGGCTGTTGCAGCGGTGGGATGCCGACATCGGATCGCTGCCGCAGTAACCCGTGGCACGATTTTCCCTGACATCAGACCGGGCCGGGGTTGCCTGGCTCGGTCTTCTTGCGCTCTCGCTGGCGGCGTTCCCCTGGTACAAGGGGGTTCCGCTCGTGTCGGGGCCTGCGTCCTCGGCCCTGGCCGAGGCGCTGTCGGGGCGCGGCTGGTTCTGGCCCTTGATCGCGGCCGTCGCGGCGCTGGGCATGGTGTCGCTCACGCGGCGCTGGCAGCAATCAATGCTGGCACTAGGATTGACGCTCGGGGCGCTGGTCGTGTTCATCTGGCAGGGCTTTGCCGTGGGCCTCAGGGGGCCGTCGGCCGAATGGGTGGGCGCGGCCTTTGCCCTTGCGGGCGACGGGCAGGCGGGCCTTGGCTGGGGCGGGTTCCTTGCCGGGATCGCGCTTGTTGGCCTTTTGTCCGACCTGGTGGCGGCGCGGGGATTTTGCCGGGGTGAACGCTTTGCGGCCTTCTGCATCACCGCGATCGTTGCGCTGCTGACGGTCTTTGTTTTCTTTCCCATTCTCAAACTGGGCGTTGCAGCCTTCATCGACCCCGACGGCAATCTTGCGCTGGCGACCTTCTGGTCACGGCTGAGCGCGCCTGATCTGTGGGGGATGCGGTGCTTTGTGGGCGCGGGGCGCTGCGGGGTCGTGGTGAACACGGTCGTCCTGGGGGTGCTTTCGGCCTCGCTGGCCACGGCGCTGGGCCTGGCCCTGGCCCTGCTGGTCAACCGCACGGATTTCCGCGCCAAGCGCGCTTTGCGGGCCATTTCGATCCTGCCCATTATCACGCCCCCCTTCGTCGTCGGGGTGGCGATCATCTTGCTGTTCGGGCGTACGGGTCTTGTCACCGGCTGGGGTGCAGACCTGATGGGGGTGCGGCCATCGCGCTGGGTCTATGGCCTTCCGGGCATCTTGATTGCCCAGGTGCTGGCCTTTGCGCCGGTCACCTTCCTTGTCCTGCTGTCGACGCTCGAAGCCATCAACCCCACGCTGGAAGAGGCCGCCCGCACACTGGGTGCCAAGGCCACGACCACCTTCCGCACGGTGACATGGCCTCTGCTGCGCCCCGGCCTGGCCGCGGCCTTCCTCTTGGCCTTCATCGAAAGCCTTGCGGATTTCGGCAATCCGATCGTGCTGGGCGGCGGCTACGAGGTGCTGTCGGTCAAGATCTTCTTCGCGGTCGTCGGCGCGCGCTACGATCTGGGCAACGCCGCGACGCTGGCCATGATCCTGCTGGCGCTGACGCTGATCGCCTTCTGGCTGCAGATGCGCTGGATGGGCAAGAAAAGCTACGTGACCGTCACGGGCAAATCCGATGCCGGCCTTGCCGCGCCCTTGCCGCCGATCCTGAAGATCGCGGTGCTGGCGGTGGTCCTGCCCTGGGTCGTGTTCACGCTGGCGGTCTACATCATCATCGCGGCCGGCGGATTTGTCACCGATATCGGCCGGTGGGATCTGACGCCGACGCTCGGCCACCTGGTCACCGCGTTCCGCTTCGAGATCGCGGAAACCGGGCTGGAGCTGTATGGATCGGCATGGGATTCCATGCTGACGACGCTTTGGGTGGCGGGCATCGCAGCCCCCCTCACCACGCTGGTCGGCATCCTGACCGCGTGGCTGGTCGCGCGGCAGGATTTCGCAGGCCGGCGCGCGTTCGAGTTCGGCACGATGCTGTCCTTTGCCATTCCGGGCACCGTGGTGGGCGTGTCCTACGTCGCAGCCTTCAACATACCGCCCGTGGATATCACCGGGACGGCGGCGATCCTGATCATCTGCTTCATATTCCGGAACATGCCGGTGGGCATGCGGGCGGGGCTGGCCGCACTGGCCCAGATCGACAAATCCATGGAAGAAGCGTCGCAAACGATGGGCGCTGGCGGCGCCACGACGCTTCGCCGCGTGGTCCTGCCGCTGATCCGCCCCGCGGTCTTCACGGCATTGGTCTATTCCTTTGTGACGGCGATGACGGCCGTATCTGCGGTGATCTTCCTGGTGTCGGCACGGCACAACATGGCCACGGCCTACATCATGGGCCGGGTCGAGGCGGGGGAATACGCGCTCGCCATTGCCTATTCGGCGGTGCTGATGATCGTGATGATCCTGTGTGTTGCGGTGATCCAGTTCATCGTCGGCACGCGCAAGCTGGGGCGCAGACAGGAATTGCAGGGTCGCGCAGCGACCGAGCCAGCGGAATGAGGGACAGGGCATGACCGAAACGGCGATCGAATTTCTGGACGTGGTCAAGCGCTACGGCAGCGCCACCGCCGTGGACCGCATCAGCTTTTCCATCGCCAAGGGCGAGCTTGTGACCTTTCTGGGCCCTTCGGGCTGCGGCAAGACCACGTCGTTGCGGCTGATCGCGGGGCTGGAATTGCCGACCGAGGGGCAGGTGAAGATCGCAGGCCGCGACGTCAGCCGTGACCCCGCGTCGGAACGCAACGTCGGCATGGTGTTCCAGTCCTACGCCCTGTTTCCGCATATGACAGTGCTGGAAAATGTCGCCTATGGCCCGACCATCCGCGGCGTGGCGAAGGCCGAGGCGCGCGACCGCGCGCGCGCGATCCTCGATCAGGTGGGATTGGCCGGGCTGGAGGCCCGGCTTCCGTCCGAGCTTTCGGGCGGGCAGCAGCAGCGCGTCGCCGTCGCCCGCGCCATCGTGCAGCAGCCCGACGTGCTGTTGTTCGACGAGCCGCTTTCGAACGTCGACGCCAAGCTGCGCCGCAAGGTCCGGGCCGAGATCCGCGACCTGCAGCAGCGCTTTGGGCTGACCGCCGTCTACGTCACCCATGACCAGGAAGAGGCGCTTGCCGTCTCCGACAGGATCGTGGTGATGAAGATGGGCCAGATCGCCCAGATCGGCACCCCGGCAGAGTTGTACGAACGCCCGGCCTCGGCCTTCGTCGCGGATTTCATTGGCGACGCCAACCTGATCGAGGGGCAGGTCGCGGGCGGCATGTTCCGGGCTGCGCACCTGTCGATGCCGGTCGAGGCCAAGGATGGCGTGGTCACCGCGACGATCCGGCCCGAGCGGATCAGGCTGGCGCCAGGTGGGATCGCGACGATCGTGCAGGCCGCCTACCTGGGAAGCCGCATGGAATATGTGGTGCAGGATGAAGATCTTGAATTTCTTGTCTCGCGTCCGATTTCCGACCCCCGGCTGACCGCCGGCGACCGGGTCGACCTCCAGATTGACCCGGCCGACCTTATCCTCGTGCGCTGATGCACGCGGACCAATTCCATTTGCGCTGAAAGGCCTGCCTCATGACCGATCCCGTCGCCGCTCGCGCGGCCCTTGCCTCTGACCTCGCCCACCGTGCCGGGCAGGTCGCGCTCGAGTATTACCGAAACCGCGCCGCGCTCGAGATCGAGACCAAGAACGGTGAGCTTGATCTTGTGTCGATTGCCGACCGCGCGGTGGAGGACATGATCCGAGGCGAGATCGCGGCCGCCTTTCCGGACGACGCGATCCTCGGGGAAGAGGGCGGCGCGACCGCTGGCGCATCGGGGATGACGTGGGTCATCGACCCGATCGACGGCACGGTGCCCTTTTTGATGGGGCTGCCGCATTGGTGCGTTGTCATCACGCTTGTCCAGGGCGACCAGACGCTTGTGGGGGTGATCGACGTGCCGGTGACCGGCGAACACTTCGCCGCGCGTGCGGGCCACGGCGTCACGCTGGACGGGGTGCCCTTGCGGCTCGATCCCGAAAAGCGGATCGACCAGGGCCTGGTCGCGGTTGGCGCGTCGGACCGGTGCGAACCTGGTCCGATGGCTGCGATCATCCGGCGCCTGATGGAGGCGGGGGGGATGTATTACCGCAACGGATCGGGTGCCAACATGCTGGCCTGCGTGGCGGCGGGGCGCCTCGCCGGATACGTGGAGCCGGCGATGAACCCCTGGGACAGCCTTGCCGGCCTGCTGATGATCCGCGAGGCGGGCGGTGTGATCCATCCCTATCCGGCCGATGCGCGGCTTGGCCTTGCCATGGGGGCGTCGCCGGGGGTGTGGGATGCATTGCACGATATCGTGCTTGCGGAATTCCCTGATGGATTGCCTGCCTTCGACTACTGACCTGAAGAGTGGCGGTATCGGCAAACTCAACATGATGTCGGTGACCCTGATCACGGCGGGAACGGTTCCGGTCGTGGCAGGATGGCGGCTGACGTTGGGACGTTTGCCCCAATAAAAAGCCCGGAGCGCCGTGGCGCTCCGGGCAATGGATCAGATCCGATGGATCGTGGATCAGTTCATCGTGAAATACTTGAACTTCACCTGATCGTCGGCATCCACCACGGTGGACCAAGCGTCCGAGATCCCCCAGTTCAGCACCTGGTTGTGGATCGGGATGTAGATCAGTTCTTCCTCGGCCATGGCGAACAGGTCCGCGATGGTCTGATCGCGTGCCGCCAGGTCTGTGTTCGACGTCAGCGAGGCGGTCATCTCGTTCATCTCGGGGTCATCGAAACGCGTGCCGTTCCACGATCCACGGCCATCGGTGCGGCCATGGTACAGGAAGTTGAAGACATATTCCGCATCATAGGTCGGAACACCCCAGCCCAGAAGATAGAAATCCGTCTCGAGGTTGGCGATCAGCGGGAAGTGCTGCGCGCGGGGCAGGGCCGACAAGGACACGTCGATGCCGATCTGGGCAAGCATGCCCACGGCGGCCTGACAGATCGCTTCGTCGTTGATGTAGCGATCGTTCGGGCAGTCCAGCTGGATCGAGAAGCCATCGCCATATCCGGCTTCGGCCATCAGGGCCTGTGCGGCTGCGACGTCATAGGCAGGATAGGCATCGAGTTCGGCTGTCCAGCCGTTGACCGGCGGCGGCGCGATCACACCGGCAGGCGCCGATTGGCCGCGCATCACGACCTGCTGGATCGCTTCGCGGTTGATCGCGATGTCGATTGCCTGACGCACTCGGACATCGGCGAAGGGGTTCGCGCCTTCGATGTTGTCGAGGGTCAGATCATCATCGCCGACATTCATGCCGAAAAAGATCACCCGGTTCTGCGCGGCGGTGGCGAGGCCGATCCCGTCGGCATTGCTGACGCCGGCCAGATCCTGCACAGGCACGTCCTGGATGAAATCAACGCTTCCGCCCAAAAGCGCGGCCACGCGGGTCGCGGGGTTCTGGATCGGGGTAAAGATGATTTCGGTCACGTCCAGCGGGAAGGTGCCGATGCCCCAGTAATCGGGGTTCTGGGTCAGCACGGTTTCCACGTCGGCGGTACGGGACTGAAGAACGAAAGGCCCGGTGCCGTTGGTATTGCGCGCGGCGTAGGTGTCTTCACCGGCGGCGTAATCCTGAACTGCCTCGGTGCCGTTCTCCGTCGCCCAGCCCTCGTCCAGCATCATGATGTTGGTCAGGTTGTTGGCAAGCAGCGGGTTGGGGCCGTCGGTGACAACCTCGACAGTGTAGTCGCCCGTGGCGCGCACTTCGGTCACGCCCGTCAGGAGTTCCTTGAAGTTCGAGGCCTCCGTCCGCGCGCGGTTCAACGAAAACACGACGTCGGCTGCGTCGAATGCCTGTCCGCCGTGAAAGGTCACGCCCTCGCGCAGTTGGAACACCCAGACATTGGGATCTTCTGCAGATGGCTCCCACGAGGTCGCAAGCGCAGGCTCCATCGCGCCTTCCATGTTCCGGATGATCAGCGGCTCGTAGATCTGATGCATCAGCGTGGTTGTCGGTCCCTCGTTCTGAGAATGGGGATCGAGGGTCAAGGCTTCGGCTGCGCGAGCCCAGCGGATGGTTTCGGCCGATGCAGCGGCCGCGGTCAGTGCCGTGGTCGCCAGAAGTGCCGCCCCGAAGGCGGCAAAACGCATGGTCATATTAAACTCCCTGTTCGTTATGAATAGAACCGGGCGTGAGTATGGCCGTGTTTTCGGGCTTGTCCACCCGATCTCTGTTCCCATATCCGGGTCTTGGCCCGGTTATCGCTCTGAAATCGGGCGTTTGAACAATTGCGGGACGAACCGTCGGCGCCCCTCTTCGCCCGTGGGGCCGCCAGCAGGACCGATACAAAGGAGACGCGGCATGTTCGAGACGGCATTCACGCCATGGCAATCCCTTGGGGGTGGTCTCTTGATCGGAACCTCTGCGGTCTTGCTGATGCTGGTATCAGGTCGGGTCATGGGGGCGACCGGCGTACTGGCCGGACTGGTGGCACCGGTCAGCCGGGCCGATGCGACCTGGCGGCTGGTGTTGCTTTTGGGGATGCTCACGGCACCCCTCGTCTATCTCTTGATCACGGGCAGAATGCCCGAGGTCAGCGTGCCGGTGTCCACGCCGATGCTGATTCTGGGGGGATTGGTCGTGGGCGTGGGGGTGACCTTCGGGGGCGGCTGCACATCCGGTCATGGGGTCTGCGGCATTGCGCGCCTGTCGCCCCGGTCGATCGTCGCGACGCTGGTCTTCATGGCAAGCTGCATCGCGACCGTCTTCGTGATCCGCCACGTGATCGGGGGGTAGGGGCATGCGTCTGGTCTTGATCTTCTGCATCGGACTGATTTTCGGGCTCGGGATCGTCATCTCGGGCATGGCCAACCCGGCCAAAGTCCTGAATTTCTTTGATATCGCGGGCACGTGGGACCCGAGCCTCGCTTTCGTGATGGGTGGGGCTCTGGCCGTGACAGGGTTGGGCTACCGCGTGGTCTTCGGGCGGGGCGAGCCGGTCTTTGGGGGGCGGTTTCACCTGCCTTTGTCAGCGCAGATCGACGCCCGTCTTGTTGCGGGTTCGGCCCTGTTCGGCGTGGGCTGGGGGATGGCGGGATTTTGCCCCGGTGGGGCGCTTCCGGCGCTTGGAACGGGGATTGCCGATGTCTTCATCTTCACGGGCGCGCTGATTGTTGGCATTCTGGGCGCAAAGACCCTGCAGGCGCGAGGATTTGGTCGCGCCTTCCACTGAGGCCCGACAGGAAGGACGGCGACATGACCGACGACCGCGTGAAGATGGATATCGTGCCCGAGGTGAAAGCGTTCTTTGACGCGGCCACCAACACCGTGACCTACGTGGTCAAGGACCCCGACAGCAGCGCCTGTGCGGTGATCGACAGCGTCATGGATATCGACTACGCCGCCGGGCGCATCACCTATGACAACGCCGATCAGGTCATCGCGTATATCGTGGACAGGGGTCTGACCCTCGAATGGCTGATCGAGACGCATGTCCATGCCGACCACCTGTCCGGCGCCCCCTACATCCAGCAAAAGCTGGGCGGCAAGATCGGGGTCGGCGAAAAGATCACCGTCATTCAGGACACCTTCGGCAAGATCTTCAACGAAGGCACCGAGTTTCAGCGTGACGGATCGCAATTCGACAAGCTGTTCAAGGACGGTGATACCTACATGGTAGGGCAGATGCCCTGCTTTGCCATCTACACGCCGGGCCACACGCCCGCGTGCATGGTACACGTTATGGGGGATGCGGCCTTCGTGGGCGATACCCTGTTCATGCCCGATGGAGGATCGGCGCGCGCGGACTTTCCCGGCGGCGACGCGGGCGAGCTATATGATTCCATCCAGAAGGTGTTGAGCCTGCCCGACGACATGCGGCTGTTCATCTGCCATGATTACGGCCCCAACGGCCGCGATATCCGTTGGGAAACCACCGTGGCCGAGGAAAAGGCCCACAATATCCATGTCGGAGGAGGCAAGACGCGGAACGAGTTCATCGCCTTCCGCACGGAACGCGACGCGCAGCTTGCGATGCCGAAACTGATCATCCCGTCCCTGCAGGTGAATATGCGCGCCGGTGAAATCCCGCGCGACGATAACGGCAATCCGGTCCTGAAGGTGCCGGTGAACGGGTTGTAGCGTGACTGGCCGTGGGACCGTTGTCGTGTGCCGCCGCACCGCCCCGTTATCCGAGGACGCTAAAGCTTGAATCCTGGTTGATCTTGCGTTTGCGCGAAAAGAACCCGGCGTTGATCTCGCGATCGATATGGTTCAGCCGGAACGGCATCGGATCGCCATCATGATCGCCGCCCGCCTCGCAATATTCGATCAGTTGCGCCATCAGCCGGCCCGCAACGGGGGCGTTCTTGTACTGGTTCCCACTTGATCCGCAGGCCATGTAGAACCCGTCGAGCGCGGATCGGTCATAAATCGGGATCCAGTCGGTGGAGGCGTCATAAAGCTCCACCACACCGCGCATCCGGCTGGGGATGCCAAGGCTTGGCATCCGCTGTGCAAAGCGCAATGCCTGCGTTGTCCATTGATCGGTGAAGTCCGCGGACCAGTCGCTGTCATCGACCCATTGATGCGTATCGCAGTCCGGGTCTTCCGACCCGATCAGGATGTGGTTGCCATGTTCTGGCCTGCAATAGCACGATATATCGCTGTCCGAGATGACAAGGCCGTCGTTCTCGAAATCGAACCCTTCGGGCGCGGGCACATGGACGACCTCCTGTCTGAGCGGACGGGTCCGGATCGTCATGTCGTCCAACACGCCCGCCATGGCATTCAGCCGCGCGCTGGACGGGCCGCCTACATTGACCACGACGGGGGCGTGGATCGCGGCGCCATCGGACAGTTTCACGCCCGAGACCCGCCCGCCCGCCTGCAGGATCTCGACGACCCTGGAATTGAACCGGATCACAGCGCCATGGCGCTGGGCGGCGGCGGCGATGTTCTGGGCGGACAGGGCCGGGTCGGTCACATATCCGGCCGTCTTCCAGAAGACACCGCCCGTCAGCGCCCCGCCCGTGGGCTGGCCAAATCCGTCCTCATCCATGCGCTTGGCCGGCGCGAAGCGGTCCATGCGGTACATCGGCAACCGGTCGGTGATGGTGGCCGCGTCCCATTGCTCGAACGGGCAGTCCAGCGCGCGGCTCATCTCCATGTGGCGCGTCAGGAAATTGTTGCTTTCCGTCTTCATGACCAGGCATCCGGTTTGCCGGAATTCGGCCAGGGTCTCGTCCGGGGATGCGCCCAGATAGGCCCGCCAGTCCGCCCAATCATGGTAGCCTTCCCACGCCATCGCGCAGCCTTCGAGCGTGGAATAATGGACCCGGATGATTGCGCAACTGCCCGCAGTGGACCCGTGGCCTGCCGCCCCCTTGGCATCGATGGACATCACCTTGCGCCCGCCCCTGGCCAGTTCATAGGCCACGGCGGCGCCGATCACGCCGGCCCCGATCACGATGGCGTCCGCGGTTTGGCTCATCCTCGATCTCCCTTGGTTTCGTCAGGCGGCCAGGTCGATCCAGACCGGCACGTGGTCGGACGGTTTTTCGCGCCCCCGCACCACGCTGTCGATGCCGGCATCGTGCATCAGATCGGCGGCCTGCGGCGACAACAGAAGGTGATCGATGCGAATGCCGTCATTCCGGTTCCACGCGCCGGCCTGGTAATCCCAAAAGGAATACAGGCCGGTTTGCGCGCTGCGGGTGCGGATCGCTTCGGTGAACCCGAGATTCAAGATCCGCCGGTACGCGGCGCGGCTGTCGGGGCGGGCCAGCGCATCTTCGCGCCATGCCTCGGGGCGGGCGGCATCCTCGTCTTGCGGGATGATGTTGTAGTCGCCCGCCAGGATCAGCGGCATCTCTGCCTCCAGCAAGGTGCGGGCATGCGCCTCCATCCGGGCCATCCAGGCGAGTTTGTAGTCGTATTTCGGGCCCGGCGCCGGGTTTCCGTTGGGCAGATAAAGGCCGCAGACGCGCACCGCCGTTGTCTCGCCCATCACCGTTGCTTCGATCCAGCGGGCCTGTTCGTCGCTGTCGTCACCGGGCAGGCCGCGGCTGATATCCTCCAGCGGCAGCTTCGACAAGATCGCCACCCCGTTGAAGCTTTTCTGGCCATGGGTTTCGACCTGGTACCCCATGTCCTCGAACACCTCCCGGGGGAAGTTTTCATCGACTGACTTGATCTCCTGGAGCAATGCCACGTCAGGCTGGAACTCGGTCAACCAATCGCTCAATGCATCGATCCGGGCCTTGATGCCATTGATATTGAACGTGGCGATCTTCATGGGGCGCGCTCCTACAGGCTGTGCCCCATTCATTGCCGACCCCGGCGCGGATGCCAAGGGGGTCTAGGCGGGATTGCCCGACCGACCGGCGACGCCTTCGGCCAGCCAGGCGCGCGCGGCTTTTTCCTGGTCGGGATCGAAATTCCGGATCGTCAGATTGGGGATCAGCGCGCTTTCGACCAAAGCGGCCCCGCGGATCAGAGGCGAGGACGACACCAGCGCCACGCGGTCGATCTTTTGCACCATGGCCATCATCTGGCCCCAATGGCGCAACTCGACCCCGATGGCGGCAAGCGTTGGCCATTCGAACCCCTGATCGCGCATCAGGATGCCGGCGTGATGCATCCCGTCCATCTCGCGCACCAGCATATCCAGTGCGACTTCCATGCTGACGGCATCCAACCGACCGCTGCCTTCGATGACCAGCAGATGCTCAGACTCGCGTTTGGCGGAAAACCGTGGGTCGCTCATGTGAATGCTCCTGTCATGGCCCACACCCAGTGTGCCGATCCAGGCGGTTGCACGACTTGATACGGATCAAGCCCGCGCCGATTACATGGAAAACGACGTGCCACACCCGCAAGACGACGTCGCGTTCGGGTTCTCGATGGTGAACCGCGCGCCGATCAGTTCCTCGGTGAAGTCGATCACCGCGTCCGCCAGGAAGGGCAGGGAAACACTGTCGACCACGACTTTCTGGCCGGCACCTTCCAGCACCAGGTCATCGGTGGACGGATCGTCGAGCTTGATCTCGTATTGAAATCCGGAGCACCCGCCGCCTTCGACGGCGACGCGCAGGGCCTTGGCCTCGCCCGAGGCCTCGTTGATCTCTGCCAGTCGGGCAAATGCCCGCTCGGTGACTTTGGGGGGGACGGTCAGGGTCAGCGTCATCACAGTAGGGCCTTTCGCGCGCCTGTCGCAATTCGTTGCCCATGGATATATGGAACCACAACGACGCCGACAAGGATGAGACACACATGCGCGCGCCCTATGCAAGTGATCCCCTGGCCACACGCGGTCGCCGCGTGCCGGAAGAGGAAAGCGTTTTTCGCTCTCCTTTCCAGCGCGATCGCGACCGGATCATCCATTCCTCGGCGTTTCGGCGCCTCAAGCACAAGACACAGGTCTTCGTGGAACACGAGGGCGATTATTTTCGCACCCGCCTGACCCATTCGCTGGAGGTGGCGCAGGTCGCCCGTACGATCAGCCGGGCACTGGGTCTTGACGAGGACCTGACCGAGGCCGTGGCGCTGGCCCATGATCTGGGCCATCCCCCCTTCGGCCATACAGGGGAGGATGCGTTGCAGGCGTTGATGACACCTTATGGCGGGTTCGATCACAACGCGCAGGCCATCCGCATCGTCACCCATCTGGAACGTCACTATGCCGGGTTCGATGGCTTGAACCTCAGCTGGGAAACCCTTGAAGGTATTGCAAAACACAACGGCCCCGTGCCCGATCCGATCCCCTGGGCGCTGGCGCAATATTGCGACGCGCATGATCTGGAACTGCACACGCATGCCAGCGCCGAGGCGCAGGTGGCCGCCATTGCCGATGACATCGCCTATAACCACCATGATCTCCATGACGGGCTGCGCGCGCGCCTGTTCAGCGCCGAAGACCTGATGGACCTGCCGATTGTCGGCCCCTGTTTCGAGGAGGTCGACCGCTTGTATCCCGGCCTGGCGCGCGGGCGGCGCCGGCACGAGGCCTTGCGCCGGTTCTTCGGCATCTTGGTGGAGGACGTGATCGCGACCGCGCGGGG
>CAYWTM010000043.1:0-23870 GCA_964460185.1 uncultured Roseicyclus sp. | reverse complement strand
CCGCTGACGATCTACGCCGCCACGAAAAAGGCGACCGAGGCGATGGGCCACGCCTATGCCCATCTTCACGACCTGCCCACGACCATGTTCCGGTTCTTCACCGTCTACGGCCCGTGGGGGCGGCCCGACATGGCGCTGTTCAAGTTCACCAAGGCGATCCTCGCGGGCGATCCGATCGACGTCTACAACCATGGCGACATGAGCCGCGATTTCACCTTCGTCACTGATCTTGTCGATGGCATCGTGCGCCTGATCGATGCCGCGCCGGTGCGCCCCGAAACGCCTGCCGATGTGCCGGACGGCGACAGCCTCAGCCCGGTTGCGCCGTTCCGGATCGTGAATATCGGCAATTCCGACAGTGTCCGCCTGCTGGATTTCATCGAAGCGATCGAGGACGCCACCGGGGTAAAGGCCATCAAGAACTTCATGGACATGCAACCGGGCGATGTTCCGGCCACATGGGCCGATGCGACATTGCTGCAAAGCCTGACGGGCTACATACCGCAAACGCAGGTGCCTGACGGCGTGGCGCAATTCGTGGCCTGGTACCGCGATTACTATCAGATCTGACACACGGGAGATGCCGATGAAAGTGACGCCCAAGGCCCAGATTTCCAGCGGACCGGCCCCCGCCGACTACTTCATCGGAACCGTGATGATGGAACAGTTGCACAAGGCGACCGAGCCCTCGCGCGCCCAATCGGTCCGGGTGACATTTCAGCCTGGCGCACGGACAAACTGGCACACGCATCCGCTTGGGCAGATGCTGTTCGTGATCGAAGGCGAAGGATGGGCGCAAACCGAGGGAGAGGTGAAGAACACGATCCGCCCCGGCGATGTGGTCTGGATCCCGCCGGGTGAGCGCCACTGGCACGGTGCGACGGACGGATCGGCCATGGTTCATATCGCCGTGCAGGAGGCCGACAACGGCGCAACAGCCGATTGGGCCGAACCCGTCTCGGATGCAGACTACCTGGGCTGAAAGGTAAACCGGCGTTTCTCAACACGACAGCGTGGGGAAAAGACACGCCACCGTGTAAGGCGTGCAATCCGGCGTCATTGCTGTGCGCAGATGCACGAACTTTCCCAACTTGTCCCCGTTACGTGAATTGAAGTGAGGCAGCAAAGCGCTCATCTAGCAGTCATGACGGACCCGAACGGTTCGCCCCCCTTTGACCTGGAAAGGACAAGCAGATGAAACGTATTGCACTTATCGCGCTGCTGACCGCTTCCATCTCCGCCCCGGCTTTGGCATCTCCGCCGACGCTTGATGTGACGGTTTCGGACCGAAGCGCACCCGTTGTCACCAGTGATGGTGTCCACTCTCCCCGCGCGGCCGAGATTTTCGCAATGCTGGCAGCGGAATGATCCGGACCGGCTGACGTGAACACACCTGCCCCGGCGCTGGTCCGCCTCCAAAACGCCAGCGCCCGTCACGGCCTCGCCTTCCCCAGGGCGGGGCCGTTTGGTCTTGTCAGGCCAGACCGGCGCGCAGGCAGTCGTGCAGATGCAGCAGGCCGACGGGATGCCCGGCGTGATCGACCACGAACAGCGCAGTGATGCGGTTGGACGACATCACGGCCATGGCCTCGGCCGCCAGATCATCGGCGCCGATGACGCGCGGATTGCGCGTGGCGACCTTTCCGGCAGTGTGATCCATCAAATCGGCGATGTTGCGCCGCAGATCGCCATCGGAAATCACGCCGACGAGCCGGCCGTTTTCGACGACACCGGCGATGCCAAAGCTTTTCTCGCTCATGACGATCAGCGTGTCGGCCATCGGTGCATCGACATCCACCAATGGCAGCGCCTCGCCAAAATGCATCAGTTGCGCCACCTTGGACAGTTGCGCGCCCAGCTTGCCGCCGGGATGGAAGGTGCGGAAATTTTCGGGCAAGAACCCGCGCCGCTCCATCGCTGCGACGGCCAAGGCATCCCCCAGCGCCAGCGTCAGGGTCGTCGAGGTGGTGGGCGCCATCCCGATCACGCAGGCCTCGGGCGCATCGGGCAGGGCCAGCCGGTAATCGGCGGCACGCATCAAGGTGCTGTCCTGCTTGCCCGAGATCGCGATCATGGGGATCTGAAACCGCGCCACATGGGCGACCATGTCGCGCAGTTCGGCCGTTTCACCGGAATTCGAGATCAGGATCGTCAGATCACCCGGTGTGACCATGCCAAGATCGCCGTGGCTTGCCTCGGCCGGATGAACAAAGGCCGATGGCGTCCCGGTCGATGCGAAGGTCGAGCTGATCTTTCGCGCGATATGTCCCGACTTGCCGATGCCCGACAGGATCACCCTGCCCTTGGTCGCAAGCACCGCTTCGACCGCCGATTCGAAATCGGCGGGCAGCGCATCGGCCATGGCGGTGACGGCTGAACCTTCGATGCGAAGAACGCGGGCAGCCGTGGCGCGAATGGCGTCTTTGTCTTGATCGGTCATACGCGTCCCTTAGCCCAGCCAGCGCGCCTTGGCGAGAGGGGCGGTTTTCACCGGCCGCGCGCTCTGGCAGAAGGGACGCAGCAACAGGAGCGTGCCATGAACCGCCGTTTTGGAAATCGTCCCGAACCGGGGCGCAGATACACTCCGCGCGCCGGCGTCTACGCGATCATCGATGCGGGCGACGGCATTCTTGCCACGTTCCAGGAAAGACCATGGCCCGAACTGCAACTGCCCGGCGGGGGTGTCGATGCGGGCGAATCCCCTTTGACTGCCCTGGCGCGAGAGGTGATGGAAGAAACCGGCTACGTCATCCATTCGCCGCGCCGCCTGGGTATGTTTCACCGATACACCTACATGCCGGAATATGACCTCCATGCGCAAAAGCTTTGCCACATCTACACCGCTCGAATCGGCCTGAAGCGGGCTGCCCCCACCGAGCCCGGCCATTCGGCCGTGTTTCTTCCCTGGGCGGTCGCGGCAGAAAAACTTGCCGTCTCGGGAGATCGGTTCTTCGTGCAACAGGTGATCGCCGGGCGCCGACGCTAGGCCGCATCCGGCACCGTGTATTCGATGAGCAGCGCCGAGGCATCATCGGGAAACGTATCGGTACCGGCAAAATCCAACAGCCCCTTGTTCAGGGCGTCCAGAAAATCAGGGCCATGCAGATGGCGGGCACCCTGCATCAGACGTGACAACCCGTCTTCGTCAAGCCATTCCCCTTCGGGATTTGGGCATTCGGTCAACCCGTCCGAATAGATCAGCAACCGATCACCGGGGTTCAGGGTGATGTCGAAACTGGAATACCGTGCCTCGGCCACCAACCCGATCGGCAAACCGCCCGCGCCCAGGATATCGACCTCTCCGTCGGCGCGCAGCATCATCGGATAGGGATGCCCCGCCTGAACCAGGCGCATCCTGCCATTCGTGCGGTTCAGAAATCCAAGACACATCGTGAAATAGCGATCACCCCTCAGTTCCCTGAGGATCATCTTGTTCAGGCGTGCCGCCGCCATGTCCGGCGACAGGGCGCAAAGGCTTCCATCCTCGCGCCGGGCAAGCGCGATGTTCTGATCCGGGGTCGCGGCGCTGAGAATACCAGCCACCCGCGCCGCGATCATGGCCGAGGCCACGCCATGCCCCGACACGTCCAGGCTGAACGCGCCGATGACGTCCGTATTGACCGGAAAACACCCCATCATGTCGCCCCCGACCGGCCCGGAGGCCTTGAGCCAAAGCGACACCTCGAAATTCCCAAATCTGCGAAACCAATCCTGCATCTGTTCATGCTGAAGGCGTTTGGCCTCATCCAGGTCCTGGTCGAGGGCTGCGTAAAGCGACCTGATCTCACCCAGCGCCGAGGTCAGAAGCCGGTTCTTTTCCACCACCTCGCGCTGCATGGCGACAATACGGGCCCCCGCCTGAAGCCGCGCACGCAATTCCGGGGCACGCACGGGCTTGTTCAGGAAATCGTCGGCCCCCGCCTCCAGCCCTTCGGCGAGTGCGTTCCTTTCGGAATTGGAGGTCAGCAGGAGAAAATAGGCGTACCCTTCCCGGCGAGAGGCCCGCAGCGCGCGGCAGAATTCCAGACCGTTCATGCCCGGCATCATCCAGTCGCTTATGATCAGGCCAATCGCCGGATCCTGTGCGATCAGCAATGCATCGACCGCGTTGTCGCAATCGACGACCTCATGCCCCCATTTCCTGAGAAGCGCGGCCAGCATCCGCCGCTGCGCATGACTGTCATCGACGACCAGAACACATTCCGGCGCAGCCGGTTTCGGACCCACAGGTTCAACCAATGCCGTCAGCAGCGAGGTTTGGGTGTGTTGCATCAGCGCCTGCGTCCATCTCCGAGTCGGGCCCCTGCATGGCATTCGAACGCTTAACGGGACATGAACCGGAAAATCCTATCGATCTGGTCGAGACAGGCAACGCTTCGTTAACGGCCAGGTCCTACTCCCGGTGCAGGAACCTGGAGAGACTTGGGCCATGCTGATCGATTGGGACCGCCTGACTGAACTGCGCACCGATATCGGTGAGGAGGACTTTGCCGATGTCGCCTTTCTCTTCGTGTCCGAGATCAGCGAACACCTGAACGGGCTTGTGGCTGATCCGTCAGCAGCGCGCGCAGCGGATTTCCATTGCTTGCGTGGCAGCGCCGCCAATCTGGGTTTTGTGGCGTTGGCCGCGATGTGCGACACCGCCGAGCAGGCCGCAAAATCGGGGCACATACCTGATGTTTCGGCAATTCATTCGTGCTTTTCCCAATCTCTCGCGTCGGCCGCGGAAAAGGTTCCCGAATTGACAGCGGCCTGAGGCAGCCCGTCAGATCAGGAAATCAGCCAGAACTTCATCTTGCGTGATGTCGCGGAACCCAAAGCCGCGCCCGGTCACGCGTGCCTCCATCGCTGCGAAATTCCCGGCATCCTTCGATTCGATTCCGATCAGGACCGACCCGAAATTGCGCGAATTCTTCTTGAGGTATTCAAACCGGGTGATGTTGTCGTCAGGGCCCATCAGGTCCAGGAAATCGCGCAACGCGCCGGGCCGCTGCGGCAGGCGCAGGATAAAATACTTCTTCAAGCCCTGCCAGTTCTGTGCGCGCTCCTTGACCTCCGGCAGGCGTTCGAAATCGAAATTCCCGCCCGAGGTGACGCAGACCACGGTCTGCCCCGCAATCTCGTCACGCATCTCTTCCAGTACATCGATGGACAGGGCGCCTGCCGGTTCCAGCACGATGCCCTCGAGGTTCAACATCTCCTGGATTGTCACGCAGATCCGGTTTTCCGGCGCGATCTTCACATCGATGGGCGCGACGCGTCGTAACACCTCGAACGTGCGGTCGCCGATCCGCGCAACGGCGGCGCCATCCACGAAGGTATCGGTGATCGGGATGGTCTGCGGCGCACCGGTGCGCAACGCGGCACTCAGGCTGGCGCCGCCTGCGGGTTCTACCAGCGTCACATGGGTGTCTGCCCCGATGGCCTCCAGAAATGACATCATGCCGGCCGACAGCCCCCCGCCCCCCACCGGCAGGATCAGCCTGTCGGGCGCGCGCCCCATTTCTTCGATCATTTCCACCGCGACGGAGGCCTGCCCCTCGATCACATCGGGATCATCGAAGGGTGACAGGAAATGCGCCCCTGACGCCGCGCAATGGGTCTTGGCCGCGGCCAGGGTCTCATCGAAGAAATCGCCAACCAGTTCGATCTCGATCGCGTCGCCACCAAAGGTCTTTGTCTTGAGGATCTTCTGTTCCGGCGTGGTGACGGGCATGTAGATCCGTCCCTTGACCCCGAAATGCGCGCATACAAACGCCACGCCCTGCGCGTGGTTTCCGGCACTTGCACACACGAAACGGTCGGCGTCCGGCTGGGTGGCGCGCACCTTGCGCATTGCATTGAAAGCACCGCGCAACTTGTACG
This sequence comes from uncultured Roseicyclus sp., assembly GCA_964460185.1. Classification (GTDB taxonomy): domain Bacteria; phylum Pseudomonadota; class Alphaproteobacteria; order Rhodobacterales; family Rhodobacteraceae; genus JAVJPJ01. Next base: position 18,005 of record CAYWTM010000043.1, on the reverse strand, counting down.
ACCGCACGGGGCTCAGGTCTTCGCGCTTGAGCCAGATATCCGCGCCGAACCTGTCGGACAGATGGGCATTCCGCTGCAACGGGGTCGGCGGGAACAGGTCTCGCAAGGCGCGGGTCGCCGCCCAGGCGTCATTGGCAAAATCATTCATGGGCCTTGCCCTGCCCGATCGCCGCGCCCCTGTCCAGCATCAGTTCAATTGCCGCCCCTCGACAAGATTGCCGTAAAGCGTCGTCATGAGGGCCAGGTTGACCAGCAGTTGCAGCCAGCTGACCGCGACTGACGCAATCGCGCCAAGCATCGTCGCGCCGAAGATCAGGATCATCACCTGCGAGGCCAGCGCGCCCACGATCGCGATCACGAAGATCGGCAGGATGATCTGTGCCGAAACGGGCGCCGTCGCATCCCAGCTTTCCCCCACTTTCAGCGGAGCCCCGATTGCCGCCGCCGGCAGGATCAGCCCCACCCGCGTCGCAATCCAGGACACGCCGAATATGAGACCAAAGCCCAGAATAATGCCCACAGCCGGCACCGGAACGGCAGCGAGAACAATGCCGATGCCAATCCCCATCAACAGCGACGCCCCAATGACCAGGAGACCGACCACCAACGCCTTTCCCAGGTAGCTGAACACGCGGTCGCCTCGCCAGCGGGGCAGAAACCCATCGGCGTATTCCTCCAGCAGGACGAAACGGTGCCAGACCACGGCGGCCCAGCACCAACACAGAAGCGACATGAGCAATCCGATCAGCAGCAGGCCCCAACTGATCGATTGCGGATCCACAGGCTGCTGGCCCATCTGGTTGCCCGTGAAGACCACGGGGTTTGTCAGCAGAAAAAACGCTGTTGGAATGATGACCAGCGGCAGCGTCAGGCGCGCGGCTTGCCCCAGATTTCCAAAAACCTGCTGCACCGTGTGGCGCAAAACCTGATACCCGTAATCCATTGACCCCTCCGATCGCTTGCCCCGCCCCTGAAAACCCGGTATCGCGCCGTCGGTCAACCATGCATCTCGGAGTTCACCCATGTCTGCGCCAAAGAAGGTTGTGCTTGCCTATTCCGGCGGCCTCGACACCTCGATCATCCTCAAATGGCTGCAGACCGAATATGGCTGCGAGGTCGTGACCTTCACCGCCGATCTGGGCCAGGGCGAAGAACTCGACCCGGCCCGGAAAAAGGCCGAGCTTCTGGGGATCAAGCCGGAAAACATCTATATCGAGGACCTGCGCGAGGAATTCGTCCGGGACTTCGTGTTTCCGATGTTCCGTGCCAATGCCCTCTACGAAGGGCTTTACCTGCTTGGCACCTCGATCGCGCGGCCGCTGATCTCGAAACGGCTGGTGGAAATCGCCGCCATGACCGGCGCGGATGCGGTCAGCCACGGCGCAACCGGCAAGGGGAACGACCAGGTGCGGTTCGAACTCAGCGCCTATGCGCTCAACCCCGAGATCAAGGTGATCGCACCCTGGCGGGAGTGGGATCTGAGCAGCCGCACCAAGCTGCTGGAATTTGCCGAGGCGAACCAGATCCCGATCGCCAAGGACAAGCGCGGCGAAGCGCCATTCAGCGTCGATGCGAACCTTCTGCACACCTCGTCCGAGGGCAAGGTCCTGGAAAATCCGGGCGAAGAGGCACCCGACTACGTATATCAGCGCACTGTCCACCCCGAGGACGCGCCCGATACACCGGAAATGGTCGAAATCACCTTTGAAAAGGGTGACGCCGTCGCCATCAACGGCGAGGCCATGTCGCCTGCCACGATCCTGACCCGGCTGAACGAGTTGGGTGGCAAGCACGGCGTTGGCCGCCTGGACCTGGTGGAAAACCGGTTTGTCGGCATGAAATCCCGCGGTGTCTACGAGACACCCGGCGGCACGGTCCTGCTGGAGGCGCATCGCGGCATCGAACAGATCACGCTCGATTCCGGTGCCGGCCACCTGAAGGATTCGATCATGCCCAGGTATGCGGAACTGATCTACAACGGGTTCTGGTTCTCACCCGAACGGGAGATGCTGCAGGCCCTGATCGACCGGTCGCAAGAGCATGTCACCGGCACGGTTCGCATCAAGCTCTACAAGGGCTCGGCCCGCACTGTGGCGCGCTGGTCGGATCACTCGCTTTATTCCGAGGCTCATGTGACGTTCGAAGAAGACGCAGGTGCGTATGACCAGACCGACGCACAGGGCTTTATCCAGTTGAACGCGCTGCGCCTGAAACTGCTGGCCGCACGGAACCGGCGGCTGAAGGGCTGATCCCAAGGAACGCTTCGCCGACCGGTTTGATCTCGCCTTGCCCCTGCGGGAACGGCTTGGGTGGGCGCCCGCTTGACCGACCCTGACACCATGTTCTGCCAAATGCGGAATGGTGTCAGAGCAATCACCACTTTTCTCGCGATTGCAGCCACTTCGATCGCTTGTCTCTAGATTGAGAACTGGGCGGCGCAGCATGGTCTGGACCGGCTGCTCTTGGGTCAGGCACCTCAGGCTTTGACCGATTTGCTTGTCAGGCCCTGGCTGTTCTGGGTCGCCATTTTATGGACGGCTTCACAGCGGGGCTGTGGGCAGACGCTGTCTTGAAAAAGAGCCCCAGCCGAGAAAAGGCAGCAAGTGGCATTGGCGGATAGGTCTGAGGCTCTGGCAAGGGAAACAAAATTTGACCTTGGCGGCATAAGGCCGGGACGTTCCGTAGCGAAATTGCTTTCGCAATATCAGGTCCTTCAGGATAATATTGTATAAGAAATCAATGTCCTTGTGCCAGGTTACGAAATCACAACCGCCGCCAGCGAGTTCCTAAAAACCTCAACAGAATAGTTGGACATGTTCGCTCCCTTCCTGCGCCAAGAGCGCGGGCGCTTTGTGCGCGTGGCCCGGGACGGCACGGTGGCCGAGTTTCCCTATCACCGTGTTGATCTGCACCACCGGGGGTCGCCTGCTGGCTGAAGACGCGGATGAACACGCGGCGACACCCTTGAAGGTTGTTACAATATAACATAACAGACATGCGAGTTGGGCTGACGGCATGCAGCCGAAACCACTCGGCAAGGACGTGCCGCGCTGCATTTTTTGAATTGGAGTATCCCCAAAATGACCAAAGACCCGCGCCTTCCCGTGACCGTTCTGTCCGGCTTCCTCGGGGCTGGCAAAACGACGCTGCTGAACCGCGTCCTGAACAATCGCGAGGGCCGGCGCGTGGCGGTGATCGTGAACGACATGTCCGAGGTAAACATCGACGCCGATCTTGTCCGGGCCGAAGGCGCACTGTCGCGCACCGACGAAACGCTGGTCGAAATGTCGAACGGCTGCATCTGCTGCACGCTCCGCGACGATCTCTTGCAGGAGGTGCGCAGGCTGGCTGCCGAAGGGCGTTTCGACTACCTGCTGATCGAGTCCACCGGTATTTCCGAGCCGCTCCCCGTCGCCGCCACCTTCGATTTCCGTGACGAGGCCGGCGACAGCCTGTCGGATGTCGCGCGGCTTGACACGATGGTGACGGTCGTCGACGCCGTGAACCTCCTTCGCGACTACTCCAGCCACGATTTCCTGCGCGACCGGGGCGAGACATTGGGCGAGGAGGATGATCGGACGCTGGTGAACCTTCTGGTGGAGCAGATCGAATTCGCCGACGTGGTGATCCTGAACAAGGTCGCCGATGCCGAGCCGCATCAGGTTGACGCGGCGCGCAAGATCATCCGCAGCCTGAACGCCGACGCACGGATCATCGAGACCAACCATTCAGATGTTGCCGCAGAAGCGATCCTCGACACGAGCCTGTTCGATTTCGAGAAAGCTCACGAGCATCCGATGTGGGCCAAGGAGCTTTACGGTTTCGCCGACCACGTGCCCGAAACCGAGGAATACGGTGTAGCGTCCTACGTTTATCGCGCACGGCGACCCTTTGAGCCCGAAAAGATCCTGGCTGTCCTGAATGGCGACATGCCCGGCGTGATCCGCGCCAAGGGGCATTTCTGGATCGCGACGCGCCCCGAATGGGTGGCCGAGTTCTCGCTTGCCGGGGCGCTGTCCTCGGTCAAGCCGCTGGGGACTTGGTGGGCCTCGGTCCCGCAAGACCGCTGGCCCGAACACGAAAGCGCACGCGCCTACATCACGCAGCATTGGGCAGACCCCTGGGGCGACCGGCGGCAGGAGATCGTGTTCATCGGCGCGGGCATCGACTGGCCGCGCCTGAAGTCCCGTCTTGATGCCTGCCTGCTGCCCGAACACCTCGCGCCCGGGCCGGACGCGCTCCCCGACCTGCCCGATCCCTTCCCCGCCTGGCGCCGCCAGGCTGCAGCCTGAGGACAGACCCATGAAACAGATCCTGATGCTCACCACTGCCCTTGCGCTCGCCGCGCCCCCCATCGCGCAGGCCCACGAACTGGGCTACCGACTGATCGTGGCCGATGCCGGGGCCGCGCAGATCCATGTAATCGATGCCGACGGCGACACGGCCCCCACGAGCGTCGACGTGGCCTCGCCCGCGCGGCTCTATCTCGGGCCGGATGGCCGCCATGCCTGGGCCGTAAGCCGCGATGCCGGGCAGGTGCAGCTGCTGGATACCGGCGTGATCGAGGAAGACCACGGCGACCACGCCGCGACGGTCCTGCAGGCACCCGCGCTCCTGCCCGCAACGGCGACCGGCGAACGGCCGGTGCATTTCAACATGGACGCGGCCCGGGTCGCGGTGTTCTGGGACGGATCGGGTGCCGCGACGCTGCATGACGCGTCCGCCGCGGCCGCGGGCGATCTTGCGCCGATCATGACGATCGAGACGGGCGCGCCGCATCATGGCGTGGCCGTGCCGGTCGGCGCGTTCACCATTGCGACCGTGGCCCCCGAAGGCGAGGGTCTGCCCGACGTTCTGGCCGTCCTTGGCCCTGACGGTACGGAGATTTCCCGCGTCGACTGCCCGAACCTTCATGGCGAGGGCAAGACCGGCGGTTATGTTGCGGTCGGCTGTGAAGATGGCGTCGCCATTTTCGATACCTCGCTCACGCCCCCCGCGGGCCGGTTCGTCGCTTACCCAGAGGAGGTGCCTGCCGAGGGCATGATCCGCCAGCTTCTTGGCCCGCGCGACACCATGGCGCTTGTTGGCAACTGGGGCGCGACGCACATGGCGATCTTCGATCCTTCCTCGGAGACGGGCGATTTCGTCTTTGCTGAGTTTCCTTCCGCGCGGATGGCATGGGCGCTCGACGAGACGGGCATGGAGGGTTTCGCGATGCTGGCCGACGGGCGGCTCGTCCGGTTCTCGGCGCTCACGGGGCGCATCCTGGGCGAAGCGGAGGGCGTGACGGGACCCTATTCGATGGAGCGGGGCGTGATCCGGCCGATGATGGCGGTCGCCGGTCGCCGCGTGGCCGTCTCCGACCCCGCCGCAGGGCAGGTCGTCATGGTCGATGCCGACACGCTGGAGATCGTGGACCGGGTCGATCTGGGCGGTCAGCCGCAATCGCTGCTTCTGCTTGCGGCCGAGGCCGAGCATGCGCACTGACGGTCTCGTCCACGAGGGTGTCCGCGACGCCACCATCGGCGTAGCGGACACGCCCGAGGGGCTCTCGGCGCTGCATCGGCCCGACTGCCCCGCCGCGATCTGGCGGCGCCAGCCCTTGTCGGGGTTCCAGTCGTGGATCGACGGCCTTGACCCAGAGGTCTTGCCTACGGCACGGGTGATCTTGCGGCCCGAGGCCGTGCGCGAGGCGTCTGTCGCGATCTGCGACGCCTCGGGCACACCCGAAGGACCCGAGCGCGACCGCCTTGTCGATGACATCGCGGCGCTCGCCGACATCTTCGCAGGGCTGATGCAGGCCCGCTGGCTGCGCCTGCGTCTTGACGTGGTCACGACAAACGCCTGCCGCCGCTTTCACATCGACGCCGTCACGGCGCGCCTTGTCTGCACCTACCGTGGCACCGGCACGCAATACGGCATCGGGGCGGACGGGGCCGAGCCGCGCCGCGTCTTCACGGTGCCGACCGGTGCCCCGATCCTGCTGCGCGGCACGCTCTGGCCCGAAAGCCCTCGCTCCGGGCTGCTGCACCGCTCGCCACCCATCGAGGGCACGGGCGAGACGCGGTTCGTGCTCGTGCTCGATCCCGTCGACGATCCGGAGGCGGCGGTCTGATGCGCGGCAATCGCGGCCAGACCAGCCTCAAGCTCAAGCGTCGGAAGGAGGACCCGATGCGAGACTTCGACCGGCTGCCACCCGAGTTGCGCGCCTGGGTCGCGGCAGCTGCGCTGCCTTGGCGGCCGCGCTCGGTTCGGCGGGCCTTCGATAAGGCGCTGGCCGAAACAGGGGATCGGGTAGTTGCACTGTCACGGCTGAACGCATTGCAAGGGCGCCTTGTCGCCCGGGATGCGGCGGCCGTCTGGGGGCCGGACCATCCCGCGGTGCCAGGCGAGCAGAGATCGGAGTAGGGGGCCTTGTCTTTCACTCTGGGCGAAGTGATCCAATTGCGCGACAAGCCGATCACCGATGAGCCTTCCAGCGCGGCAAGGTTGAACCTCACGACTTGAGATCGGGCCGTGTCAGTTCGGGCGCACCTTCCTGCGCTCGGATGCGGGTGTTTGCGTTTCCGTGCCGACACGTTCGGCATGTTTGGTGCGTGCTGAACAACTGTGGCGACGCCAAATACCTGCCATTTCACAACAGGCGCTGACCTTCTCGGTCCGGGCCGGAACGCCTCGATCCCTGCTGCTGACGCACATTCACTGGTTGGGCATGCCTCCGACCCTTGCCCGGTCGCTCGGTCGCTACCCGATCAACGATGTCTGCGTCTCGGGACGGATTGGAATTCGTCAGGCTTTGCCAAAATGTCAAAAGTCATCAACCGACCGTCCGCTGCCCCGATCGGGGGTCTTGCTCGCGGACGGCAGCACCTGGTCCTGCCGAAAGCGGATGAACCTGTTGCGCCCACGCACCGGGCCGTCGGCCAGCCACATCCCGCCTGCGCACCGCGCCAGCCCTGCCGCCGCAAGCCGTCTGAGCGCCAAAAGCGCGGTGTCCATGGTCCTGTCTTGCATGGGCGAAACCTGGCGAAACAAGGCACGTAGGGAGCCACTTGTCTTGGTGCGCTTGATACACAAGGCCGGATATTCCGAGAACGGTCTTGCCGTTTTCTCCGTTTCACAAATATCCCGGGGGTGAGGCGAAGCCGAGGGGGCAGAGCCCCCTTTGCCGCAGGCTGAACATGGAATTTCGGCCGGCAGGACGATCAGGAACGCTATCCGGTGAACGCCGTCAGTGGTCTGTCAAAATGCCCTCACAGCGCTGCGGCAAGCCGACTGCCCTGATCAATCGCGCGTTTGGCATCCAGTTCAGCCGCCACATCCGCCCCACCGATCACATGGGCCGTGATCCCTGCCTCGGCCAGTTGATCCGCCAGGCTACGCTCGACCACCTGACCGGCACATAGAACCACGGTATCGACCGCGATCAGCGCTGGATTGTCCCGACTCTCGCCAAAGCTCACATGCAGGCCGTCGGCGTCGATCTTTTCGTAGGTCACGCCGGTCACCATCTTTACGCCCTTCATCTTCAGACTCGCGCGGTGGATCCAGCCAGTGGTCTTGCCCAAGCGCTTGCCGGGTTTCTCGGCCTTGCGTTGCAGCAGCACGATCTCGCGCGGGGACGGGTGCGGCTGCGGCCCCTCGGGCGCAAGACCGCCGCGATGGGCCTGCGGATCGGCCACGCCCCATTCCTTGCGCCACAGATCGGGGTTCCCGGTCAGGCTTTCCCCGTCATGGCTCAGGTACTCGGCCACGTCGAAGCCGATCCCGCCAGCCCCGATGATCGCCACCCGCCGCCCCACCTGCGCCTTGCCGGCCAGCACATCAATGTAGCTCAACACGTTCGGGCCATCCTGCCCTTTGATCCCGGGATCACGCGGTCTGACGCCGGTCGCCACGATGACCTCGTCGAACCCGAGCAGGTCCGCCACCTCGGGGGCGTGGCCCAGGCGCAGATCGATCTGCCGCCGCGCCATCATGGTCGCGAACCAATCGACCAGGCCCACGAACTCCTCCTTGCCTGGAACTTCCTTGGCCATGTTCAGCTGCCCGCCGACCTGACCCGACTTGTCGAACAGCACGACCCGGTGGCCCCGCTCTGCCGCCACCATCGCCGCCGCCATGCCAGCCGCACCGGCACCCACGATCGCAATGCGTTTCGGTGCGCTTGACGGCTCATAGCGCAGCTCGGTCTCGTGGCAGGCTCGGGGATTGACCAGGCATGAGGTCAACTTGCCGGAAAACGTATGATCGAGGCAGGCCTGGTTGCATGCGATGCAGGGCGCGATCTCATCGGCGCGCCCCTCGGCCGCCTTTTGTACGAAATGCGCATCCGCAAGAAACGGGCGCGCCATCGAAACCATGTCTGCGCAGCCCTCCGCCAGAACCTCTTCGGCCACGTCCGGCATATTGATGCGGTTCGATGTGATGACCGGGATGCCAACCTTTCCCATCAGCTTCTTCGTGACCCAGGCAAACCCCTTTCGCGGCACGCTTGTCGCAATGGTGGGGATCCGCGCCTCATGCCAGCCGATGCCGGTATTCAGAATGGTCGCGCCCGCCGCCTCGACCGCCTGTGCCAGCTGCACGACCTCGTCATGGGTCGATCCGCCGGGCACCAAGTCTATCATGCTCAACCGATAGATGATGATGAAGTCATCCCCAACGGCCTGACGCACGCGACGCACGACCTCAACCGGCAAGCGCATCCGGTTCTCGTAGGACCCGCCCCAGCGATCGGTCCGCTTGTTGGTGTGGGTCACAAGGAACTGGTTGAGGAAATACCCCTCGCTCCCCATGATTTCCACGCCGTCATACCCGGCCTGGCGCGCACGCTGGGCCGCCACGACCATATCGCCGATCTGCTTTTCGATTCCGTCCTCGTCCAGTTCCCGCGGCGGAAATGGCGAAATCGGGGATTTCACCGGTGACGGGCCCACACAATCGGGCGAATACGCGTAGCGTCCCGCATGCAGGATCTGCATCGCGATCTTGCCATCGGCCTCATGCACGGCATCTGTCACGACCTTGTGGTTCGCCACATCGCGGTCCGTGAACAGCCCTGCCGCCCCCGGAAACACACCGCCTTCCTTGTTGGGCGCCATGCCGCCGGTCACGATCAAGGCCACCCCGCCCCGCGCCCGTTCCGCATAGAACGCCGCTACCCGGGGCCAGTCCTTCGTCTCTTCGAGGCCGGTATGCATGGATCCCATCAGCACGCGGTTCTTCAACGTGGTGAATCCCAGGTCCAGCGGCGCCAAAAGATGCGGATACGCAGTGTCGGTCATGAAAGCCTCCCTCGGTGACGCGCAGGTAATCAAACACGCCGCATCCTGTCACCCCGAACGCGGCGTCACCGGTCTTCTCTGTTTCAAAAATATCCCCGCCGGAGGCTCCCGCCCCATCCGGACAACCCGCGTCCCGAAACCCTTGGCGCACGATCCGCAACCCGCACCCGCCTGCACCATCGGCAGCCGAGATGGCCTGGATCGGAGCCGCGCGCCCGCGCCCACATTCCGGTCATCGATCAGCCGCCGGCAGCCTCGGCGCAATGACGACGGAAGGCACGTTTCAACATTTCCAGCTCGTCGCGCAGCAGGGCAAGTTCTGCCCGGATGTCTTCGTCAAGTTCGGCACCGGCCATCAACGTGACCCGGTCCAGCACCGCGCCCGACCCGGCCGAGCGGATGTTGACCACATGAACCCCCTCGCCGATAAGATGCGCCGGCAGATCAAGGGCGATCCGGTAGGTGTCAGGGCGCAGATCATCGGCCGCAAGGGTCGCCACGGCGACAACACTGCCTTCATGCACCGCCTCGACCCCGGCGGGGGTGCCGGTGGTCAGAATGCCCTCGTAACGTCCGCCGCTCAGACGCACCCGGATCAGCGTTTCGTCCTCCATGCAGCCGTCTCCTTCAGAAATCCGCGCGCGGGGCGCGCAGCAAGACCATGTCCTGGATTTCGACCCGGTTCATCTCGGGCCCCTCCAGGATCAGGTCCAGCCATGCCTTTTCGAGGCGTTTTTCATTGATCTTGGTATAGGCGAGGTCGAATTCCGCCAGGCCGCGATCGCCCTCGAACGAGAACTGCCGCACCACCTGTTCGTGGTTCGGACCATGCTGCACGTTCAGCCGTGCGTAGATCTCCAGCGGCTGTTCACGGGTCACCTGCAGATGAACCGCGATGAAATGGTTCAGCGTCAGACCCTCCAGCGCTGCAGCCGGCAAATCCTGCACCAGGGACACGAACGACCCGTCGAACCGGTACACCTCCAGCACCAGGCCGAATTTCGGCCCGACCAGGCCCGAGTGCGCCCTGACCTGCCGCACGCTCAGATCCGACCGCACGGCGTCATGAAACAGCGTCACACCGCTGCCGATCACGAAAGGCGACCCGACATCCACATGCCCGGCCGGCCGGATGGCAGTGCTCCACGGGCCGGGGCGTACGGCCCAGTCGCACTGGTCCGGCCGCTCGATGCCGTCTTGGCCGGTCACCCTTGTCAAAAGCTCGGTCCGGGCTGTCGCGGCCAGCGCGTCGATGCGGTCGCGGGTCGCGCGCATGTCGCGATGCATCGCCTTGAGATCACGGGTCAAGATGCTTCCCGGCACCTGCAAGGCGCGGGTCCAGCGTTTCAGCGATTGGGCCAGACCCAAACGATTCAGAAACTCCGGCATCTCATACCCCATATCTGCCCTCCGATGGTCGCGGCCAGGGCCAGACCCCCCGATCACCACAGCCCCAAGCCCCGTATCACGGGATGTCTTTGCATCCTCTTACGCATTGACGAACCAGCCATATCTCACATCCGCTGCGCATGGTCCGATCCGCCTACCCCAATATTCTCCGAAACAACCCCACGTTAAAGAGCCGAGGTTGCCCCAGGGGCAAAGTCTCGGGCCTTGATTGCGCCGGCGCGGCGGCAGGGGCCACATCCGTCGCGACGGGCAGGCCCAGGTTGGCATTGCGCACCGCGTTGGCGAAAGCGCGCAGGGTGACCAGGCTTTCGGCTTCACTCAGGGTCCGGTCCTCCAGCGTCAGAACCGAAAGGGTTGCGATCCTGTTGCCCACATCCAGATAGGCGCGCCAGTATTCCGGCTGAACGCCCTCAATGGCGTTTTCGCTGATGTCCTGGGCGTGAAGGAAGAAGAGCTCACCTTCTACTGCCGTGTCCAGAATGGTCACTGTTCCGGCCTCGCCGCTGCGGCTCAACAAGGCAAGCCCTGCCTCGGAACGAAAGAAGCCGTCCAGTTCGGTCACGCTGTCGGCAAGGCTGCCGCCATCGGATGGTGCGGAAATCGCAGCGGTCAGAACCGCAGGGGTCTGCGGCTGTCCCGCGGTGCGCGAATTGGAAATCGCGGCGCAATTCCCCAGCAAGACAAAGGCGGTATCGCCTTGCTCACGGGTCGCCGTTGGATCCACGCAATAGCCGTCGGGGCCGACCACAACCACCGATCCCGCAGTGACCGAGACCTGAACAGGGGCAGGTTCCCGCGCACCGCCGCCGATGCCGCCGAAACGGCCACCACCACATGCGGCAAGGGTCAGGCAGGCCGCCCCGAGGACGGCCCACCGCAACGTCCTAGATGTCAGCGTAGACATGCTTCTCCTTGGTGCCGCCCGGATGGGTGGTTGCGCCTTTCACGGCAGGCCCGACAAGCTGCGCGTATTTCCACAGGGCGCCGGTTTCGTAGATCGTCTCGCGCGGGCCGGCCCAGGCCGCCTTGCGCTCGGCAAGCTCAGCCTCGCTCAGCGCCACGGACAGCTCGCCGGTGATCGCGTTGATGGTGATCATGTCGCCATCTTTCAGCAGACCGATGGGTCCGCCCACCGCGGCCTCGGGTCCCACATGGCCGACGCAGAACCCCCGCGTCGCCCCCGAGAACCGGCCGTCGGTGATCAACGCCACCTTCTTGCCCATGCCCTGCCCGGACAGGGCCGAGGTCGTGGCCAGCATCTCGCGCATGCCGGGGCCGCCTTTTGGCCCCTCGTTGCGGATGACGATGACCTCGCCTTCCTTGTAGGCGCGTTCCTTGACCGCCTCAAAGGCATCCTCTTCGCATTCGAACACCCGGGCGGGGCCGGTGAAGACCTGGTGTTCGGGCGCGATACCCGCAACCTTCACGATCGCACCCTCAGTGGCCAGATTGCCCTTGAGGCCGACAACGCCGCCGGTTTCGGTCAGCGGCGCCGCGACCGAATGGATCACCTTGCCATCGGCTTCGCGCTGGATCAGGTCCAGCTCCTCGCCCATCACGCGGCCCGTGGCGGTCATGCAGTCCTCGTGGATCAGACCGGCCTTGCGCAGTTCGTTCATCACCACGGGCACGCCGCCCGCCTCGTAGAGATCCTTGGCCACGTATTGGCCGCCGGGCTTCATATCGACGAAATAGGGCGTGTCGTGGAAGATATCGCAGACGTCAAACAGGTCGAAGTCGATCCCCGCCTCATGGGCAATCGCGGGCAGGTGCAGACCTGCGTTGGTGGACCCGCCCGTGCAGGCCACGATCCGCGCCGCGTTCTCGAGCGATTTGCGCGTCACGATATCCCGCGCCCGGATTCCCTTTTCCAGAAGGTTCATCACCGCCTCGCCCGAGGCGACACCGTATTGATCGCGGCTTTCGTAAGGCGCGGGCGCGCCCGAGGAGTTCGGCAGCGCAAGCCCGATGGCCTCGGACACGCAGGCCATGGTGTTGGCGGTGAACTGGCCGCCGCATGCACCGGCCGAGGGGCAGGCGACGCGCTCGATCACGGCCAGCGCCTCGTCGCTCAGGTTTCCGGCCTGGTGCTGGCCCACGGCTTCGAAGACGTCCTGAACGGTGATGTCCTTGCCGTCCAGACGGCCCGGCAGGATCGACCCGCCATAGATGAACACCGACGGCACGTTGAGGCGGACCATTGCCATCATCATTCCCGGCAGCGACTTGTCGCAGCCGGCCAGACCGACCAGCGCGTCGTAGCAATGGCCGCGCATCGTCAGCTCGACCGTATCGGCAATCGCGTCGCGTGACGCCAGCGAGGACCGCATCCCCTCGTGCCCCATCGCGATCCCGTCGGTGACGGTGATCGTGGTGAATTCGCGCGGTGTGCCGTTTGCATGTTTCACGCCCATCTTCACCGACTGCGCCTGACGGTTCAGCGAGATGTTGCAGGGCGCAGCTTCGTTCCAGCAGGTGGCAACGCCGATAAAGGGCTGATGGATTTCCTCATCGCTCAGCCCCATCGCGTAGAAATAGGACCGATGCGGCGCCCGCGAGGGGCCTTCGGTCACATGGCGGCTTGGCAGTTTGGATTTATCTAGGTTGCCCTTCAGCATGTCGGCGCCCTCCCTGGCGTCTCTCGAACTCAACGGTTTGCACCGGAATAGACGCCGGGCCGGGGTCAGACAAGCGTGATTGCCCCGGTCGTCGCATGCCCCTAGAGTATTGCCCAACAATCAAGCCGCAACAGGCAGGCCCGATGCAGTACACCGCTCACGCCGATTTCGTGGCGCCCGCCCGGGCGCGGCCCGCGCTTTGGCGCGTCTTTCTGGGCCTGGTCGTCATTGCGCTGATCTACGCGCTTGGCATCGTTGCCCTTTACGGGATCCTGATTGCGACCAGTGGGTTCGCGGGTGCGAATGCGTGGATGGAGCGCATGGCAACGGCCGCAACACCGACCTCGACGCTTCTGGTTCTGGCGACCTTCGTCGGCATGGGCGTGGGCCCGCTGGTCGCGGCCCGGATCCTGCACAGGCGCAGTGCGCTGTCGCTTGTCGGACCCATCCCCGTTGCGGTGCGGCATTTCCTCGTGGCCGCCGCGATTTGTGGCTGCGTCTATGGCCTGACGCAGCTGATCCCGTCGAACCTGACGCCCAGCCAGTCACTTGGCCTGCCGATCTGGGCGTCGTTCCTGCCGCTGGCGCTGGTGGGCATCTTCATCCAGACCGGCGCCGAAGAGGTTCTGTTTCGCGGCTATCTTCAGCAGCAACTGGCCGCACGGTTCTCTTCGCCTGTGATCTGGATGGTCCTGCCGTCGGCCCTGTTCGCCATGTTGCACTACCAACCCGCCCTGATGGGCGACACCGCATGGGTGATGGTCGCCGCGGTCTTTCTGTTCGCAATTCTCGCCGCGGACCTGACCGCCCAAACCGGGTCGATCGGCGCGGCATGGGGCTTTCATTTTGCCAACAACACGGTGGCGATCTTGTTCGTGGCGATGGATGGGCCGTTGTCGGGCCTGTCCCTTTTCACCGTTCCAATGGCCGATATGGGCGCGTCCGAGCTCCGACCGATGCTGATGCTCGACATGGTGATCACCACCCTGACCTGGGCCGCGATCCGATTTGCCGTCACCCGGCGGTGATTGCATTTCCCGCCCAAGCCCCATATTTCGAAGCCTGAGGAACAACCCCGGACCCACCTGATGAACTGGATCACGAACTACGTCCGCCCCCGGATCAACTCGATCTTCTCGCGCCGCGACGTGCCGGAAAACCTTTGGTCCAAATGCGACGAATGCGGAACCATGCTGTTCCACCGCGAATTGGTCGAATCGCTGCATGTCTGCACCAATTGCGGGCATCACATGGCGATCACCCCGCGCGCCCGGTTCGAGGCGCTGTTCGATGGCGGCATCTTTTCCGAGATCAAGGTTCCCAAACCGATTGATGACCCGCTGAAGTTCCGTGACCAGAAACGCTATCCGGACCGGCTGCGCGCAGCCCAGAAATCCACCGGCGAGGCCGAGGCGATGCTGGTCGCCGAAGGCGATATGGGGCGCACGCCGATCGTGGCCGTTGCGCAGGATTTCTCGTTCATGGCCGGCTCCATGGGCATGTATGTCGGAAACGCCATCATCGCGGCGGCTGAACGCGCCGTGGCGCTGAAACGCCCGCTGATCCTGTTTTCCGCCGCCGGTGGCGCGCGCATGCAAGAGGGCATCCTGAGCCTGATGCAGATGCCGCGCACAACGGTAGCGGTCCAGATGCTCAAGGAAGCAGGGCTTCCCTATATCGTCGTTCTGACCCACCCCACCACGGGCGGGGTCACGGCCTCCTACGCGATGCTGGGGGATGTGCAGATCGCCGAACCCAATGCCCTGATCTGTTTCGCAGGCCCGCGGGTGATCGAACAGACCATCCGCGAGAAACTGCCCGAAGGGTTTCAGCGCGCCGAATACCTGCTGGATCACGGGATGCTTGACTGCGTGACGCCGCGGGGAAAGATGCGCGACGAACTGATCAAGATCATCCGCATGCTGACCGGCCTGCCCCCCGCGGTCATCGGCGATCTGCCTGCACCCGACCCCCAGGACACTTCACCCGTCGGCGGCGAACCGACCGCGACACCAGCCCCGGCCGACACGGCAAAACCGGCCTGATCCAAACCCGCTACGTCCCATCTTTATCCTTCAAATATGGCCGCCGGAGGCATCCGCATTTTGCGGCGCGCGCTTCGGTCCTTGTTCAGGCGACCCTGTCCATGACCACGCCCCGATCAGATGCACTCCTCGAGCGGATGATGTCTCTCCACCCCAAGGTCATCGACCTGGTCCTGGATCGCATGTGGCGGATCCTGGATGCCCTGGACCATCCCGAAACCCGCATTCCGCCCGCCATCCATGTCGCGGGCACCAATGGCAAGGGGTCGACCCAGGCGATGATCCGCGCGGGTCTGGAAGGGGCCGGGCACACGACGCATGCCTATACCTCCCCCCATCTTGCGCGTTTTCACGAACGGATCCGCATTGCGGGCACGCTGATCGACGAAGACGCGCTTTCCGCCATCCTGGACCGCTGCCTTGCGGCCAACGGCCCCGATCCGATCACCTATTTCGAGATCACCACCGCTGCGGCCTTTCTGGCCTTCGCCGAAACGCCCGCGGATTACACATTGCTCGAAGTCGGGCTAGGCGGGCGGCTGGATGCCACGAATGTCGTGGATCGCCCTGCCCTGTGCGTGATCACTCCGGTGGATATGGACCACCAGCAATTCCTTGGCGACACGCTGCGCCAGATCGCCGGCGAAAAGGCCGGCATCATCAAACGCGGCGTTCCCGTGATCGTCGGCAAACAGCAAGACGAGGCGCTGGAGGTGATCGAACACCAGGCCGCCCGGCTGGGCGCCCCGATCCTGGCGCATGGTCAACATTGGCATGTTCAGCAAGATCGCGGGCGGTTGGTGTTCCAGGATGAAACCGGCCTGCTGGATCTGCCGCTGCCACGCCTTCTGGGGGCGCATCAGATCGAAAACGCGGGCATGGCCATCGCGGCCCTGCGCGCCTTGGGTCAATCCGAGACGGCCTGCGAGGCCGCCATGACCGACGCGGAATGGCCCGCCCGGATGCAACGCCTGCGCCACGGGCCGCTGATCGACGCCGCCCCCAAGGCCGAGCTGTGGCTCGACGGGGGGCACAACCCACATGCCGGGGCCGCCATCGCGGCGACCATGGCCGCCATGCCGAAACGCGCCACCTACCTGATCGCGGGCATGCTGAACACCAAGGATATCGCGGGGTTCCTGCGCCCCTTTGCGCCGCTGGCCCGTGCGGCCCATGCGGTGTCGATCCCCGGGCAGACCGCCACCCTGACCGCCAATCAGACGGCAGACCACGCCCGTGCCGCCGGACTGCCCGCCTTCGAGGCCGACAGCGTGGCCCAGGCGTTGGCGACCATCACCGCAAAGGATCCCGACGCCCGCATCCTGATCTGCGGTTCACTGTATCTGGCCGGTGAGATCCTCAAGCACAACGGCTGAGTCTTCGGCGACCAGGCAATACGCCCCTGAGGGCATTCGCCCGGTTGACCCGGCGACCCTGGCGTGATCGCCTGAGCGCGATCTTGTCCAGCCAGAGCCCCGTTCATGTACCACTTCGTGATCCTTGCCGCTGCCCTTGCGCTTGTCGCCGCCCCGGCCCATGCCGCCCGTTTCCAGTTCTGCTGGCTCGGCGCGAATGGCTACACGATGGAGGGGCAGATCGAGTTTCCCGATGCCCTGCTCGATACCGGCGTCATCACCGAAAACGAGGTCACCGGGTTCCGCATTCAGGGTTTTCGCGACGGGCTGCCGGTGGGCTTCTGGTCGCTGTCGATGCTCAAACCGGAAACCTCGTGGCTGCTGCGGTTCGACACGCGCAGCCTGGCCTTTCCCACGGGTGGCGACCGGCTGTTGGGCAGCTACCAGGAATGGAACGCCAACGGTGAGGTCAATGATTGCGGCGCCGTGAACGGGTTTGGCTGGAATGGCGGCAACTGGGCGCAGGATGTGTGCATCAACAACACCTGGATCGAGGACAGCTCCATCGACCCGCTCACCCCGCTTCAGGCCTACCCGATGGATGTTGCGCTTGGCTGCGACCCGTCGATGCAGTTGAGCTAGGCCCCAGACCGCGCCGGATTGGTCGCGCGGTCGCCGGAAGCGGCGCCGGCGGTGAACAAAGCCGGTCACTTTCAGCCGGAACTGGAACCTGGGTTCTGGCAAACGGTATAACGCACCCAATAGGAAGGATTGCGGTCATGCGAATTCTGTTCACGGGGGGATCCGGCAAGGCCGGGCGTCACGCGGTCTCGTACCTTGTCGACCGGGGGCACCGCGTGCTGAACGTGGATCTCGTGCCGCTTGATCATCCGGGCGTCGACAACCGGATCGGGGATATCACCGATGCGGGGCAGATGTTCGACATCATGGCCAGTTATGCCGGTTTCGACGAAATGGAACCCGGCACCGGGGTGCCCCGTTTCGACGCCGTGGTGCATTTCGCCGCGATCCCGCGCCTTTTGCTGACATCCGACAACGAATGCTACCGCGTCAACACGATGGGCACCTACAACGTCATCGACGCCGCCGTGAAATTCGGCGTCCGCAAGATCATTTTCGCCTCGTCCGAGACCACCTACGGGATCTGTTTCGCCGATGGCGAACGCAAACCCGACTATCTGCCCATAGACGAGGATCATCCCGTCATCCCCGAAGACAGCTACGCCATGTCCAAGGTCGCCAACGAGGTCACCGCCCGCAGTTTCCAGC
>CAYWTM010000042.1:0-24333 GCA_964460185.1 uncultured Roseicyclus sp. | reverse complement strand
TACGGGTTCAGCGCGTTGCAGGTGCCGGCGGTGCACAGCGGGGTTTGACCCTCGGTTTGTGCACTGAACGCCTGCTGCGTTCCAGGGTTCCGGTCCCGCACGGATAGGCGTTTGTCCGGAAATTCGAGCTGAAAGAGGGCTGGAGGATCGTTGGCGTCTCGATCTCGGTCGCGGAGGCCCTTCTGCGGTGGACTTCGCCGTCTCACACGTTAGAACCCCGCTGGACAGTTAAGCGGAGCGCAGTCGATGAAATTCACCCTGTCCTGGCTGAAAGATCATCTTGAGACCGAGGCAAGCCTCGATGACATCGTCGAGACCCTGACCGATCTGGGCCTCGAGGTGGAAGGCGTGGATGATCGCGCCGCGCGCCTGAAGGATTTCACGCTGGCCCGCGTGGTCAGCGCCGAAAAGCATCCCGACGCCGACAAGCTGCGCGTGTGCCAGGTGGAAACCGACGACGGCGTGCAGCAGATCATCTGCGGTGCGCCGAATGCGCGCGCCGGGATCACGGTGGTGCTGGCCAAACCGGGCACCTATGTGCCGGGGATCGACACCACCATCGGCGTGGGCAAGATCCGCGGGATCGAGAGCTTCGGGATGATGGCGTCCGAGCGCGAACTGGAGCTGAGCGACGAGCATTCCGGCATCATCGAACTGCCATCGGGCGAGGTGGGCCAGCGGTTCATCGACTGGCTGGCGGAGCACGATCCAGCCAAGGTCGACCCGGTGATCGAGATCGCCATCACGCCCAACCGCCAGGATGCGCTGGGCGTCGAAGGCGTGGCGCGTGACCTGGCCGCGCGGGGGCTTGGCAGGTTGAAGACCAGGGCGGTCGCGCCCGTGGCGGGCACCTTCCCGTGCCCCATCGGCGTGACCATCGATGACGACACGCAAGACGTGGCGCCGCATTTCGCCGGTCGCCTGATCCGCGGCGTCAAGAACGGGCCAAGCCCGGCCTGGCTGCAGGATCGGCTGCGCGCCATCGGCCTGCGCCCGATTTCCGCCCTGGTCGATGTGACGAACTTTTTCACCTATGACATGAACCGCCCCTTGCACGTGTTCGATGCGGACAAGGTGCATGGCAACCTGCGTGTCCACCGCACCAAGGGCGGCGAAGAGATCATGGCGCTGGACGACAAGTCCTACCGGTTCAGCTCTGGCCAGATTGCCATTTCCGATGACAAGGGCCCCGAAAGCATCGCCGGAGTCATGGGCGGGGCCGCGACCGGCTGCACCGACGACACGGTGAACGTGTTCGTCGAAAGCGCGTGGTGGGATCCGATCCAGATCGCCTACACGGGCCGTGATCTCAAGATCAATTCCGACGCGCGCTATCGGTTCGAGCGTGGCGTCGACCCCGAATACACCCTGCCGGGGCTTGAGGCCGCGACGCGGATGATCCTGGATCTGTGCGGGGGGGAGCCTTCGGAGATCGTGGAAAGCGGCGCGCCGCTCAAGACCGCGCGGAGCTATCCGCTGGATACCCGGCGGGTGATTTCACTGGTCGGTATGGAGATCGTGAAAGAGGAACAGGTGCGCATCCTGACCGCGCTTGGCTTTTCGGCCACGGGTACGGGCGATGTGCTCGAGGTCTGGGTGCCGTCCTGGCGGCGCGATGTTCAGGGCGAGGCCGACCTGGTCGAAGAGGTTGCGCGCATCGCGTCGCTGACCAAGCTGGAACCCAGGCCCATGGCGCGCCCCAGTGCCGGTGTGCCGGCCCCGGTGCTGACGCCGGTGCAGTTGCGCGAGCGGGCCGGGCGGCGGACCTGCGCGGCGCTGGGCTACAATGAATGCGTCACCTACAGTTTCATCGACCGCGCCTCGGCCGCGCTGTTCGGGGGCGGCAGCGACGACATGATGCTGGAAAACCCGATTTCCAGCGAGATGAGCCACATGCGCCCCGCGCTGTTGCCGGGCCTGTTGCAGGCGGCAGCGCGCAACCAGGCGCGCGGCATGATGGATCTGGCCCTGTTCGAGGTCGGCCACGCCTTTCATGGTGGTGAGCCGGGGGAACAGCATCTGCTGGTCACGGGTCTTTTGGTGGGTCATTCGGGCCCGCGTGATCCGTATGGCGCCCGGCGCCCTGTCGATATCTACGACGTGAAAGCCGATGCAGAGGCGGTCCTGGGTGCCATGGGGGCGCCCGCGAAGGCGCAGATCCTGCGAGGGGCGGCCGACTGGTGGCATCCGGGGCGTCATGGCATGATCTGCCTGGGGCCCAAGAAGGTGCTTGGCGTCTTTGGAGAGCTGCATCCAAGGATCCTTTCGGCGATGGATGTCAAAGGTCCGGCGATGGCCTTTACCCTGTGGCCTGGCGAGATTCCGTTGCCGAAATCCGTCAATGTGAGCCGTGGTGCAGTCCAGGTCTCCGATTTCCAGGCCGTGGAGCGCGATTTCGCGTTTGTGGTCGATGCCGGGGTCGAGGCGGCGGTGCTGGTCAATGCGGCGGCGGGGGCTGACAAGACCCTGATCGACGATGTGCGCGTGTTCGATGAGTTCCTGGGAGGATCTCTGGGCGAGGGGCGCAAGTCGATCGCCTTGTCGGTGCGGATGCAGCCACGCGACAAGACCCTGACCGAGGAGGAGATCGAAGCGGTGGCGGCAAGGATCGTCGAGAAGGTTGAAAAAGCCTCGGGCGGATCCTTGCGCGGCTAGGCGGGATTGCGCCCGCTTGCGCGCCCGCCCCGGCGCAAATTCTGAAGCAGAATTTGCGGTGGCCGTTGAGAGGTCGCGCCAGCTGGTCGAACGGCCCGCGCGGGGCGGGTGCCGGATGCCTCCGGCGGCCATATTTCATGGATAAAGATGGCTGGGTCGCGCCGTGCGGCCTTTCAGATAGGGGAAATTCAGCATGTTGAAGGTTTATCTGTCAGGTGAGATCCACACGGATTGGCGCGAGGAGATCCAGGCGGGGGCCGCTGGTCTGGACGTGGTGTTCAGCGCGCCGGTCACCGATCACGGAGCCAGTGACGATTGCGGTGTCGCCATCCTCGGGGCGGAAGACATCAAGTTCTGGCATGACCACAAGGGCGCGAAGGTGAACGCGATCCGCACGCGGCGCCTGATCGAAGAGGCGGATGTCGTCGTCGTGCGGTTCGGTGAGAAATATCGCCAGTGGAACGCGGCCTTCGATGCCGGATACGCCTCGGCGCTCGGCAAGTCGCTGATCATCGTCAGCCTGCCCGAACATCAGCATGCCCTCAAGGAGGTGCACGCAGCAGCACTGGCAGCCTGCGATGAGCCGGGGCAGGTGGCGCAGATCCTGCGATACGTACTGACCGGGCAGTTGCCCGGCTGAGGCGGACGGGCCCGTGTCTGATCACGCTTCGCGCGGTGGCGTCACAAGGCCGGTTCGAACCGCCGGGCGGTCCACGAAGCGGTCAAGGTAGGCGGGAACGTTCCTGAGATCGTCGACGCCAAGAACATCCCTGGTGCCGTAGGTGTCGAGCGCCCACAGCCATGGCGCGATCGCGATATCGGCGATCGAATACCTGCCTGCGATCCAGTCCTGCCCCTCCAGGGCGCTGTCGAGCACATCCAGGAGACGTTTGCCTTCGGTTACATACCGCTGTCTTGGCCGGGGATCTTCGATTTCGGCGCCGGCGAATTTCGTGAAATACCCGAGCTGGCCGAACATGGGGCCCA
Source organism: uncultured Roseicyclus sp. (assembly GCA_964460185.1). Classification (GTDB taxonomy): domain Bacteria; phylum Pseudomonadota; class Alphaproteobacteria; order Rhodobacterales; family Rhodobacteraceae; genus JAVJPJ01. The sequence goes on along the minus strand of CAYWTM010000042.1, from coordinate 20,691 downwards.
GGCCGCCCATCTGGAACATGACCCATTTGATGACCTGGTATTTCTCGGCCGCGGTCGTGCCGATCAGCTGGCCGGTCTTTTCCCCCAGATAGATCAGGATCGCGCCCGATTCCCACAATGCAATCGGTGCGCCATCAGGCCCGTTCGGGTCGATCAGGGCAGGGATCTTGCCGTTGGGATTCAGTGACAGGAAATCGGGGCTTTTCACGTCGCTGGCCGACAGGGTGACGCGATGTGCTTCATAGGGAAGGGCCATTTCCTCGAGGGCGATGGACACCTTCACGCCGTTGGGCGTCGGGAACGCATAGAGCTGGATCACGGTCGGGTCGGCCGGAGGCCACCGTCTGGTGATGGGAAATTGGGCGAGGTCGGACATTCGCGGTGCTCCACGCTGCGATTTGCCTGAACCCACCTAAACACCCTTGATCGCCTTGGTAAGGTCGGTTTCAGTTTGCGGGTGGTGGATCGCCGTGCGGGGATGCAGGGCGAGTGCGCATATTTTGCACGGCACAGCGGGATGGAATGACCAAATGATAAACGAATTCAAGAACTTCATTGCCAAGGGCAATGTAATGGACATGGCGGTGGGCATCATTATCGGTGCGGCCTTCACGGCGATTGTGACGTCGCTTGTCGGGGATCTGATCAATCCGATCATCGCGCTTTTCACGGGCGGCATCGATTTCTCGGGGTGGTTCTATGCGCTGAACGGGGAAAACTATGCCTCGCTGGCCACCGCACAGGAGGCCGGCGCGCCGGTGTTCGCCATCGGCAATTTCGTGATGGCGGTGATCAATTTCCTGATTGTCGCCTTCGTCGTCTTCATGCTGGTCAAGATGGTCAACCGCATCAAGGATGCGGCGGAAAAGAAGCAAGAAGAGGCCCCCGCCGTCGAAGAGCCCAAGGGCCCGACGGCAGAGGAATTGTTGGCTGAAATCCGTGACGCGCTGAAGGCTCAGAGCAGCTGAGCGGCCATGGTCGCGGCGGCGGCATGGCCCGCCGCCCGTCCGGGCCTAGCTTTTCACGATGAGCGTGGGCGAGGTCACGTCGATGCCCAACGCCTTGCCTACGGCGTAGTTCGTCAGCTTTCCGGCATGGGTGTTCAGCCCTGCCAGAAGATGCGGATCGTCGGCGCAGGCCTGCCGCCATCCCTTGTCCGCCAGGGCGAGCATGTAGGGCATGGTTGCATTGCCGAGCGCCAGCGTGGAGGTGCGCGCGACGGCGCCGGGCATGTTGGCGACGCAGTAATGCACGATGCCGTCCACCTCGTAGATCGGATCTTGATGGGTGGTGGCCCGCGAGGTTTCGAAACACCCGCCCTGATCGATCGCCACATCGACGATGACCGCACCGGGTTTCATGGTGGACAGCTGCGCGCGCGTCACCAATTTCGGTGCCGCCGCCCCGGGGATCAGCACGGCGCCGATGACAAGATCGGCGGTGGTGATCACCTGGGCCGTGGCATCCGCGCTGGCATAGCGGGTCTTGAAGACGCCGCGATAGATGTCGTCCAGATAGCGTAGCCGCGACAGGGAGCGATCCAGCACGGTGACATCCGCACCCATTCCGGCGGCCACGCGTGCGGCCTGTGTGCCGACCACACCGCCGCCGATGACAACCACCTCGGCCGGGCCGACGCCCGGCACGCCGCCCATCAGCACGCCGCGTCCGCCGTTGGCCTTTTGCAGCGCCCATGCGCCCACCTGGGGCGACAGACGACCCGCGACCTCTGACATGGGCGCCAACAGGGGCAGGCCGCCGGCCGCGTCGGTGACGGTTTCATAGGCGATTGCCGTGACACCTGCCGCCAGCAGGTCGCGGGTCTGGTCGGGGTCCGGGGCAAGATGCAGGTAGGTGAACAGGATCTGCCCCTCGCGCAGTTGTCGGCGTTCCGCGGATTGCGGTTCCTTGACCTTCACCACCATGTCGGCGCGGGCAAAGATCTCGGCGGCCGTTGTGACGACCTCGGCCCCGACCGCACGGTAGGCGTCGTCGTCGAAACCGGCGCCGGTTCCGGCCCCTGTTTCAACCAACACATCATGACCATGAGCCCTGGCCTCGCGCGCAGCGGCGGGCGTCAGGCCAACGCGAAATTCCTGCGGTTTGATCTCTTTCGGGCAACCGATAAGCATCTTTCCAATCCTCCATGGGCTTGGGGTCATGATGCGCCTTTCGATCTGGAATTGCTTTGATCTTTGCTGCGGGATGTGCGAGTTCACCGCACGATTTTTCGATGAACAGGCTAATTCATGAACGAATCTCGCAGAGAGACGGACCTTGACGATATGGACCGCGCCATTCTGAGGGCCTTGCAAAAGGCCGGGCGCATGACCCATGCAGAGCTTAGCGAACATGTGCACCTGTCGCCGTCAGCCTGTCATCGGCGGGTGCAAAGGTTGGAACAATCGGGCGTGATCCGGGACTATGTGGCGCTGCTCAACCCGCGTTCGGTGGCGCGTGTGACGACCGTCTTCGTCGAAATCAAGCTGTCGGGCCAATCCGACGAAACGCTTGATGCCTTCGAGAAGGCGGTGGCGCGGGTGCCCGACGTCCTGGAATGCCACCTGATGGCAGGCAGCGCGGATTACCTTCTGAAGGTCGTGGCCCGCGACAGCGAGGATTTCGCGCGCATCCACCGGCAATACCTTGCCCGGTTGCCCGGGGTCGCCCAGATGCAATCCTCCTTCGCGCTCAAGACGGTGTTCAAGACAACGGCCCTTCCGCTCTAGATTTGACCATAGGTGCCGCTAGCGCAGGCGCAGGCCTGAATTCGTATCAAAGAAATACGCGTCCTTGTGGTCAAAGCTGAGGCCGGTCATGCTACCCGGCGTGGGGGCGTGTTGTTCGTGTGCCTCGACGATGATCCGGGATCCGTCGGGTGCAGCCAGATAATGATAGCTGACGCCGCCCAACTGTTCGCTCAACTCGACCTTGTGGGTGTCGCCGTCGCTGAGTTTCAGGTGGTTGGGCCGCACGCCCACATTGGCGGTAGGGCCCACGGTTGACGGGGCGCGCACCACGGTGCCGCCAAGGGCATCGACCTTTACACCGCCCTCATGGGCTACCCCGGAAAAGAAGTTCATCGCGGGGCTGCCGATGAAACCCGCCACGAACTGGTTGTCGGGATCATTATACAGGTCGAGAGGTTTGCCCACCTGTTCGACCCGGCCCGCGCGCAGGACCACGATCTTGTCGGCCAGCGTCATCGCCTCGGTCTGGTCGTGGGTGACGTAGATCATCGTTGCCCCGATTTCCTGGTGAAGGCGCGCGATTTCCACCCGCATTTCCACCCGCAGTTCGGCGTCGAGGTTCGACAGCGGTTCGTCGAACAAGAACACCTCCGGCCCGCGCACGATGGCCCGGCCGATGGCGACCCTCTGGCGCTGCCCGCCGGACAGCGCCTTGGGCTTGCGTTTGAGGTAGTCATCCAGCTTGAGCACGCGGGACGCCTCGGTGACCTTTGCCTTGACCTCGGCGGCGGGATGGCCGGTCATCTTCAGGCCAAAGCCCATGTTTTCCTCGACCGTCATATGCGGGTATAGCGCGTAGGTCTGGAACACCATCGCCACGCCCCGTTCGGACGGGTCGACGCGGGTCACATCGCGGCTGCCGATCGAAATGCTGCCGCCCGAGGTTTCCTCGAGCCCGGCCACCATGCGCAACAGGGTGGACTTGCCGCATCCCGAGGGGCCGACGAAGACACAGAATTCCCCGTCCTCGATATCCAGGTCGACGCCATGAATGACCTGGGTCGCGCCGTAGCGCTTGACGACGTTTTGCAGTTTCAGGCCGGACATCGCAGTGGCTCCTTGTGTTATTCGGCGGCGTCGGGAAAGCGCCAATCCTGCGCCTCCGCCGCAATGGCATCGGCCGTCGCGCGGATGCGCGGGGCGTGGCGCTCAAGATCCTTGAGGCTCATCCGTTCGGTGGAGGACGTGACCGACAGCGCCCCGAGGATCCGCCCCGTGCGCGCCAGGATCGGCAGGGCCACGCAGATGATCCCCGGCTCATGTTCCTCGCGGTCATAGGCAAAGCCACGGGCGCGGATCGCGACCAGTTCCGTGCGCAGCGTTTCGGCGTCGGTGTAGGTATGGGGCGTGAACCGGTGATAGCTTTGCTGCGCGAGCACCTTTTGCAATTGCGGCTCGGGCAGATAGGCCATCATCGCCTTGCCGACGCCGGTGCAATAGGCCGGACCGATCTTGCCGGCCTCTGAATACATGGCAATCGGCCTGAGCGCGTTGCGCTTGTCGACATAGAGAACCTGGCCGCCGTCCAGCTGTGCCAGGTGCACGGTTTCGCCGATCTCGGCCGAAAGCGCATCAAGGTGCGGGCGGGCGATCGGCGCCAGTGACGACGTTTCCCATGCCGAATGCGCAAGACGCACCAGCCTGAGGCCCGGCGCATAGGTCTGGCGATCGGGGTCATAGGTCAGCATCCCCTGACGGGTCAGAACCTGCACGAATCGATAAAGCGTGGCCTTGGGGTAGGGGCTTGACTCCAGCAACTCTCCAAAGCGGACCGGGCGGCCGAAATGGGCCACCTGATCCAGAACGTCCAGCGCCTTGGCGACGGTTCCGTCCTTTGTATTTGCGGCGTCTTCGGCCACGGTATCCTCCCCGGTTGCGCACGTTCCCGCAACGCGACCTTCCCCAGTGCATGGCTTTGCGGCGATGTGCCGAAAAGGTTTGCTGTTGACAAACCTAGGCTGACTCGGGCTAGGATTTCAACATAAGAAACTAGGTTTCACATAATGAAACTAGATTTGCAGACCGGATCATAGGGAGGACACCATGCGATCCATCTTGAAAACCGGCGCCGCGGCGCTGGCAGGGGCAACCATGCTTTCGGGCATGGCATTTGCCGACGCACATTCGACCCTCGAAGGCACGCTGACCATCATCTCGGACATGTCGAACCCCGGCCCCCGCGCCGTGATGGAAAGCCTCGCGGCCGAATTCGACGAGATGCATCCGAACCTCGAGGTCGACCTGACCATCGTGGATCGCGAAGCGTGGAAAACCCAGATCCGCAATGCACTGACGGCCAATCCGCCGGATGTGATCAACTGGTATGCCGCCAACCGGATGGGGCCCTTTGTGGATGCCGGCCTGTTCATGGACATCTCGGACTGGTGGGATGCGGGCGACTACGAAGGTCTTGAATCCGTTCGCGGCGCGATGACCATGAACGACGCGCAGTGGGGCGTTCCCTATACCTACTACCAGTGGGGTGTTTACTACCGCGAAGATATCTTCAACGAGCTTGGCCTGTCCGAGCCCGCCACCTGGGAAGAGGAACTGGCAAACTGCCAGGTCATCGTCGACAGCGGGCGCGCCTGCTACACCATCGGCACCCGGTTCCTGTGGACCGCCGGCGGCTGGTTCGACTACCTGAACATGCGCACCAACGGGTTCGATTTCCACATGCAGCTGGCGCGCGGCGAAGTGCCGTGGACCGATGATCGCGTGCGCGAAACCTTTGCCAACTGGCGCACCCTGATCGACATGGGCGGCTTCATCGAAGACCACCAGAACTATTCCTGGCAAGAGGCGCTGCCCTTCATGGTCAATGGCGACGCCACGGCCTACCTGATGGGCAACTTCGCCGTCGATCAGCTGCGCAATGCAGGTCTGACCGATGACCAGCTGGACTTTTACCAGTTCCCGGTGATCAACCCCGATGTCGCCATGGGTGAGGATGCGCCTACCGACACGTTCCACGTCGCCTCGGGCGCGCAGAACGTGGAAGCGGCCCGTGCCTTCCTGGCCTATGTCACCTCGGCCGATGTGCAGACCCGCATCAATGGCCCCGAGGGTCTTGGCCAGCTGCCCGTCAACGCCAACGCGTCGGTCGCGGATGACGAGTTCATCCAGCAGGGGTTCGAGATGCTGAGCCAGAACGCCACCGGCGGTATTGCGCAGTTCTTTGACCGTGACTGGCCGGCGGAAATGGCCGCGGCCGGTATGGAAGGCCTTCAGGAGTTCATGGTGTTCCCGGACAATCTGGACGACATCCTCGCGCGTCTGGAAGCCGCCCGTCAGCGGATCTACTGATCCCCGGTCTTGAATGTCTTGCCTCGCCCCGAACAGGGGCGGGGCATATCCCGCCACCGCCCGCCTATCCGCAAGCCGCGCCGCGCCGCGCGCCTTTCGAATGGGCCGCCCCACCCCCACCCCGCCCGATCAGGAGTGCGCGTGATGAGCACGATGACCGCCAACACAATGACCCGGACGCATGCCGAACAGACCTGGCTGCAGAAGAACCGGATGATCGTGACGCCGCTCATGTTCTTGTTGCCGGGCACGCTGTTTTTCGCGGTCTACGTGATCATTCCGATCTTTCAGTCTTTTCACATCTCTTTGTATGATTGGGACGGGCTGGGCGAGGCCAGCTATATCGGGCTGGACAACTACCGCGAGCTGGCCACGGATCGCGCGTTCGAGACCTCGCTTTGGAATAACGTGAAATGGCTGGCGCTGTATCTGCTGGCGATCCCGGTCGGGTTGTTCATCGCGCTGTTCTTGAACCAGAATGTCGTCGGAATCCGGCTTTACAAGTCGCTGTTCTTTTTCCCGTTCGTGCTCAGCCAGGTGGTGGTCGGGCTGGTGTTCAGCTGGTTCTACCTGCCGCGCGAAGGGTTGCTGAACAACATCATCACGGCCATCGGCTTTGACAGCATCAACATCCTTGGCGATCCGACACTGGCGACCTACGGGATCATTGCCGCCGGGCTTTGGCCGCAGACGGCCTATTGCATGATCTTGTATCTGACCGGCCTGAACGCCGTGGATCCCGAACAGGTCGAGGCAGGCCGGCTGGACGGTGCGAAGGGGTGGAAGATGCTGTGGTACGTGATCTTGCCGCAGCTCAAGCCCGCGACGTTCATTGCCTTTGTTGTGACGATCATCGGCGCGCTTCGGTCGTTTGACCTGATCTCGATCATGACCAATGGCGGACCGTTCGGATCGACCCGGGTTCTGAGCTTTTACATGTTCGAAAAGGCGCTTGGGGAATACGGGTTCCGGATGGGGTATGGGTCGGCCATCGCGGTGGTGCTCTTCATGATCATGCTGATCTTCATCGCTTATTTCCTCTATTCGATGTGGCGCGATGAACGCGACGCGCGGCATTAAGGGAGGGATGATCTGATGTTCCCTACTCCGATAGAAAAACGGTCCCGTGCGGTGCAGGTGACCTATCAGTCGCTCTTGCCGATCGCATTGATCATGTGGCTGTTGCCGCTGATCGCGGTGATGGTGTTCTCGATCCGGCCGTCGGCGGATTTCTCGAACGGAAATTACTGGGGCGTGCCGTCGTCGTTCGAATTCGTCGCCAACTATGGCCGGGTCTTTTTCGAATCCGATATGCCGCGGTACCTGTTGAACTCGGTGCTGATCACCGTGCCGACGGTGGTCGGCGCGGTCGCCCTGTCGTGCATGACCGGCTTTGCGCTGGGCATTTACCGATTCCGGGGCAATCTGCTGATCTTTTTCATGTTCATCGCCGGAAATTTCGTGCCGTTCCAGATCCTGATGGTGCCGGTGCGCGACCTGACGGTGGGCATGGGCCTTTACGACACGAAACTTGGCCTCGTGTTGTTTCACATCGCGTTTCAAACCGGGTTTTGCACGTTGTTCATGCGCAATTTCATCCGGGCCTTGCCCTACGAACTGATCGAGGCCGCCCGGGTCGAAGGCGTCGCGGAATGGCGGATCTTCTGGTTCGTGGTGTTGCCCCTGATGCGGCCCGCGATCGCGGCATTGAGCGTGCTGATCTTTACCTTCATCTGGAACGACTACTTTTGGGCGATCGTGTTGACCCAGGGGCCCGATGCGCAGCCGGTGACGGCTGGCATCACCTCGTTCAATTCGCAATACGTGGCCCAGTATCATTTGATGAGCGCAGGTTCGATCGTGGCCGCGATTCCCCCTGTCGCCATCTTTTTCATGATGCAAAAACACTTTATCGCCGGCCTGACACTCGGAGCGGTCAAATGACAAAACTCGCCTTTATCGGCGCGGGATCCACGATTTTCATGAAGAACATCGTCGGCGACATGCTGCATTTCCCGGCCCTGGCCGATGCGCGGATTTCGCTGATGGATATCGATCCAGTGCGGCTGGAAGAATCGGCCATGGTGGCGCGCAAGATGGTCCAGGCGATGGGATCCGGGGCCGTGATCGAGGCCACGACGGACCGGGCCAGGGCGTTGGACGGGGCGGATTTCGTCGTCACCGCCTTTCAGATCGGTGGCTATCGCCCGTCGACCGTGATCGATTTCGACATCCCCAGGAAATACGGCCTGCGCCAGACCATTGCCGATACATTGGGCGTGGGGGGCATCATGCGCGGGCTGCGCACGGTGCCGCATCTTTGGGCGGTTGCCGAGGATATGGCGCGGCTTTGCCCCGATGCGACGCTCTTGCAATACGTGAATCCCATGGCGATCAATACCATGGCGCTGGCCGAGCGGTTTCCGGGCCTGAGGCAGGCGGGGCTGTGCCATTCGGTGCAGAACACGGTCGAGGAAATCGCCTACGATCTGGACCTGCCGAAAGACGAAATCCGCTACCGCGTGGCGGGTGTGAACCATGTCGCCTTTTTCCTGCGGCTGGAGCATCAGGGCCGCGACCTCTACCCGCTTCTGCGCGCGGGGTATCGCACCGGCCGCCTGCCCAAGACGCCCGTCCAGCGGCCGCACTGCATCAACAAGGTGCGCTACGAGGTGATGGAGCACCTGGGCCATTTCTGCACCGAATCCTCGGAGCATCTGGCCGAATACGTGCCCTGGTTCATCAAGGACGGACGCGAGGATATCATCGCCGACATGGGCATCCCGCTGGATGAATATCCGGCGCGCTGCGAGATCCAGATGGCCGAATGGGCCACGCAGGCCGCTTCGCTCAAGGCCGCCGCCGGGATCGAGGTGAAGAAATCTCACGAGTTCGCCGCCGAGATGATGAACGCCATCGTGACCGACACGCCCTATGTCGCCTACGCCAACCTGCCCAACCGGGGCCAGCTTCCGCAGTTGCCCATTGGCGCTGCGGTCGAGACGCCCACGCTGGTGGATGCCAACGGATGCCAGCCCACGACCGTCACCGACATTCCGCCGCAACTGGTGGCGCTCATGCGCTCGCAGATCAACGTTCAGGAACTGGTGGTGCGCGCGTTGGTCGATGAAGATCGCGACCATATCTATCATGCCGCTTACATGGATCCGCACACCGCCGCCGAACTGGACCTGCGCCAGATCCGGGGGCTGATCGACGATCTGATCACCGCACATGGGGCCATGCTGCCCGCGTGGTGCCACGACCGGAGGGCAGCATGAGCGCGGTTTATCCGGATCTGGCGGGGCGTTCGGTTTTCATCACCGGCGGCGGCTCGGGCATAGGTGCGGCCCTGACCGAAGGTTTTTTGCGACAAGGCGCCAGGGTCGCCTTTGCGCAGCGGTCGGATGCCGGTGCATTCTGCGACGCGATGGAACAGGCGACAGGAAACCGTCCGCTCTACCTGCAATGCGACATCACCGATATCGCCCGCCTCAAGTCCTGTCTTGCAGAAGCCGCACAGGCGCATGGCCCGATCACGGTGCTGGTCAACAACGCCGCGAACGATCAGCGCCACACCACGCTGGAGGTCGACGAGGATTTCTGGGACTGGTCGCAGGCGATCAATCTAAAGGCCTATTTCTTTGCCTGTCAGGCCGTGATCGAGGGCATGCGGGCCGCCGGTGGCGGTTCGATCATCAATGTCTCGTCGATTTCCTACATGATGGGCAATGCAGGGTATCCGGCCTACACAACCGCCAACGGCGGCATCACCGCCATGAGCCGCAGCCTCGCCCGCGAATTCGGCCCCGACAAGATCCGCGTCAATACGCTGGCGCCGGGTTGGGTTCTGACCGACAAACAGCTTGAAATGTGGGCCGCGCCGGAGGATCTGGCGGCGCATATGGACAGGATGTGCCTCAAGGAGCATCTCAAACCCCAGGACATCGTGGGCGGCATGTTGTTTCTGGCGTCGGATCAATCCAGGGCGATGACGGGGCAGGCGTTGGTCATCGACGGGGGCGTGGTGGTCACGGGATGAGTGCACAAACACGATATGCCGACTGGATCGCCGTCGATTGGGGCACGTCGCGCCTGCGGGCCTGGGCCATCGGGGCCCAGGGGGACATCCTGGCGCATGCGTCCTCCGACACGGGCATGGGCGGGCTGTCTCCGGATGCATTCGAGCCGGCCCTTATCGATCTGATAGAAGATTGGGTGGGGGTCGATCCCACGCCGGTTCTGGCCTGCGGAATGGTCGGTGCCAAACAGGGCTGGCAGGAGGCCCCTTATGCGCGGGTGCCGGCCAAGCCTGCAGCGCTTCGGCCCATGGCGGTCACCAAGACCCGCGATCACCGGATCAAGATGCGGATCGTGCCCGGTCTCAGTCAGGCCGCGCCGCCCGATGTCATGCGCGGCGAGGAAACGCAGGTCGCGGGCTTCCTGGCGCTTGAACCGCAATTCGACGGTGTTCTGTGCCTGCCCGGAACGCACACGAAATGGGTCCATGTCAGCGCCGAAGAAATCGTGAGTTTTCAGACCGCCATGACGGGTGAGATGTTCGATCTCTTGTCGAGCCAAAGCGTCTTGCGCCATTCCGTCGGGTCTGCAGGCATGGATCAGGATGCTTTTGCGGATGCCGTGGGTGAAATCCTGTCTCGCCCGGAACGCCTGGCTCAACGCCTGTTTTCCATCCGGGCGGACGCCACCTTGAACGGCACGGCGCCCGAGGTGTCGCGTGCGCGCCTGTCGGGCACATTGATCGGTGCCGAACTGGCGGCGGCCAAACCCTATTGGCTGGGGCAGGATGTGGTCATCGCCGGTACGCCGGCGCTGGCGGATCTTTATGCCCGCGCGCTGCAAACGCAGGGTCTGACAGCCCGGCCAATGGATGCCGATCCCCTCACACTCGCGGGTCTTGCCCGCATTCGTGCCGCCCAGACAGAGCCGAGCCTGACATGACACATCGCCCCCTCATCGCCATCCTTCGCGGTCTTACCCCGGCAGAGGCGAACCCTGTCGGCGCCGCCCTGATCAGCGCCGGGATTACCCGGATCGAGGTGCCGCTGAACTCTCCCGATCCATTGGACAGCATTGGCATTCTGGCCCGGGCGTTCGGGGATCATGCGCAGATCGGCGCGGGTACGGTGTTGAGCGTGCAGGACGTGCGCGCCGTTGCCGACGCGGGTGGCACGTTGGTCGTATCGCCAAACTGCGATGCCGAGGTGATTGCCGAAACCAAGAGGCTTGGCATGGCGAGCTATCCCGGTGTCCTGACGCCCACCGAATGCTTTGTAGCCCTGAAGGCGGGCGCCGATGGTCTGAAGATATTTCCTGCCAGTCTGATCGGCCCCGCCGGTCTGAAGGCGATCCGTGCGATCCTTCCGCCCGGCACCCAGGTTTATGCCGTGGGCGGTGCGGGGCCCGAGAACTTCGCGGAATGGATCGACGCCAGCGCGGATGGCTTCGGCATAGGTTCGGCGCTCTACAAGCCGGGCGTCACGGCGGAAACCATCGCCGAACGCGCGGCTCGTATGGTTGCGGCCTATGACACCGTCACCAAGGGTATCGCGGTATGACCATGTCGGTCTTTGACGATCGCGCCTGTTTGCTGGGCGAGGGGCCGTTGTGGCACCCCAGTCGCGCGCAACTTTTCTGGTTCGATATCATGGGCAAGCGGTTGCTGACCCGGACCCTTGATGGCCCGCAGCATTGGGAGTTCGATCGCCATGTGTCGGCCGCCGGATGGGTGGATGACGACACCCTCATGATCGCCACCGAACGTGATCTTATCTTGTTCGATCTGCCCACGGGCCTGTCGCAGGCCGTTGTCCCGCTAGAGGCCGACAACCCTGCCACGAGATCCAATGACGGTCGTGCCGACCCGCAGGGCGGGTTCTGGATCGGGACGATGGGCAAACACGCCGAACCGGGGGCAGGGGCGTTGTATCGCTATTACCGGGGCGAAGTGCGGCAGTTGAAGGCAGACATCACCATTCCCAACGCCACCAGTTTCGCGCCGGATGGTCAGACCGCGTATTTCGCGGATACGGCGCAACACCTGGTCTGGCGGATCGCGTTGGACCCCGATGGCTGGCCCCGGGGTGATTGGGAAATCTACCTCGATCACCGCGAGGCCGGCATCAATCCGGACGGGGCCGTGATCGACGCTCGGGGTCGGTTCTGTTGTGCCGAATGGGGTGGGTCGCGCGTTGCGTGTTATGACGCGTCGGGAAATCTTGTAGAAGAAATTTCCCTGCCCGTACCACAACCGACCTGCCCTGCCTTTGGCGGACCGGATCTGCGCACGATGTTCATAACGTCCGCGCGGCAGGGATTGCCCGGCGACACGCTGGATGCCGCGCCGCTTTCGGGTCAAACCCTTTGCGTGTCGTGCAGCGTCGCAGGGCAAGCTGAACACAAGGTCATGCCATGACCCTCAAACGGACGCTTGGGACCTGCTACTACCCCGAACACTGGCCCGAAGATCAATGGGAACACGACGCGGCCCGCATGGCCGATCTTGGCCTGACATGGGTGCGGATCGGGGAATTCGCATGGTCACGGCTTGAACCGGCCCCGGGCGACCTGCAATTCGACTGGTTGGACCGGGCGATCGATACGCTGACAGAGGCTGGTCTGAAGGTGGTTCTGGGAACCCCGACCGCCACGCCGCCCCGGTGGATGCTGGACCGCCACCCCGACATGCTGGCCAAGGATGCACAGGGGCGTCTTCGCGGGTTCGGGTCCCGGCGACATTATTGCTTTTCCCATGACGGATACCGCGACGAATCCGTGCGCATCACCACCCTGCTGGCCAAACGGTTCGGGGCAAAGGTTGCCGCCTGGCAGACCGACAACGAATACGGCTGCCACGACACGGTCTACAGCTATTCCGATGCGGCCCGCCGCGCATTTCGCGATTGGCTGGCGCAAAAATACCAATCCACCGACGCGCTGAACCGGGCCTGGGGCAACGTGTTCTGGTCCATGGACTACGACCGGTTTGACCAGGTCGATCTGCCCAACCTGACCGTCACCGAACCCAACCCGTCCCATGCGCTGGATTTCAGGCGGTTTTCGTCGGATCAGGTGGCCCGATACAACGCCGCGCAGGTCGACGCGATCCGCAGGCATTCCTCCGCGCCCATCAGTCACAATTACATGGGCCGCATCGTCGAATTCGACCATTTCGCCACCGGACGCCAGATGGAAATCGCCACATGGGACAGCTACCCCCTCGGCTTTCTTGAGGATCGCCTGGAGGACGCGGAAGACCACAAGCGCCGTTACGCGCGCCAGGGTGATCCGGATTTTCAGGCCTTTCACCATGACCTGTACCGCGCGGTTGGCCGGGACGGCCGCTGGTGGATCATGGAACAACAACCCGGCCCGGTGAACTGGGCGCCGCACAACCCCGCGCCCCTGCCCGGCATGGTGCGCCTGTGGACATGGGAGGCGTTCGCCCACGGGGCGGAATGCGTCAGCTATTTCCGCTGGCGGCAGGCGCCTTTTGGGCAAGAGCAATACCACGCGGGCCTGTTGCGCCCCGACAGCGTGGAAGCCCCCGCGTTTCCAGAGGCACGCCAGGTCGCGCGGGAACTGGCCGCCATGCCCGATGTCGAACTGGCGCAGGCGCCGGTCGCGCTGGTCTTCGACTACGCGTCGGCCTGGGCCTGGGCGGCGCAACCGCAAGGCGCGGGCTGCGATTACTTCCGGCTGGTGTTCGAGGTCTACCGGGGGCTTCGCAAGCTGGGCCTGTCGATTGATATCCTGCCACCCGACGCCGAAAGCCTGGAGGGCTACAAGTTGACCCTGATTCCCGGTGTGATCACGCTGAGCGATGCGCTGAAGGCAGCGGTTGCGCGGTCCGATGCGCCGGTCATCCTCGGGCCCCGCACCAATGCCAAGACGGCGGCACTTGGCATACCGCTGCCGCTTCCTCCGGCGCTGCCGGGGCTGGATGCAACCGTGACCCGCGTCGAAACCATCCGGGCCGATATGCCGGTGGCGGTTGCCGGTGGCGGCGCGGTCAGGCTTTGGCGCGAACATCTGGAAACCACGGCCGAGGTGCTGGACACCGATCGTGACGGCGCCCCCCTTTGCGTGCGCGCAGGGCCCTTGCACTACCTCGCCGGTTGGCCGGACCCCGCCTATCTTGCCCGTCTTCTGAAACGTGCCGCGGCGCAGGTGGGGCTTGCCGTGCAAGACCTGCCAGAGGGTATTCGCATTCGCGACACCGGCCAGACCCGGTTCACGTTCAATCACGGTCCGGAGGATGCGGATCACGATGGCCAGACCATCCCGGCGGCGGGCGTCGTCTGGTCCTAGACCCGATCAGGCTTTCTCGACCTTTTCGTTGTAGGTCGCGTCCAGGCGCGACTGCAGATAATCCACGGCCCGGATCGGGGCATATTTCGGCGCGCCGGTGCCGGGCAACGCCTGAACGACGACATCCGGGTTGGCCTCGATGAACATGGCGACGGATCGGCGCTGACGTCTCGGAGGCAAGACACGATGCGGGGTCGAGACGTAGATATCGTTGGTCCACCGCATAAGGCAGTCACCGATATTGACCACGTAAGCGCCGTCCAGATGCGGCACATCCATCCAGTCGCCATCCCGCGCCTTGACCTGCAATCCGCCCTCGCCATCTGTCATCAGCAAGGTGACCACCCCGTAATCGGAATGCGCGCCGGCACCGATCTCACCCCGCGCGCCGCTCGCAGGCGGGTAATGCAGCACCCTGAGGGCCGCCAGTGGATCGATAAAGGCGCAATCGAAGTAATCCTCCGGCTGGCCCAGGTCCAGTGCGATGGCGCGCGCCAGGCGCACACCCAGATCCAGCGCGGCATCGTAATAGGCCAGCATGCTGTCGCGAAACCCCGGCAGGTCCGGCCATTGGTTCACACCGCGAAACGGCTCGCCCGCAACGACGCGCGGGTCATCCAAAGGCAGATCCAGCCCGATGTTGAAGCTTTCCTTGCGGTCTTTCTGGCCCGAGGTTTCATCCAGGCTTTCCAACCCATCATGCGCCCATCCCCGGTAATGCGGCGTCTTCAGGATCGAAACGGCCTCTTTCGCCGCCTGCGGCAGGGCAAAGAAACGGTCAGCCTGGGCAAAGACCTCGGCCTGCAACGCGGGGTCGATGCCATGACCTTTCAGCAAGAAGAACCCGGGCCCGCGCGCGGCCGCGCCAAGATCGGCGATGAACCCGTCGCGGTCATTGGTGAAGCGCTCGAAATCCAGAACCGGTATCATGCGGTGGCGTCCTTCTGTGTTCGGGGCGTGGCCCGTCCGATGAACCTGTCCATCTTCGCGGCAACATTGGCAAGATGGCGGGCGCGACTTTCCGTCGTCGAGCTGTCCATGAGATAATGGGCGGCAAAGGTGGTCCTGCACCCTTTGCCGCACAACAGACGGACACCGCGCATCAATGTCCGCTTTCCGGGCGCGCCCACCAGGAAGGTCAGCCAACGGCTTGCCCCGCAGGTCGTGAAAACGCCCATGCGCGCGATATTGGTCAGGCCCGGGCGAATATCGGAATTCTGTTCGTCGGGCATCACGAACGCGACGCCCGGCACCATTGCGCGGTCCAGCCATCCCTTGATCATGGCAGGCAATCCGTACCACCATGTCGGATAGACAAAGATCAGCGTGTCACACCATTTCAGATCGTCACAATGGCTTTGCACCGGGTCCTGGTTGACGGTCTCGTCCTCGTAGATCTCGTGCTCGTGACTGGACAGAACCGGGTTGAACCCCTCGGCATAAAGATCCCGGAGCCTGATCTCTGCGCCCGCCGCCTCCAGCTTGTCCAAAATGACATCGCGCACGGCTTCGGTAAAGCTGCCGCGGCGTGGATGGCAATAGACGACCAGCGCCCGCATGTCAGAATGCCTCCATCTCCCGGCCGACCCGTGCAAGGAACGATGCCCGTTTCTCGTCGCCGGCCCGGTTCATGTCATACAGCGCCAGGTATTTCATCTTTTCAGGCCGGCACACATGCCAGACCGCCCGCGTCACGCATTTTCGGGGTGGATCGCCCACCAGCATCGCGCGCGTTCGGGTCCCGCCATAGGTGGTGACCGCCGCCAGCTTCCGGATCTGTGTCAGGTTCGGCCTGACCTTGCCGTTCTCCAGCCGAAAGGACACGCCCGGCAGAAAGACGCGGTCCAGGAACCCTTTCAGGATCGCCGGATACCCGAAATTCCAGACCGGAAACACCATCACAAGCGCATCGGCAGCACGCACGCGGTCCACATACCCTGCAACGGGCCCGATATTCCCCGGCTCCTCGTGATAGCCGCGCCGTTCGGCTTCGCCCAGGACCGGGTAAAACCCCTCTGCGTTCAGATCGCAGTCATCCACGTCCCACCCCGCCGCGCCCAGTCGCGCGACCACGGTCTCGTGCAGGGCCGCCGAGAAACTCTCGGGGCAGGGATGCGCGAACAGGACAAGCGCCCGGCCCATCACGCCCCGCCTTCTCTGTTTTCCAAATATCCCGGGGAGCGCGAGGGGCTGGCCCCTCGCCGGGTCGGTGCGCGAAGCGCAGCGAAATCCCTCATCCCGCAGCCTCCGGTTTCGGGGTCATCTCAGCATAGGAATACATCTTGCCATAGTCAAAATCCGGCGCGTCCCATGTGACCATCTTGCCCGGGTTGAGCAGGCCCTTCGGATCCGCCTCGCGCTTGAAGTCGAGTTGCCGCTGATCCGCCGATTGCCGCCCGCCCTCTTCCAGCGTGTAGCGATGCGGGTTGAAGATCATGGCGCCGGCCTCTTCATGCATGCGCACGATCTCGTCCAGCCGTTCGGGCGTGGTGAATTTCACCAGGCTCAGACCGGCAAAAGCGACCTTGCCGTCCATCTTGATCGCTTCGAGATGCTGCAGAACCTCGGGGCTCAACGCGTCGCGCATCCTTTCGATCAGCTCGACATGGTCCGGGAAACCGTAGCGGACCTGCAGATAGGTGATCGACGGATCGACTTTCAACGCTCTCAGCGTGGTATGGTTCCAGCCGTATTCGAACACCGGGCCCGGTGTCTTGGGCCAGTCGGAGGCGTCCGACCGGTAGATCAGGCGTGCCTCGGGGCGGCGCCCGAGGAAGGTGAGGAACCCGTCCATGGAATGCGGCGCCACCATCAGCCCGATCAACGTGTCATCGGCTTCGATATGCGGCTTCACCCGTGAGAAATAATCGAAGGGCGCGGGCGCCTCATAGACCGACGCGAGCTTCAGCAAGATCCCGTCCTGATTGGCCAGCGCATCGGTGAAGCGCGTGGCCTCCATGAAATCCTTGGTCGCCACGAACATCTCGACCCAGTCATAGGCGGGGGCCAGCGGGATCTCGATTTCGGTGATGATGCCGTTGGTTCCGTAGGCATGAGAGACCCGGGCAAGCTCTTCGCCCCGGAACTCCAGAACGCGCGGTTCTTCCTCCATGGTGACGACCCGCAGGCGGATGATGTTGCCCAGATCGCGCAAGGACCCCCAGTGGATCGACCCGACCCCGCCCGAGCCGCCGGCGATGAAGCCGCCGATCGTGGCCGTGGCCCAGGTCGAGGAAAACATCCGGATTTCCTGTCCTGACTGCGCCTTGCATTCCGCATCCAGGTCCTTGAGCAAGATCCCCGGTTCGCAGATCACGCGGCCCGGATGCACTTCCTTCACCGCATTCATGTGCCGCAGATGCATGACGCAGCCGCCGCGCATCGGCATCGCCTGCCCGTAGTTGCCGGTGCCGGCCCCGCGCGTTGTGACGGGCACGTCATGGGCATAGCAGACCCGCAAGACCTCGATGACCTCGGCCTCGGATTTCGGGTTCACCACGAAATCGGCCTCAAGGTGGTCCATCGCGTCTTTCAGGACCGGCGAATACCAAAAGAAATCCCGGCTTTTCGCGCGGATGGTGGCCGGGTTCTCGTCTTGCTCGATATGGGCAAGGGCGGCCTTGGCCGCAGCGACGTTGGGTTGCATTCAGGTCCTCATCAAATCATCTAGCTCGGCGTAATCGGGCAAGGTTCGGTCAATCTGCTGGCCCGCGCGCAAGACAATCCTGTCGGATTGCGGCCGCGCGAAAAGTTCGGTCCAGTTGCGCGCCTTGCAGATCACCAGGTCCGCCTCAGCGCCGATGGAAAGCGATGGCGCGTCCAGTCCACATGTCGCGGCGGGGTCGGTCAAAAAGCTGGTAACCCAATCGTCACGGGAATGATCCAGATGTCCGATGCGCGTGGCCTCGCGCATCACTTCGATCATGTCCATATCGCCATAGGCATAGAACGGATCGCGGGTGTTGTCGGAGGCAAAGCTGACGCGGATATCGCGCGCGCGCATCTCATGGACCAGCGTGATGCCCCGCTGGCGCGGTGTGCGCGCCGTGCCCTGCGGGGATCGGTCCTGCAGGTACAGGTTGCACATGGGCAGGCTGACCACATCGATCTCGGCCCGCGCCACCAGGTCGAGCGTGTCCATCGCGCGCGTCTCGTCCTGCACCGACAGGGAACAGCAATGGCCGACCACCACCCGCCCGCCGAACCCGGTTTCCATCTTGATCTCGGCGATATCACGCAGGGTTTCTACGCTGGCATCCATCGTCTCGTCGACGTGGAAATCGGCATCCAGCCCGCGTGCGGCCGCCTGTTCGAGAAAACCCCGGATGCGCGCGCGCAGATCATCCATCGGATAGGTGACCATGCCCAACACGCCACCGGGTGTGGCGGCCACCAGATCGGCGGTCTGCCCGAACGGCCCGCTGTCATCGGTCCAGTAATTGCAGCCGATCAGGCACACGGCCTGCAGGTCTATCCGGCCGGCCCATTCTGCCTGCAGGTCGCGAAACACCGGAAAGCTGATGCCATCCTGGGGCGGGATCGAATCCAGATGGGTGCGGATCGCACGGGTTCCGTGGGCAAAGGCGGCCCGCAGGGAAAACTCCATCCGGCGGCGCACGTCATCGGCCGACCAGTTGGCGACACGGTCGTCGCCCACCGTCGTCAGCGCCCCCATGAAGGATCCGTCCGGGTTGGGGGACCGGGCCCAGATATGTCCCTTGTCCAGATGCGTGTGCATATCCACGAACGCGGGCAGAACCATCGCACCCTTCATGTCGATGGCCATCGCCTGGGGGTCTGCGATCTTGCCGTCCGCAATCGAGATTTCCGTTGTGACCAGATCGCCGTCCTGTCCCAGGAGGCAGGCGGGCACGGTCACATTTGTCAGCGTCACCGCGTCCTTTGGCAGGCTCAGAAAATCCATCACACTTCCCGTTTCACGGCGCTTTCGTGCCAGTTCTTCAACAGGAGGTGCGACAGCACGCTAAGTGCGGCAAAAATGAACACGCCCATCGCGGCCACCAACGCAAGCGCGGCGAACATCCGCGCGATGTTCAACCGGTAACCGGCCTCCTGGATTCTGAACGCCAGGCCCGAGCCGATGCCGCCTGTCCCTGCCACCAGTTCCGCCACCACGGCGCCGATCAGGCTGAGCCCCCCGGCGATCTTCAACCCGCCCAGGAAATAGGGCAGCGCCGAGGGCAGTTGCAGGAACCGCAGCCGCTGCCACCGCGAGGCACCGTAAATGCGGAACAGATCGCGCAGGTTGTGATCCACCGAGTTCAGCCCAAGCGTTGTCGAACTGAGCACCGGAAAAGACGCCACCAACCACGCGCACAGCAACATGCCCGCGACCTTGGAATCCACGTAGATAAAGATCAGCGGCGCGATCGACACCACCGGGGTGACCTGCAAGATCACCGCGTAGGGGTAAAACGACAGCTCCAGCAGCTTTGACTGGTTGAACAAGATCGCAAGGCCCGCCCCACCGACCACCGCCAGCAATAGCGCCAGGAGCGTGATGCCCCCCGTAAGGTAGGCCGCGTCGATCAGCATGCCCCAGTCATCGACCAGGCTGCCCCACACCCTGTCGGGGCCCGGCAGGATGTAATGCGGGATCTCGTTGGCGACGACGATCCAGCCCCATCCGATGATCGCCAGGATCATGATCGTCACCGGCGCTGCCCATTTGGCGACCCGTTCGATCTGCGCGGTGCGGGCGCGGCGCAGCTCGTCGGCGTCGCCACGGACCTCTGTTGGAAGGGCCTGATTTTCTGCAAGGCTCATGCGGGTTCTCCCATCGCCTCTTTCAGCGCTTCTGATGCGCGCCGCGCATGGGCGGCGTATTCAGGTGACGTCCGGAATTCTTCGCCCCGCGGGTAGGGCGTATCAACCTCGAGCTCGGTCAAGACACGCCCGGGGCGTGCGGCCATGACCACGATCCGGTCCGACAAGAAGACCGACTCGAACACCGAATGGGTGACGAAGATCACGGTGCAGCCGATCTGATCCTTCAGCTTCAGCAGGTCATTGTTCAATTTGTGCCGCGTGATTTCGTCCAGCGCGGCAAAGGGTTCATCCATCAAGATCAGGCGCGGATTGGTCACGATCGCCCGTGCAATCGAGACGCGCATCTTCATGCCGCCTGACAGTTCCCTCGGATAGGCATTCAGGAACTTCTCGAGCCCCACGAGACGCAGCACCTCCAGCACGTCGTCCTTGACCTCGGAGTAGCTTTTGCCGGCCAGACGGAACGGCAGCCAGACATTCTGCGCCACCGTGGCCCAGGGCATCAGCGTGGGTT